>DATJAE010000035.1:0-23768 GCA_035516595.1 Kofleriaceae bacterium | reverse complement strand
GACGTCACGTTCGGCGAGCACGCGGCGCGCGAGCTCGCGAGCGAGACGTTCCGCCTCCATCCCGGGCCGATCGCGGTGATCGCATCGCCGGACGCGCCGGCGCCGTTTCCGGCCGGGCACGTCGCGATCGAGCTGCCGGTGCTCGCGGAGACCGCGCGCCGCGCGCTGTGGCGGCGTGCGCTGGCCGAGGCGCGGCTGGCCGCGGACGTCGATACGCTCGCCGCGCGCTACCGGATCGGCGCCGGCGCGATCCTGCGCGCGGTGGAGGCGGTGACCGGCGACGCCGCGCCGGGTGGCGACGCGACGCCGCGGCTCGATGCCTATATCCGGCAGACCCGCGACGCCCGGCTCGGCCAGTACGCGCGCCGGGTCGAGCGGCTCGCGTCGTGGTCGAGCGTCGTGCTGCCGCCCGATATCCTCGACAGCCTGCGCGAGCTGGTCGGCCGGGTCCGCCACGGGCGCACCGTGTTCGAGCTGTGGGGGATGGGCCGCACGATGCAGACGTCGCGCGGGCTCACCGCGCTGTTCCAGGGCGCGCCGGGCACCGGCAAGACGCTGGTCGCGGGCGTGATCGCGCGCGAGCTCGGGCTCGAGCTCTATCAGGTCGACCTGTCGAAGGTGATGTCGAAGTGGATCGGCGAGACCGAGCGCAACCTCGCCACGATCTTCGATGCGGCCGAGGACGGCCAGGTCGTGCTGCTCTTCGACGAGGCGGACTCGCTGTTCGCCAAGCGCACCGAGGTGCGGTCGAGCAACGATCGCTACGCGAACCTCGAGGTCAACTACCTGCTGCAGCGGCTCGACGCATTCGAGGGCATCGCGATCCTCACCACCAACAGCGGCACGTCGATCGATCAGGCGTTCAAGCGCCGCATGTCGTTCCGGCTGTCGTTTCCGTTCCCCGACGAGGACACCCGCGAGCAGCTGTGGCGCGCCCACCTGCCGCCCGAGCTTCCGGTCGCGGGCGCGCTCACGCTCGACGTGCTGGCGCGCAAGTACCAGCTATCGGGCGGCTACATCCGCAACGCCTGCCTGCGCGCCGCGTTCCTCGCCGCGCAGGAGGAGACCGTGTTGCACCAGCGTCACCTCGAGCGAGCCGTCGCGCTCGAGTTCGCCGAGCTCGGCAAGCTGTCGAGCAGCGGCGCGATCGATTGAACGGAGGATCATGACAAGCCAACGGGAACAAGCTCACGCCCTTGCCTCGCACGACGCGCCCGCGCGCGACGACGATGTCGCGCCGGGCCGGATCAACCGCTCCGCGCTGCTCGCCGCGCCCGCGCACCCGCTCGCGTCCGGCATCCTGCAGCGCAAGGCCGAGCGCGACGGTAACGGCGTCGCGGCCGACTCCGAGCAGGCGGTTGCAAACGCCGCGGGCAGCAGCAGCCACGGCCTGCCCGAGATGCTGATGCGCAAGTTCGAGTCGTCGCTCGGCGCCGATCTCTCGGGCGTGCGCGTTCATACCGGCGGCGAGTCACAGGCCGCCGCGCATGCGGTCGGCGCGAAGGCGTACACGGTCGGCCAGGACATCCACTTCGGCGCCGGCCACTACGATCCGTCGAGCCCCGGCGGCGAGCACTTGCTCGCGCACGAGGTCGCGCACACCGTGCAGCAGCAGGGCGGCACGCCGACGCGCCAGAACAAGCTCGAGGTCTCGACCCCGTTCGACGCCGCCGAGCACGAGGCCGACCGCGCGGCGGACGCGATGGTGAGCGGTGGACCGGCGACGATCGCGGCGGCCGCCGGGCTGTCGCGCAAGGTGTTCCGCGACCAGAACCAGTCGCTCAAGCCGCCGGAGGACACCGGCCCGAACTCGAGCCAGCCCGCGAGCGAGGCCGAGAAGCAGGCGGCCAGGCAGAAGATCCTCTCGGCGTCGCAGGCCGCGGACGGCGCGATCGATCGCACGTCGAGCTGGCTGCACGCTCAGTGGGCCAAGTACATCGAGCGCACCGCCGAGTCGCCGGCCGTGCTGTGGGATCCCGGCCTGATCAGCAAGGGCGTCGCGCTGGGCGTCGGCAAGGGGATCAGCGCGGGCACGAGCGCCCTGGCGGGCGCGGCCAAGGGGCTGCCCGAGGTCGGCTGGCTGGTGTCGCTCGCGATCAACGCGCTCGGCGGCAAGCTCAAGGATGTCGCGACCGAGAAGATCGAGGGCGGCAAGCCGCTCACGCCGCAACAGGCGTCATCTGCCGGGCGCGACGCGGCGATCGCCAGGCTGCTGCCCAAGCTCGCCGAGATCGACAAGGCGGCGACCGACACCAAGACCAGCCTGAACTTCCAGTACCACAAGCAGCTCGACGTGCTCGCGCCGCGCGACATGGACAAGGCCGACGTCGACGCCGTCTCGAAGTGGGCCGACGCCGACATCGCGTCGTCCACCGCGGTGAACCCGAGCGGCGACGCGCTGTACCAGTCGATGCTCCTGACCTGGGTCGGCAACAACGCGTACGACGCGTACAGCGCGAAGAGCGGCGTCAACAGCGAGGACTGGAAGAAGGCGTGCAAGGAGCTGTTCGGCGCGGAGAAGCCGCCCGGTCAGACGTTCTGGGCGCTGCAGCTCCGCACCGACTGGACCAAGATGGGCTTGCCGACCAGCCAGGCCGATGCCTGGCTCAAGGCCGGCACGTTCATGACGTCGGGCGAGGTCTCGTTCGACCACGCGACCGACCCCGAGGCGGCCGCGAAGGCGATGATCCCCGACCAGAACAGCGGCGAGTACCTGCACGTCGCGCAGGGCGGCAGCTTCATCGCGACCTGCCGCTTCACGGTCCAGGGGATGGCGCCGGATCTCTACGGCGACGGCTACGCGTACATCAGCTCGAAGAACTACATCCTCGAGACCGTCGGGATGACCGGCGGCGATCACGGGACGACGCCGATCACCAACGGCGTGACCCCGGCCGGGCCCTCCAACGCTTGATCGCGATCACTCGCCGAGCCGCTCGGTGGCGAGCGCGCGCAGCACGGCCTTGAGCCGCTCGAACTGCTTGCGCAGCGCGGCGGCCTTGCGCTCGATGTCGTCGCCGGCGGCGGACTCGCCGAGCAGGACCTGCGCGATCTCGCGCCACGACAGGTTGCGATCGACGCGCAGCACGAGCAGCGTCTGGTCCTCCTCGTCGAGCTCGCCGCGGATCTGCGCGAGCAGCTCGGCGCGGCGCTGGCTGTGGCCGGTCGAGCCCCACACCTGGTTGCCGACCTTCGACGGGATCTCGGAGACCAGGACCTCGTGCTCGGCGCGCGGCCGGCCGCGCACGCGCGACGCGGCGTGGCGGGCGAGCATGTAGCACCACGTGCGCAGCGAGCACCGGCCGTCGTAGCGCGCGAGGCTGCGCCACAGCTCCTCGCACGTCCACGAGAACGCGTCGTGCGCGTCGGCGTCGCTCGGCAGGATCGAGCACAGCCAGCTGACCAGCTCCGGGCCGTAGGTGCGGATCGTCTCCTCGGTCGCGCGATCGAAGTCGCCGGTCGCGACGATCGCGCGCAGCGCCTGATCGCGCAGGTCGGTCTGCGGCGGTGGCGTCGCGGTCATGGCGGGTCCGGGCACAGCTCGTGATGCTGCAGGCGCTGCTCGAGCCGGTACGACGGCGCGGTGACCAGCGAGACGCCGTAGAAGTCCTTCTGCCACGCTGCGGCGCGGCCATCGCCGTAGGTCCACTCGCCGTCGATCAGCACGCGATCGTCGCCGTGGACGAAGTGCAGCTCGACCCGCCCCGCGTCGTCGGGCGGACGCCGCGTCGGCAGCTGGCACCACCAGCCGACGAACCGCCCGAGCGCGTAGCGGCCGACCAGGATGCCATCCTTCTGATCGTACACGCCGTATGCCGCGCCGCCGGGGTCGACGTGCATTCGCAGCTCGCCGTAGTTGACGTGCCAGGCGTGGCCGTTGATCTCCGACGGCGTGACCGCGGGTCGCGGCCCGTGGCGGGTCGCGAGGTAGGTCGCGCCGGCCGATGCCGCGGCGATCGCGACCGCGCCGCCTGCCAGCTTCGCGCGCTGGCGAGCCCGGCGGGGCCGCGAGGCGGTGCGGCCGCTTGCCCGCGCGAGCTGACCGCGCAGCTCGGCGGCGGTGGCGGGGCGGCGCGCCGGATCGCGATCGAGCGCGCGGTCGAGCACCCGACGCACCGCGGGTGGCGCGTCGAGCTCGGCGAGGCACGCGGTCGCGTCGGGCTCGCCGAGCGACGCCGCGGGATCGCGCTGGTCGGGGCGGCGGCCGAGCAACATCTCGACCAGCAGCGCCGCGGCGGCCCACACGTCGGTGCGTGGATCCTGCGCGGCGCCGCCGCGCTGCTCGGGCGCCATGTAGCCCGGCGTGCCCGCGCTGCGCGTGACCGGCCCGGGATCGGTGTCGAGCGACAGCGCGACGCCGAAGTCGAGCACCTTGATGCGCTCGTCGACGGTGACGAACACGTTGCTCGGCTTGAGATCGCGATGCAAGACGCCGCGCTCGTGCGCGAACGCGATCGCCGCGAGCACCGCGTCGATCACCGCGAACGCCTCGTGGAACGCGAGCTTGCCGCGCCGCGCGAGCCGGGCCGCCAGCGTCTCGCCGGCGAGCAGCTCGAGCACGAGGTAGGGCGCGCCGTCGTGCTCGCCGACGTGGTGCAGCGTCACGATGTTGGGATGGAGCAGCTGCGCGGTCGCGCGCGCCTCGCGCTCGAACAGCCGGCGCGCGTGGTCATCGTCGACGCGGCGCACGGTCTTGACCGCGACGTCGCGGCCGAGCCGGCGATCGCGCGCGCGGTACACCACGCCCATGCCGCCGCCGCCGAGCCGCTCGAGCAGCTCGTAGCTGCCGTCGAGCACGAGCCCGGGGCCGAGCGGCAGCGGCTCGACACGGGCGATCTCGCGCAGCACGCCGCCGAACGTCGTGGGGGTGTGCTCGGGCGACGGCTCGTCCACGCGCCGATTCTATCCGGGGCCTTCGTGCATCGCGCGCTCGATCTTCGTCTTGATCTCGACGTAACGGCGCAGGAAATCGTAGTGACGCTCCCGGAACGCCTGGGCGTAGCGGCGCTCCCTGGCCTTGGCCCGCCAGGCCTCGGCCAGCTCGTCCATGCGCGCGACGAGCTGCTGCGGATCCTGGAACGGCTTGACGATCGTGCGCGTGCCATGGGTCTCGACCAGCTCGACCTTGCCGTTCTCGGCGGGACCGAGGAACGTGAGCACGACGGTGTCGGGCGCCTGATTGCGGATCGTGCGCGCGATCGTGGTCGCCGGCAGGTCGCTGACGTCCTCCGCGATCATCGCGTAGTGGAACGTGCCGGAGCTCATCCGGTCCAGGCCTTCGCCGCCGCTGTTGGCGTAGACGAACGCGAAGCCTTTCGGGCTGGCCTGCTGCATCGCGCTGACGAAGTCGTCGACCTCGTCGACCACGAGCACGCGGAGCTCGTCGAGCTGGCCGATCCGCGCGTCTCGTCCCGCGAGCTTGTCGGCGAGATCGGTCGCGCGGCGTTCGGCGTCCATGAAGCGCTGCAGGAACTCCTCGTGCACCAGCTTGATGTCGTCCAGCACGGTGTCGACCTCGCGGCGGCCGACCGAGCGGCCGGCGGCGTCGAGCACGCGGTCCTTGAGGTACGCGACCGACTCGGGCGCCTTGAGCACGAGATCGACCGCGCCGGCGCGCACCGCCGCGACCGCGTCGTCGAACGAGCGCCGCGGGGTGAGCGCGATGACCATCGTGGTCGGCGACGCCGTCTTGATCGCCGCGATCGTCGCGATCCCGGCGCCCGGCGACGGCGTGTCGATGTCGACCAGCGCGACCGAGAAGAACTGGCGATCGGCGAGGTGGAGCGCGCGCTCGGCGGTGGTGACGCAGGTGACGTTCAGGCTCGCCTCGGCGAGCAGCTGGGTGATCCCGGCGTGGACGCGCTCGTCGCCGTCGAGCACCAGCACCTCGACGCCCACCAGCGACGCGTGAGCGCTCGAGTGCACCGTGCGTTGGCCGGATTCGCTGGTCATGTCAGTAGTCGAACGGTCGCACGAAACTGGTGGGCCTGGCGGGGTGCACCGCGAACGACCACGCCGTGATCGTGGCCACCAGGCAGCTCGCGAGCGCCGGCGAGCCGGTGGTGTTGGTGATCGCGGCGGCGCGGGCGACCAGCCCGTCGGGCAGGACCTGGAACGCGATCTCGATCTTGCCGTGGAGGTCGGCGCCGGCCGCCGCGGCGTCGTAGCAGCGGCGGAAGCTCGGCGCGGCGCGCGTCGTCGTGAGCTCGACCTCGTTCGCGAGATCCGGCGCGTACGGATCGCGCGGAGCGACGGTGCGAGCCGGCTTGGCCGGCGCGCGCTGGTGCGGCGCGCCCGCGTCGGCGCGGACCACGGGCCGGGCGGCGGGCTCCGGCTCGGGCGCGATCGGCTCGGCGGCCGGCGTCGGCGGATCGATCGCGGCGTGGCTCGCGGGCGCCGGTGCGGGTGGCGGCGGTGGCTGCGGCTGCGCGCCGCGCGCCGCGAGCCCCTTCGCGAGCAGCACGGCGCCCGTGGCCGCGAGCGCGAGATCGATCACCAGCACGATCGCGACCAGGCCGCTGCGCCGCGGCGGCGGCGCCATCGACATCGACGGGCTCGACAGCTCGGCCGGCGACGGTCGCAGCGGCGCGACCAGCGAGCCGGCTGCCGCGCGCTCGGCCGGCGGCACCGAGCTCGGCCGGCTCGCGGCCGCGGGCATCGCGGCCGGCGGGATGCTCGCCGGGACCGCGGGGGCGGCCTGGCCGTACGCGCTCGGATACGGCGCGTCATCCGAGATCTTGGCGGTGGGCGCGACCCGCGGGCCACTCGCTCCGAGCCGCGCGCCGCATCCGCCGCAGAAGCGGGAATCCGGCGCGTTCTCGGTGCCGCAGCTCGGGCAGCGCATCCCAGATAGCAGCGTAACTCACGGCGGTTGCCGGCGCCTCATCTCCCCACCGGATCCCGCGATGGCCTGTGGTACCCTCGAAGTCCGGCGATGAGTCAGATCCTCGACCGCGTCCTCGCCGCGGCACGCCAGCTCGGAGCCTCGGACGTGCACCTGAAGGCAGGGCTTCCGCCGATCTTCCGGATCAAGGGTGACCTGCGCACGATCCGGGACGTACCCGCACTCACCCGCGAGGCGATCGCGCAGTTCGCGGTGCACATGATGAACGACCGCCAGAAGGCGGACTTCGAGCAGAACCTCGACATCGACCTCGCGTACGGCACGCCGGACGGGGTGCGCTACCGCGTTAACATGTTCCAGCAGCGCGGGTCGGTGGGGATGGTGCTGCGTCTGATCCCTCCCGAAGTGCCGCCGTTCGATCGCCTGAACCTGCCGCAAGCCGTGCTCGATCTCGCGGACACCCACCGCGGCATCGTGCTGGTGACCGGCGCGACCGGCTCGGGCAAGTCGACCACGCTCGCCGCGATGATCGACTTCGTCAACACGCAGCACGCGTATCACATCGTCACGATCGAGGATCCGATCGAGTACACGTTCCGCGACAAGCGCTCGGTGCTCAACCAGCGCGAGATCGGGTTCGACACGATGTCGTTCGCGCGCGCGCTGCGCGCGGCGCTCCGCCAGGATCCCGACGTCATCCTGGTCGGCGAGATGCGCGACTTCGAGACCGCGCAGATCGCGATGACCGCGGCGGAGACCGGTCACCTCGTGCTGTCGACGCTGCACACGGTCGACGCGACCGAGACGATCAACCGCATCGTGTCGATGTTTCCGACCCATCAGCAGCAGCAGGCGCGGCTCAGCCTCGCGAGCGTGCTGCGCGGCGTGGTCTCGCAGCGCCTGCTGCCGCGCGCCGACGGCAAGGGCATGGTCCCGGCGCTCGAGATCATGGTGAACACCGAGCGCATCCGGGAGATGATCGAGGACCCGCTGCGCACGCGCGAGATCAAGGACGCGATCGCGGAGGGTCTCCATCCGTACGGCATGAACACGTTCGACCAGAGCCTCGCGGGACTGGTCAAGCAGCGCCTGGTCACGTACGAGGAGGCGGTCAAGCACTCGACCAGCCCCTCGGACTTCGCGCTGCTGTTCCGCGGAGTCTCGGGAAGCTCGGACCGCGCCTGGAGCGATGGTCCCGCCAAGCAGGGAGCCGGCCATGACGAATTCGAGATCGAGCACTTCGAGAAGTAGGTGGATCGTCGCGATCGCGGCGCTCGTCCTGTGGACGGGGCTGGCGCACGCCGGCGGCCGCAAGCGGATCGTCGTGCTCGACTTCGAGGGCCCGCACGCCGATCAGTTTCACGAGGACCTGGTGAAGCTGATCAAGAAGCACCACACGGTCGTGCCGACCGACAAGTGGAACGGCGTCGCCGAGGATCTCGACGCTGCGAAGATCACCGAGAAGAACGTCAAGAAGGTCGCCAGGAAGCTCAAGATCGACGGCGTGGTCGAGGGCCGGATCGAGAAGCGCCGCGACGAGTACATCGTCCAGCTCAAGCTGCGCGCCGGCGGCAGCGGCGAGCTGGTCGGCAACCGCGTCGACACCAGGGCCGACGGCCCCAAGCTCGACGGCCAGGCGTCGCGCGACATCAAGGACGAGCTGATCGGCGCGATCGACGAGCTCGAGGCCAACCACGGTGGCGACAGCGGCGACGACGACACCGCCGACGACGACAGCGGGAGCAAGAAGCACAAGAAGGTCGCCGACGACGGCGACGACGACGACAGCGGCAGCTCGAAGAAGAAGGCCAAGAAGGACAAGAAGGTCGCCTCCGACGACGACGGCGACGACGACTCGAGCAGCAAGCACGGCGCGTTCTCGAAGAGGGCCGAGCGCGGCGGCGACAAGGTCGGCAAGTCGGACAAGTCCGACGACGACGACTCGGACGACAGCGCGTCGACCAGCAAGAAGAAGAAGGACAAGAAGGTCGCCAAGAGCGACGACGACGACAGCTCGACCAGCACGTCGGCCGAGGCGGAGCTGCCGGCGCAATCGAGCGCGGATCAGGTCACGCCCGGCAACCGTGCGATCGACGCGAGCCTCGGCCTGTCGTTCACCGCGCGCCACATGACGTTCCAGTCGGCGTCGGGGCTGTCGGGCAGCCAGGTGCCGTCGGGCTACAAGCAGAGCATCCCGGTGGCGGGCGCGTTCTTCGACGGCGTGGTCTATCCGCTCGCGATCGGTCACAAGCGCGCGGGCCTCCTCACCGGGATCGGCATCGAGCTGATGTACGACAAGGTCCTGAAGATCAACTCGCAGAAGCAGTACGTCGACATGGACATGAACAAGACCGCGACGCTCGACACGATCGAGGAGCGCGCGGGCGTCGGCGCGGTGTTCCGCTATCCGATCAACCAGCAGCTCAACGTCGGCGCCAAGCTCGAGTACCAGAGCCAGACCTTCCAGATCGCGCAGAGCTTGCCCGACGGCTCGGCGACCGACATCCCGAACGTCAAGTACCAGATCATCTCGCCGCGGGCGTTCGGCCAGTACACGATCATGCCGCGCCTCGTCGCGGAGGCCGAAGGTGCCGTGCTGCTGATCACCGGGGTCGGCGCGATCGGCACGAGCTCGGAGTATGGCCGTACCAAGTCGAGCGGCTTCGAGGGCGACATCGGCGCCGAGTACGAGCTGACGCGCAGCCTGTTCGTGCGCGCGTCGTTCCGGCTCGAGGAGATCAGCCTCAAGTTCGCCAGCGATCCGTCGACGCTCGCCAACAACCGCGACACCGACTCGTCCTCGCAGGACGTGTTCGGCGCCAAGGACCTGTACTTCGGCGGCCAGGTGACGGTCGGCTATCTGTACTGACCGCGGGATGGTACACCCAGGCGGTCATGAAGGCCGCCGACGTCCGTCGCACGTTCCTCGAGTTCTTCCAGCGCAAGGGCCACCAGATCGTGGCCTCGAGCTCGCTGGTCCCGGCCAACGATCCGACCCTGCTGTTCACCAACGCCGGGATGAACCAGTTCAAGGACGTGTTCACCGGCATCGAGCAGCGCGGCTACAAGCGCGCGACGTCATCGCAGAAGTGCGTGCGCGCCGGCGGCAAGCACAACGACCTCGACGAGGTCGGCAAGACGCCGCGCCACCACACGTTCTTCGAGATGCTCGGCAACTTCTCGTTCGGCGACTACTTCAAGCAGGACGCGATCGCGTGGGCATGGGAGCTGCTGACCGGCGTGTATCGCATCGATCCGGCGCGGCTGTGCGTCACGATCTACGGCGGCGATCCCGAGCTTCCCGGGGTCGGCGGCGACGACGAGGCGCGCGCGATCTGGAAGAAGGTGACCGGGTTCTCCGACGACCGCGTGATCGGCCTGGGCAAGGCCGATAACTTCTGGATGATGGGCGAGACCGGGCCGATGGGCCCGTGCTCCGAGATCCACTACCACGTCGCGGGCAAGCCGCCGGCGTGGCCGACCCGGGATCCGCAGAGCTGGAAGGGCTGGCTCGAGATCTGGAACCTGGTGTTCATGCAGTTCGAGCGGCGCACGCCGGGCGGCGAGCTGTTCAAGCTGCCGGCGCCGTCGATCGATACCGGCGCCGGGCTCGAGCGCGTGACCTCGGTGGTGCAGGGCGTGACCTCGAACTACGACACCGACCTGTTCACCGGGATCATCGCGTGCGCGGCCGAGCTGGCGCGCGCGACCTACGGCGCGGATCCGGCGAAGGACACCTCACTGCGCGTGATCGCCGATCACGCGCGCTGCTCGGCGTTCCTGATCGCCGACGGCGTGTTTCCGGACAAGGCAGGCCGCGAGTACGTGCTGCGCCGGATCTTCCGC
Organism: Kofleriaceae bacterium; assembly: GCA_035516595.1. GTDB lineage: Bacteria > Myxococcota_A > Polyangia > Haliangiales > Haliangiaceae > JABFXX01. Next base: position 13,078 of record DATJAE010000035.1, on the reverse strand, counting down.
CGCGCGGTGCGCCACGGTCACCTGCTCGGCATCCGCGAGCCGTTCATGCACCAGGTGTGCGGGCAGGTGATCGCGGAGATGGGCGCGCAGTACCCCGAGCTGATCGAGCGCCGGCGCGTGATCGAGGAGGTCACGCTCGAGGAAGAGAAGCGATTCCGCGCGACGCTCGAGCGCGGGCTCGCGCTGCTCGAGGACGAGTTCGCGGGGATGGCGAAGACCGGCGCGAAGCAGGTGCCGGGCAAGGCGGTGTTCACGCTGTACGACACGTTCGGCTTCCCGTGGGACCTGACCGACATCGTCGCCGCCGAGCGCGGCTACGGCATCGACAAGCGCGGCTTCGACGAGGAGATGGCGAAGGCGCAGGAGAAGAGCCGGTTCTCGGGCAGCGATCAGGAAGCGATCGAGGCCGTGTTCAAGGTGCTGGCGAACGAGCTCGGCGCGACGAGGTTCACCGGCTACGACACCACGGCGAGCCGCGGCAAGCTCGCCGCGATCGTGGTCGACGGCGACCGCGTGCAGCACGCGAGCGCCGGCACCAGGGTCGCGCTCGCGTTCGACGCGACGCCGTTCTACGCCGAGTCGGGCGGGCAGATCGGCGACGTCGGCGTGATCGAGGATCGCGAGACCCACGCGACCGTGCGGATCACCGACACCAAGAAGTTCGGCGAGCTGTACGTGCTGTTCGGGCAGGTCCAGAGCGGATCGATCCACGTCGGCAGCGAGCTCGCGCAGACGGTCGACGCCGAGAAGCGCGATCGCACGCGCGCGAATCACTCGGCGACCCACCTGCTCCACCTCGCGCTCAAGAAGGTGCTCGGCGGTCACGTCGCGCAGAAGGGCTCGCTGGTCGCGCCCGATCGCCTGCGCTTCGACTTCGCGCACTTCTCGCCGATGACCGACGAGCAGAAGCGCGCGGTCGAGGACCTGGTCAACGCCGAGATCCGCGCGAACCTCGATTCGAGGGTCGAGGTCCTGCCGATCGATCAGGCGCGCCAGCGCGGCGCGGTCGCGATGTTCGGCGAGAAGTACGGCGACCGCGTGCGCGTGGTGTCGATCGGCGGCGAGTCGCTCGAGTTCTGCGGCGGCACGCACGTGCGGCGCGCCGGCGACATCGGGTTGTTCAAGATCATCGGCGAGGCCGGCGTCGCGCAGGGCGTGCGCCGGATCGAGGCGGTGACCGGCGCGGGCGCGCTCGACTACCTGCGCCGGCTCGAGGACGAGCTCGGCAAGGCGGGCGAGCGGCTCAAGGTGCAGCCGCTCGAGGTCGCGGGGCGGGTCGACAAGCTGCTGGCCGATCAGAAGCAGCTCGATCGCGAGGTCGAGAAGCTGAAGGCGCGGCTCGCGTCGGGCGGCGGGACGCGCGACCTCATGGCCGAGACCGTGACGGTCAAGGGCATCAAGGTGCTGGCCGCGCAGGTCGAGGTCGACGACGCCAAGGTGCTGCGCGACACCGGCGACCAGCTGCGCGACAAGCTCGGCTCGGGGGTGGTCGTGCTGGCCGGGACGGGCGGGCCGGAGGTCAAGCTGGTCGCGATGGTCACCAAGGACCTGGTCGAGCGGGTCCAGGCCGGCAAGCTGCTCGGCGACGTCGCGGCCCAGCTCGGCGGACGCGCCGGCGGCCGGCCCGACATGGCGCAGGGCGGCGGCAAGGACGCCGCGGCGGTGGGCCGCGCGCTGGCCTCGGTCAGGAAGTGGGTCGAGGACCACGCCTAGGCGCGATCTCGCGGATCGTGGGATAATTCGCGGCGGTGCCTGCCGACGACGCCAGCGCAGCGCGACCGCCGGTCGTGCTGCGGATCAAGCTGCGCTACGACGACCTCGAGACGATGGTCCAGCGCTTCGCGCCGAACGTCGGCAAGTCCGGGCTGTTTCTGCCGACGCGCTCGATGCAGCCGGTCGGCACCGAGGTGAAGTTCGAGCTGCGCCTCGCCAACGACGTGCCGGTGCTGGTCGGCCTGGGCCGCGTCAAGTTCGTGCGCCCGCCCGATCCGGCCGATCCGAAGGCGGCGTTCGGCATGGCGATCGAGCTGATGCGCGTGACCCGCGAGGGCCGCGACGTGATCATCCGCATGATCGAGCGGCGGCGCATGGTCGGGCTCGGCGACGTCGCGATCCCGATGCCCGAGGATCTCGAAGCGGCGCGGCGCTCGGAGGTCGAGACCTCGCCGCGCGCCGAGACCAGCGGGATCGTCAAGCAGGCGATGGCGCAGATGGCGTCGGCGCCGGTCGCCGAGCAGCTGCTCACGCCGAGCGGGCGCGTTCACGCCGAGCCGGCCGCGCTGAGCAAGCCGAGCTCGCTCGCGCCCGAGCCGCCGCGCGCGCGCCGGCCGCGGCCGTCCGAGCTGATCGCGCGCGCCGCCGAGGGCGCGTCGGTGATCGAGCTGCCCGAGCTCAGCGACGCGCAGGTCGACCTCGCGAAGGTACTCGCGCGCGCGCGGACGCTCGCGGGCAACGGCGACGGCGATGCCGAGCTGGCGGCGCTGCTCGACGTCGCCGCCGCGCCGGTCGCGATCAGCGTCGAGGCGGCGTCGGCCGAGCTCGCGCGCCAGCTCGGCGGCCCGCTGGTCGTCAAGGCCGATCGCAGCGCGAGCGCGAAGATCGCGTGGGCGCCTCCCCCGCAGGTCGTCGACGGGGAGGCCGAGCGGCGCGCGGCCGAGGCGGCGGCGGCGGCCGAACGCGAGGCCGAGGCGGCGCGGGAGGCCGAGGCGGCGCGCGAGGTCGCGGCGCGCGAGCGCGAGCTGGCCGAGCAGCGCGAGCTCGAGGAGGCCCGCGCGCGGCGCGAGGCCGAGGCGGTCGCCGAGGCGGTCGCGGCGGCGGATGCCGAGGCCGTCGCCGACGAGCCGCCCGAGGACGAGGACTTCGAGCCGGCGAGCACGGCGTACGACGAGGCGCCGCCGCGCGGCTTCGGGCCGGCCGACCAGCCGATCACCGAGCCTCGCCCCCAGGCCGTGCTGATCGACGACGACGCCGACCTCGCGCAGTTCGAGGCCGCGCTCGACGCGGCGATCATGCACACCGGCGAGAGCGTGCAGGCGCCCGAGCCGGTGCCCGAGTACGACGACGAGGTCGAGGAGCTCGACGGCTCCGAGCTCCAGTCCGAGCCGGTCGAGCGCACCGAGATCGGTGATTATCCCGAGCAGCCCGAGCCGTACGACGAGCAGCTCGCCGATCGGGTCGACGAGCAGCTCGCCGACGCCGAGGCGGAGGCGGACGCCGACTTCGCCGGGATGACCCGCGACGAGCCCGCCGACGGCATCCCGCAGCTGCCCGACGACGAGTTCGAGGCCGAGGAGATCTCGGACCTCGACGTGCTCGCCGAGGCCGACGCCGACGACGAGGACCTGCTCGCGGCGCACGGCGAGGAGGAGGCGAGCGGCCGGACCCCGCGCGCGCCGTCCGGCAGCTACGACTTCGCGGCGCGGCTCGCGCTCGACGATTCCGCCGAGCACGACCGCGCGCCGCACGACGAGTTCGACGAGCCGCACGCCGGCCTGCCGCGGCCGCGCGGCGACTCGGCGCAGCACTACGACCCGCCGAGCGGCGGCTACACCCTCGCCGAGCGCTTTCCACACGGCGAGGAGTTCGACGAGCCGCACTCGTTTGCCGCGCGCTTTCCGTCGTCGGCCGATCCGATCGCGGCGCCGCCGCCGCCGCAGATCCTGCGCTCGGCGCCGCCCGCCGACTACGACCTCGAGACCGCGCTCGAGGCGCTCGACGTCGACCTCGACGACCTGTCGGGGCTCGACGATCGGCCGCGCCTGCCCGGCATGCCGGCCGCCGCGCAGCGCCGCAAGGAGACCGAGATCCCGACCGAGCCGCCGCGCGGCCGCCAGCGCGTGCCGTCCACCGGCTCGGCCCGCGTGATCGAGCCGCAGCCGACCACGGCCTCGAACCGGCTCAAGCAGCCGACGCCCGGCCGCCAGCTTCCGCGCGCGCGCCGCGCGACCGAGGACGAGGGCGTGTTGATCGACTTCGACAGCGACGACGACGACGATCGCTAGGCGAGACCGGGATGCGCGAGCGCGCGGATCAGCGCGGCGCGATCGTCGGCATGCGCGCGCCACGCGCTGACGATCCGGTCGGCCTGGCTGCGGCCCGAGCTCGCGATCTCGGCGACCGGATCGAGCAGCGGCACCGCATCGGGCGCGATCCTGGCGAGGCCATCGCGCGCGATCGCCACGAGCTGTCGCGCGAGCTCGCCGAGCCGGTGCCTGCCGACCCGGGTCGCCAGCCCGCTGCGCGGCACCTCGTCGGCCACGCGCTGGCGCTCCGCGAAGTCGAGGCCGGCGGTGAGCGCGGTGGCGGCGGCGCGCGCGGACGGATCGTAGAGCAGGCCGCGCATCATCGGCGCGAGCGCGGCGATCATCTCGAACGATCCGCAGTCGCAGCCGCGCACCTCGATGAACCTCTTGAGCCGGCCCTCGGGGAACAGCGTCGACAGGTGGAGCGCCCAGTCCGCGCGCGTCGCGTGCTCGCCGTTCCAGCCGTTCGCCATGAACGCGCGGAACGTCAGCTCGGACGGCACCGGCCGATAGCCGCCGCGATAGACGAAGTACATCGGCACGTCGAGCGCCCACTCGGTGTAGGCATCGAAGATGTCGTCGCGCTCGAACACGAACGGCAGCAGGCCCGCGCGCGCGCGATCGGTGTCGCGCCAGATCCACGCGCGATAGCTCTGGTAGCCGCTCGGCGCGCCCTCGACGATCGGCGACGCGGCCCACAGCGCGGTGAGCAGCGAGGTCACGCTGTACACGCAGCGCATCTTCGCGGCCGCGTCGGCCTCGTCGCCGAAGTCGAGGTTGACCTGCACCGTCGCGGTGCGCAGCATCATGTCGAGCCCGCGCGTCCCGACCTTCGGCATGTACGCGCGCATCACGTCGTAGCGCTGCTTCGGCATCCACGGCACGTCGCCGCGCGTGCCGAACGGGCGCAGCCCGCACGCCAGCCACGCCAGGCCGAGCTCCTTGGACGCCGCGGCGAGCTCGGCGGCGTGCGCGCGCAGGTCGGTCACCAGGTCGCGGTCGTCGGTGACCGGCCGGGCGGCGAGCTCGAACTGCCCGCCGGGCTCGATCGTGAGCTGGGCATCGCCGCGCGCGATCGCGATCGCGTGGCCGTTCTCGAGCACCGGGTCGCCGCCGCGCGCCGCGAACCACGCGAGCAGCGCGCCGATCCCGTGGGGACCCTCGTACGGCGGCGCCGCGCCAGTAGCACGGACGACCCCGATCAGCTCGTGCTCGGTGCCGACCCGCCACTGCTTTGCCGGCTTATCCCCGCCGGCGAAGTACGCGACGAGCTCGGCCTTCGAGCGGACCGGTACGGCGTCATGTTCGTCGACGAGGTGCACGCGGGTCGGGGGACTCTAGGGGGTGATCCCGTCCGCGTCAACGGAAGTCCGACCGTGGTAGCGTCGGTTTCGTGCTGAACGGATTGTTCGACCGACCCGCGTTCGCAACGCCGCGCGCCCGGTTGCTCGAGCTCCTGCGCACGCGCGCGTTCGCCGAGCGCGAGGTCGTGCTGTCGTCGGGCCAGAGGTCGAATTTTTACATCGACTGCAAGCAGGTTAGCCTCGATGCCGAAGGTGCCTGCCTGATCGGCGAGCTGTTCCACGCGGTGATCGACGTGGTCGCGCCGCACGCGGTTGCGGCGGGCGGGCTCACGCTCGGCGCCGATCCGCTCGCGACCGCGACCAGCATCGCGAGCTTTCGCGCCGGCCGGCCGCGCGCCGCGTTCATCGTGCGCAAGGAGCCCAAGGGCCACGGCACCGGCCAGTGGCTCGAGTCGACGCCGTTGCCCGCGGGCGCGCCGGTGGTCGTGCTCGAGGACGTGGTGACGACCGGCGCGTCGACGCTCCGCGCGATCGAGCGCGCGAAGCTGGCGGGCCTCACCGTCGTGCACGCGCTCGGCCTGGTCGATCGGCTCGAGGGCGGGCGCGACGCGATCGCGGCGCTCGTGCCGCTCACCACGCTGTACACCCGCAAGGACTTCCTCGCGTCATGACGCGCGCGCTCGCGCTGGTCGTGCTCGTCGCGTGCGGCTCGGCGCCGCCGCCGCTGCGGCTCACCGAGGACTGGCCGAGCCAGACCTCGGACTACGACGCGATCACCGCGACCTGGACGCGCAAGACCGTGCTGCGCGGTCAGTACCAGGAGGTGCTCGATCTCGCCGCGACGTTCAAGTCGCCCGACTGGCGCGCCGCGCACGCCGAGCGCGACGCGGACTACCGCGGGCTCACCGGCGACGCGCGCGCCGCGCGGATCGCGCAGGCCCGGGCCGACATGGCGGGGCCGTACGAGATCGAGCTGATGGTGACGACCTGGGATCGCAAGGAGAACGACCTCGATCGCGGCAAGCGCAGCGTGTGGCACGTCGCGCTGGTCGACGACCAGGGCAACGAGATCGCGCCGCTCGAGATCGTGCGCGACAAGCGCCCCGCGTTCACCGTGCGCGCCGAGTTCCCCGCGCTCGGCGACTTCGCGACCGCCTACATCGCACGCTTCCCGCACACCGCGCCGGTGCTCGGGCCGAACGTCCGCGAGCTCCGCCTGCGGATGAGCAGCGAGCGCGGCGGCGTCGAGGTCGCGTGGAAGCCGTAGCGGCTACTTCTTGTCGCGCGGCTTGACGATCGGCAGCTGGGTGCTCGACGGGCGCTTGCGCCGGCGGCCGAACACGCGGTCCCAGAACTTCGGCGGCTCGTAGCCCTCGTCGAGATCGGCGAACGACTCGACGTGGTGTGCGGGCGGGTGATGCGGCGCGTGGCCGTGGTCGGCGCGCCGGAAGAACGCCTCTTCCGCCTCCGAGAACGCGACCGCGTCCCGGCGCACCTCCGACACCGCGAGCTCCTTGGACGACGACGCGGCGTCCGATGGCGGCGGCTCGGGCAGCGGCCGGGCGAGCGCGGCGGCGACCGCGGTGTGCACCGCGGCCAGATCGCTGACCAGGATCGACGGCTCGCCGCTGATCGGCGGCGGCTCGGTCGGCTTCTTGAGCCGCGTCGGATCGATCTCGCCGGTGGTCTCCTTGATCGGCGGGCCATCGCTCTCCGGCTCGCTCGGCGCCCGCCGCGCGCGCAGGAGCTTCGCGGTGTCGACCGCCGCGATCGCCCGGACCACGCCGTCGGATGGCTCGTCATCGGCCGCGGTCGGCGCTGCGGGCTCGAGCTTCGGCGTCTTGACCGTGTCGGCCTCGCGGGCTCGCTCGAGCCGCTCGCGCTCGTCGCGCACGGCCTGCTCCCTGGCGGCCAGGTCGCGCACGGCCTGCTCCCTGGCGGCCAGGTCGCGCTCGGCCTGCTCCCTGGCGGCCTGGTCGCGCACGGCCTGCTCCCTGGCGGCCAGGTCGCGCTCGGCCTGCTCCTTCGCGGCCTGGTCGCGCACGGCCTGCTCCCTGGCGGCCTGCTCCTGGGCAGCCTGCTGTGCGCGCGCGCGTTCGCGTTGCTCGCGCTCGGCCTGCTCCGCGGCCGCCTGCTCGGCGCGCTCGCGGTCGAGCCGCTCGCGCTCGGCGCGCACGGCCTCGTCGCGCGCGACGCGATCGCGCTCGGCCTGCGCGGCATTGGCCCGGGCCTTCGCCTGCGCGGCCTCGGCGGCCTCGGCCTCCGCCCTGGCCTTGGCCTCGGCCTCGGTCTTGGCCTTGGCCTCCCACTCGACCTTCTCCCACTCGTCGGTGTCGCTCGGGGGCACGACCACCGACGGCTCGAGGCCGATGTCGGTGGGAAAGATCCGCTGGCGCTTGGCGGTGTCCATCAGCGCCTCGAGCCCCTCGCGTTCCGCCGCGCGCGTCGCGACCTCGATCTCGCCGGCGGCATCCATCGCCGGCACGACACCCGACAGCGGCCCGACCTCGGCGCCGATCACGCGCGGCACCAGCGCCCCCCAGTCGATGTCGGCGCGCGGCGCGGGCAGTCCGGCCGGCGGGGTCTGCGCGCGGCGCTTCTTGCGGCGCTTGCGCTTCTTGAACTTCGCGGTGACGCCCGGCTCGCTGTCGAGCCGGGCGGTGCGCTCGACCACCTGCTCGCGGGTCTCGTTGCCGACCAGCCACTCCTCGATCGCGAGCACGGCGCGCCACGTCGCCTTCGCGCGCGGCGCCGCGGTCGGGCGCAACAGGCCCGCCTCCATCGCCTTCTGCGCGACGCGCAGGGTCTCGAACACGCGGTACGGCGAGTCCTCGAGCACGTCGGCCAGCACGCGGTGGCCGTCGAACATGCGCAGCACGCCGTGCACCTCGGTCGGGATCTGCTTGCCGAGCGCGTGGACGCGCTGCACGTCCTGCTCGAGCACCATCGCCGGCGACAGCCCGCCGGCGCTCTCGCGCACGCCCTCGAGAAAGCGCTCGGCGTCGGCGAACAGCTCGGCCGGCGCGAGCGGGATCTGCTGGCGCCGTACGATGTCCTCGCGCGCGAACTCGAACCGCGCGTCGGTCCACAGCAGCAGCTGGTGCAGCGCGGCCTGGCCGTGGATGAGGCCCACCTGCGCCGAGGTCACCTCGCCCTGCCAGAACCGGATCTCGCCGCGGCGCAGGCCGCGCAGCAGGGTGAGCACGGCGCTGCGGCCGAGCGCGGCGAGCGCGCGCACCAGCGTGTACACGCCGGTGGTCTCCGCCAGGCTGCCGACCAGGCGATCGCGCTGGCGCGCCGGCACGCCCGACACGATCCGTCCGATCGTGATCACGTCGCGCAAGTACGCCGGCTGCATCACGATCTCGTCGGCACCGGCGGCCTCGAGCTCGTCGCGCGCGCCGCCCCGCCCGGTCCACACGATCGGCACGTCGCTGTGCGCTGCCTCGAGCAGCGCGCGCGTCCGGCGCACCAGCTCGATCGCGCGGCCGTCGGTCCCGCCGACCACGACGACCGCCGGATCCGGCTCGCCGCCGAGCTCGAGCTTGCCGGTGTCTACCGGGACCGGCGGCACGACCGCGGTCACGCCTTCGCGCTCGAACCCGAGGCGGAGCTGGCGTCCGGCCCGCGGGTCGGGATCGAGCACGACGACTTTCGAGGGTCCCGACATGCGCGAAGATCGAGGGTGCAGTATAAACCTCAGCGAGTGGATCCCCCGTGATCGTTCTCGAGATCCTGCAGGGCACCGCGGAACAGCGTGTCCACCGCATCGCCAGCCCGACGGCGACGATCGGCAGATCACCGGCCTCGACCGTCGTCGTCACCGACTTCCACCTGTCGGGCGATCACGCACAGATCACGCTGATCGGCGAGCACTACGTGTTCCGCGACCTGCGCTCGACCAACGGCTCGGCGATCGAGCGCGGCGGCCATCGCATCCCGGTCGACGCGAGCGCGCGCTGGGAGATCGCGCTCGCCGACGGCGACGTGCTGCTGCTCGGCAACCGCGCCGATCCGGTGCGGATCGCGGTGCGGATCGGCGACGAGCCCGAGGACGCCGACCTCGGCGACAAGCTGATCGCGTCGAAGTCGATCATGGACCTGCCGCAGGTCACCGATGCGCTCGAGGGCAATCCGGCCGACGCGGTGCGGGTCTACAAGGCGTTGCAGCCGCTCGGCGCGCGGCTGGAGCCCAACGAGGTGATCGAGGCGGTGGTCGCGGCGACGTTCGAGCTGCTCCCGCGCGCGACCCACGTCGCGGTGCTGCTGCGCTCGGAGAGCGATCGCGATCGCTTCGCGCTCGCGGTGTCGCGCCAGCGCCCGAGCAAGGTCCCCGGCGCGATCGCGGCGGGCTCGAACGAGCAGTCGGTGCGCGCCAGCCGCGTCGTGCTGCGCCGCGTGCTCGCCGACCGCGCCGCGATCCTGACCGCGAACGCGCAGGAGGAGCTGTCGTCGAGCGAATCGATCGCGGGCGGGCAGATCCTGTCGATGCTCGCGGTCCCGCTGTGGCGCGGCGACGACATCATCGGCCTGATCCAGGCCGACAACCGGTTCTCCGCCGGGATGTTCGCGACCGGCGATCTGTCGGTCGCGCTGCTGCTCGGCGCGCAGGCCGCGCTCGCGATCGACAACGCCACGCTGGTCGCGCGGCTGCGCATCGCGGAGGAGCGGGCGCGCGGCGAGAACGTCTACCTCAAGCGCCGCGAGGTGAAGATCAAGTTCGACAACATCATCGGCGAGTCGCCGGCGATGAAGTCGGTGCTCGCGCAGCTCGAGCGCGTGATCGACACGCGCGCGACGGTGTGCATCGAGGGCGAGACCGGCACCGGCAAGGAGCTGATCGCGAGCGCGGTGCACTATCAGTCGGCGCGGCGCGACAAGATGTTCGTCGCGCAGAACTGCGCGGCGCTGCCGGAGAACCTGCTCGAGAGCGAGCTGTTCGGCCACAAGCGCGGCGCGTTCACCAGCGCCGACAGCGACAAGAAGGGCCTGTTCGAGATCGCCGACGGCGGCACGCTGTTCCTCGACGAGATGGGCGAGATGCCGATGGCGCTGCAGGCCAAGCTCCTGCGCGTGCTCCAGGAGGGCACGATCCGCCCGGTCGGCGCGACCAGCGAGAAGCAGGTCGACGTGCGGATCATCTGCGCGACCAATCGCGATCTGGCGGCCGAGGTCGAGAAGGGCCGGTTCCGCCAGGACCTGTACTACCGGCTGATGGTGTTCCCGATCAAGCTGCCGCCGCTGCGCGAGCGCCGCGAGGACATCCCCGAGCTCGCCGCGCACTTCCTCAAGCGCTACGCCGAGGAGTATCGCGTCGAGCTGCCGGGCTTCACGCCGGACGCGCTCGACGCGCTCGCGTCGTACAGCTGGCCGGGCAACATCCGCGAGCTCGAGAACGAGGTCCAGCGCCTGGTCATCCAGGCCGAGTCGGGCCACTGGATCGAGGTGACCGATCTGTCGCCGCGGCTGCGCAAGATCGAGGGAACGGTCACGCGGATCGCGCCCAAGCAGGGCACGCTCAAGGAGATGATGGATCAGGTCGAGCGCTGGCTGATCGCCGAGGCGCTGCGCGAGCACGGTGGCAACAAGACCAAGACCGCGGCCGCGCTCGGCATCACGCGCGAGGGCCTGCACAAGAAGCTGGCGAAGTTCGGCGTGTAGCTGCGCGCGTGCGAGGACGTCACGCGGATGCCGCCGCGGGGGACGAGGCTCGAGGCCAAGTGTCCCGCGCCCCGCGCCCGTCGCCGCCAGCTGTATCGCCCGCGTGGCGCACCACGTGTGCAGCGCACCGCTGCGAAGTCGACTAGGGTCACGCCATGACGCTCACGCTCTACGTCGGCAGCAAGCGCTACTCGTCGTGGTCGTTGCGGCCGTACCTCGCGCTCGCGCACGCCGGCGCGCACTTCGACACCGAGACCATCCTGCTCGATCAGCCGGACTCCAAGGCGAACATCGCGAAGGTCAACCCGACCGGCAAGGTGCCGGTCCTGCACCACGATGGCCTCGCGATCTGGGACTCGCTCGCGATCTGCGAGTACGCCGCCGAGCTCTGCCCCGAGGCCGGGCTGTGGCCGCGCGAGCGCGCCGCCCGCGCCCGCGCGCGCTCGATCTCGGCCGAGATGCACAGCGGGTTCCCGGCGCTGCGCCGCGACATGTCGATGGATCTCGTCGCCGACAAGCGCGGTCAGGGCCACACCGCGGAGGCGCTCGCCGATGCCGCGCGGGTGATGGCGATCTGGCGCGAGCAGCTCGCCGCGAGCGGCGGCCCGTTCCTGTTCGGCGCGTTCACCATCGCCGACGCGATGTTCGCGCCGGTCACGACCCGGTTCACGACCTACGGCGTCGAGCTCGACGCGCCGTGCCGCGGCTACGTCGCCACGATCGCCGCGCTGCCCGCGATGCAGCGCTGGATCGCCGACGCCAGGCAGGAGCCCAGGACGCGAGACTAGCTGGCTAGCCCTCGTCGTCGCTCGGCGGCGCGGGTGGCGTGTACGGCGTCTCGCTGAGCAGCGCCATCGCGGTCGCGAGGTTGCGCACCTCGACCGCGGGCGGCGCGTTGCGGCGGAGCATGAACGCGCAGGTCGCGCACGACGTGACCACCATGCCGCCGCCGGTGGCCTGGACCTCGGCGAGCCGGCGCTTGCTCATCTGATCGGCGACCAGCGGCATGGTCTTGGCGAGCAGGCCGCCGCCGCCGCAGCACTCGGTGTCCGTGCGATTCCACGCGAGCTCGCGGACCTCGGCGAGCTGGCCGAGCGCCCGGCGCGGGGCCTCGACCACGCCGTTGTAGCGCGCGTGGTAGCACGGGTCGTGGTAGTAGACGCTGCGCCGCGACAGCGGGCACGCGAGGTTGCCGGCGGCGGGCGCGAGCACGTCGGCGAGCGCGACCACCTCGGCGCGCACGCTCACGCCCTCGGCCGGGTACTGCGCGCGGATCGCGTAGAGGCAGGCCGAGCAGCCGATCGCGACCTTGCGGAACCCGCGCAGCGCCGTGGCGACGCGCCCGGCGTGCCAGCGGAACAGATCGAGGTGGCCGGCGGCGAGCAGCGGATAGCCGGCGCAGGCCTGCGGCGCGTCGACCAGCTTGACCTCGTGACCGACCCGCGCGAGCAGCGCGAGCGTCGCGGCGATATCGTCGGCGCCCTTGTCGACCGCGTCGCAGCCCGGCCACAGCCCGAGCTCGCCGCCGGGCGCGAGGTGCTCGCCGAAGCTGGCGGCGAGCTGGGCCGACAGCCGCTGCTCGCGGGCGCGGAACCGCTCGCTGTAGCCGGCGAGCGCGGGGTGCGGGACGCCGGCCTTGACCGCGGCGGCGCGCCCGGCGAACAGCACCAGCCCGGGCTCGTTGCCGTGATCGCAGTACATCGTGCAGTGGCGGCAGCCGGTGCACGCCCACAGCGGATCGCTCGACTCGACGGTCCACCGGCCGCGCCCGAGCCGCAGCTGGTTCATGCGATCCATCTTGGCCTGCGGGATGTAGCTCTCGCGGCCGCTCGCCGTCGACACCGGGCACGCGTGCCGGCACATCTTCGGGCAGAACGTGCAGTAGTCGAGCTGGCGCGCGACCGACCCGGGCGAAAACGGCTCGCGAGGCGGCATCGCCTCGCAATATACCTAGTACCTCGCCACACAGGAGATGATTGGTTGCGGCTGCCGAGGCGCGCCGAGCGCGAGGCGCCGCGACGCAGCGCTACCGGGCGTAACGCAAGGAGCGGCAACGAAGCGATCGGCGATGGATCGGCGGCCCCAACCGAT
>DATJAE010000034.1:0-6507 GCA_035516595.1 Kofleriaceae bacterium | reverse complement strand
GATCGCGACGCGCGCTTCGATCGCGTGAAGGAGCTCGCGGTCGCGGCGCTCGCCAGGATGCCCGGCGGCGAGGTCACGACCCAGCTGCTCGCGGTGCTCGCCGATCCGCGCGCGCCCGACAAGCTCAAGGACGACGTCGTGGCGCTGCTGGTCCAGCGCAAGGATCCGGACAGCCTGCCCGTGCTGGTGAAGCAGCTCGACGTTCACGACGACTACATCGCGGGCACCGAGCCCGAGGCGCTCGGCCCCGTGGCCAAGGCGATCGCCGGGCTCGCCGGCAAGAAGCTCGATCCGGCGACCGTGCCGGGCGCGCTCGCCGCGCTGCGCAGCCACCTCGACGCGCCGAGCACGGCGACGCCGGATCTGGTCCTGGTGATCGCGGCGATGGCCGCGATCGGGGGCGGCGCGGAGCGCGCCGCGCTGTCGTCGCACCTGCTGATGTATCACGCCGACGACGATGTCGGCGGGGACGCCGCGTGGGACAAGGCGATCGTCCGCGCGCTGCACGACCGCGCCGGGCCGGCCGAGCACGAGCTGCTCCGCGCGGTCGCGGCCGATCCGCGCACGCGTCCCGGCCTGGTCAGCGCGATCAACGACGCGCTCGCCAGCGATTGACCCGCACGCGCAGGACTGTCACGCTTGATCTCCGGTGCCGCTCGCCGGGGCGATGGCCCGCCGCTACAAGATCGTGATCTGTCGCGGTCCCGAGTGTGGTGACCGCCGAGGATCGGCTGCGCTTCACGAGGTATTCCGATCTGCGCTCGAGGCGCACGCCGCGCGCGATCGCGTCGAGCTCGTGTGGCAGAGCTGCTTCGGCCGCTGCACGCAGGGGCCCAACGTGCTGGTGCGCGAGCTGGTGGTGAGCGAACCGGGAGCGCTCGGCACCGGGTTTGCGACCCTCCCGGGCCCGCGGGGCACTACAGCCTTGTATAATCGGGTCGACCCATCCAGAGCAGAACGCGTCGTGATCCAGCACATCAACGATGGCGAGATCGTGCGCGAGTTCATCGAGCGACCTGGCATCCTGACTTCCCTACCCGTAGGATCACAGAAAGACAGCTAGCCATGAGGTGGTACTCGATCGTCGGTGTTCTGGTGTTCGTCGCGGCCTCGGGCTGCAAGGGCGAGACCGTGGTCAAGCCCGACCCGCAAACCCAGCAGGATCTCGACAATTGCAAGCAGCAGCTCGGCGCCAAGGACCAGCGGATCTCTGCACTCCAGGACGAGAACGCCCAGCTGATGCGGGACAAGGGCTCCGGAGCGGAGATCGTGGTCACGATCGAGGGCAACGCACTCACCGTCAAGCCGCCGAGCGGCGGCGGCGCGCCTCCGGTGGACGACAAGGTCGCGGCCGCGGCGTCCAAGGACTTCCTGAACGTGGTCGCCAAGTCGCGCGGCGCGATCCAGAAGTGCTACGAGCAGGCGCTCAAGAAGAACACCGGCCTGCAGGCCCGCACGGTGACGCTCACGGTGTCCGCGAGCTTCGCGAGCTCGGGGACCTACAAGGACAGCTCGTTCGCGCCGTCGCTCGGCGATGCGTTCGACACCTGCATCAAGGGCGTGGCCAGCCACTGGGCGCTGCCCACCACCTCGCCCGCGATGACGTTCAAAGCGCAGGTGTCGTTGACGCCGTCGTGAAGCTCAAGGAGCTCGAGAAGCGGCTCAAGCACGAGCCGAACAATCTCGGGCTGCGCGTGACGGTCGCCGGCATGATGCACGAGGCCGGCCGCACCGCGGAGGCGGTCGAGCTCTATCGCTCGGTCGCGCAGGCCTATCGCGAGCTGGGCCGGCTCCAGCAGGCGCTCGCCGTGTGCAAGAGCGTGCTCGAGCTCGCGCCCGGCGATCCCGCGTGCCTGGCGCTGATCGCGATCCTCACCGAGCCGCCGCCGCCGATCGAGCCGGAGCTCGACGAGCACGCGATCGCGACCGCGGTGGCGTCCTCGCCCGCGACCGGCCCGGCGCGCCGGTCGTCGTTCGACGTCACCCCGCTGCCCAAGCCGGTGCCGCATCACGTCCAGGATCCGACCTCGCAGGAGCAGCGCGTATCGGACTCGGTCTTGAACGATGTCGACCTGCCGGCCGCCGAGGGCGCGACGACGCGCCCCGGCGCCGAGGAACGGCCGCCGGCGGTGGCCGGGCTCGCCCAGGCCGCGCGGCGGATCTCCGGGCTGATCTCGGGCAACGACCACGTGGATCTCGCGGCCGAGCTCGACACCCGCCAGCGCAAGCGCATTCCGCCCGCCGAGCTGCGCAAGATCACCCAGCCGCCGCCGACCGTCCCGATCGAGCGGGTCGATCCCGACGACGCCGAGACCCCGGCCGCGCGCGACACCGACGAGGAGTTGACCAAGCCGCGGCCGAAGGACGACGAGCCTTAGCCGCGCCGCGCCTTCAGGATGCGTTCGAGCGCCACCCCGGCGGCGCGGCCGGCGAGCGCGAGCTGGTCGTCGAACGTGTGGCGCAGCCGCTGCTCGCCGAACAGCACGCCGACCACGCGCTCGCGCACCGCCACCGGCACGAGCAGGATCTCCGGCGGCGACGCGCCGAGCACCGCGGCGAGGAACGACCGGCTCGCGTCGTCGTGCATCGGGCCGCGATAGGGCAGGCGGGTGCCGACGACGTCCTGCAGGGTCGACGGCCGGTCGAGCCGGAGGCCGGCGGTCGACATCTCGGCCGGGCGAGGCGACATCGCGAACAGCGACAGCTCGCCCGCACGCGCCGCGAAGAAGCCGGCGCGGCGGTGGGTCTTCGCGAGGTGCTCGACCATCGCGGCGACCACCTCGTCGCGCTCCTGTGCGTGCTCGAGCAGGCGGATGAGATCGAGCACGCGCGCGGTCGCCTCCTCGAGCGCGCGGCCGAGCGTCTGCGCCGAGAGATCGGGCCGCGAGGTCTCGGGCGCCGCGGGCGGCGTGACCAGCAGCGGCGCCGAGTCCATGCTCGGGATCGGGATGATGCCGGATTGCGGCTCGACGCTACCCGGGATCGCGCCGAGCAAGGGCGGCGGGATCGTCGTGCCCGGCGGCCCCCAGCCGTCGTCGATCGGGTCGAAGTCGACCTGCTGCGCGCCGCGCTCGGGCATGACCGCGGCGAGGTCCACCGCGGACATCACGGCGGTCGGTCGGCCGGGCGGGCCCTCGTCGTCGTCCTCGCTGGGCAGGCGCGGCCGCACGTTGTCGAGCTTCACCTTGCCGCTCGGCGGCGGGATCGTGGTCTCGCTGCGCGCCGGCGGCGGCAGCACGTGCGGGCTGGTGTCGTCGTCGCCGGCCGGGCTGGGCGGCGCGGCGAGCAGGTCATCCGAGCTCGACAGCTCGCCGGGCGGCGCGGCCAGCGTGTCGACCCGCGTCGGATCGGCGTCGCCGAGCGTCGGCGTCGGCTCGTCGAGATCGTCGACCAGCTCGGCGCGCGGCCGGGTCACCGCCGGCACCACGCCGACGCCGACCTGGGTGCGGCGCGCGCCGACCCGCGGCACCTGCTGGGTCTTGCGCGCGTCGAGCACGACGACGTCGGCGTCGTCGGCAGGCATCGCCGGCTGCTCCTCGGTGTCCTTGAACGGCTCGGCGCGCCGGCGATCGAGCAGCACCGGCTCGCTGCGCTCGGCGTAGCCCTCGCGGATCACGACCGGCTCGCTCATCTCGTCGCTGACCTCGACCGTGATGTGCGGCGCCGATGGCTGATCCTCGCGCGGTAACAGGCCCGCCAGCGAGATCTCGCCCGACACCTCGAGCGGCGGCTCGGATGACGTGCGCGGGCGCTGGCGCGGCGCGTCGAGATCCTCGGCGATCACGACGCGCGGCTCCTCGCTCGCGAGCTCGCGGTCGAGCGCGGCCTTGGTGCCGATCTCGCCGGCGCGCGCGGCGAGCTCCGGCGGATCGGGATCGGCCGGCCGGACGCGGCGCGGCGGCGCGCGCCGCCCGCGATCGGTCGGCTCGTCGGAGCCCGCCGGCGGCGGTGGCGGCTCGGCCGCCTCGTCGTCCTCGTCGGGCTCGAGCGTGATGATCGGGCCGCTCGGCTCGCCGGCCTCGAGCGACAGCACCGGGCCGCTCTCGTCCTCGAAGTCCGGCAGCGGCGGGCGGATCGACGGCGCGCGCCGGTACGGCACGCGGATCTCGCCCGACACGGTGCGCGCCTGCGGCTCGGGCGTGGCGTCGCTGCTCGGCTCCGGTGCCGGGGTCGGCACGGTCGCCTCGTCGAGCACCTCGCTGGTCGGGCGCGCGCCGTCGAGCGCGGCGCCGGGCGCGAGCGCGCGATGGCGGGCCGCCTCGATCTTGCCGGTCATCCCGCGCGGCCGCGGCGTCGGCCGCACCGCGGCGGCGATCGCGCGATCGGCCGCCGCGGTCGGCTGCGCGTTGGGCTGGAGCAGGCGCTGGCCGAGGTGGGTGACGTGGCCGTAGTAGTGCGCGAGGCACCACGCGATCTGCATCTGGGTCGCGACCGCGCGCACGACGTACGCGCCGGTGAAGAACGCGATCTCGTCGACCGCATGGCGATCCGATGGATCGCTCATCGCGACGGTGAGGTTGTTGTCGGCGTCGATCGACACCGGGATCGCGCGCAGCTCGATCGCCATGTCGCTCGGGATCACCGCGACCACCTTCGCGGGCAGGCGCGCGAGCGTGTTCGGGTTGACCTGCGGCACGAGCAGGCGCGACTTGTAGAAGTCGGTGAGCACGTCGTCGGTCAGCGTGCCGGAGGCGACCAGCTGCTCGCCGAGCGTGCCGCCGAGCGTCGCGACGCGCGAGCGCGCGTCTTCCAGAGCACTGGCGGAGACCAGGCCCGACCGAACGAGCAGCGCGCCAGCGTCATCGGCCACGGTATATCTAGCCCGTCGGCGATCATGTCGACAGCCGCGCACCCGTGTCAACGCACCGACGGATCTACCTGGACCACAACGCGACCTCGCCGCTCGGCGAGGCGGCCCGGGCGGCGATCGCCGCCGTGCTCGGCGAGACCGGCAACCCGTCGTCGGTGCACGCCGAGGGCCGGCGCGCTCGCGATCGGGTCGAGCGCGCGCGCGCCCAGGTCGCCGCGCTCGCCGGCCGGCCGCGCGATCACGTCGTGTTCACCAGCGGTGGCACCGAGGCCAACCAGCTCGGCGTGCTCGCGCTCGCCGCGCTCGCCGAGCGAGCCGGCCTGCCGCGCGCGATCGCGACCACCCGGCTCGAGCATCCGTCGCTCGCGGGCGCGGTGGCGGCGCTGGTCGCGCGCGGCTGGACGCAGCTCGAGCCCGGCGCCGGCGCCCCCGGCGTGCTCGCGATCGGCCTGGTCAACCACGAGCTCGGCACGATCGCCGACGCGCAGGTGATCGCGGCCGCGCGCGCGGCGGGCGCGCTGGTTCACGTCGACGCCGTGCAGGCCGCGGGCAAGCTCGCGCTCGCCGGGGTCGACGCCGACGCGCTCGCGCTCAGCGCGCACAAGCTCGGCGGGCCACAGGGCGCGGGCGCGCTCGTGATCGCGCGCGACGACGGGCTGCCGGTGATCGCGGCCGGCCACCAGGAGCGCGGCCGCCGGCCCGGCACCGAGAACGTCCTGGGCATCGTCGGATTCGGCGCCGCGGCCGCCGCGGCGGATCCGGCCGACTGGCCGCGCGTCGCCGCGCTGGGTGACGAATTCGAGGCCGCGCTGCGCGGGCTCGGCGGCGTGCGCATCCACGGCGACGACCGGCCGCGGGTCGGCGGCACGATCAATGCGGGATTCTCGCACGCGCTCGGCGAGTCGATCGTGATCGCGCTCGACCTCGCCGGGATCGCGACGTCGACCGGCGCGGCGTGCACCAGCGGCAGCATCCAGCCGTCGCCGGTGCTGCTCGCGCTCGGGCTGGCGCCCGACGACGCGCGCGCCGCGGTCCGGTTCTCGCTCGGCCGCACGACCACGCGCGACGACCTCGCCGCGGTGCTCGCCGTGCTGCCCGCGATCCTCGAGCGCGCGCGGCGCTATCGCTGACGCCTGCGGACCAGCGCGAGCAGCGCCAGGCCGCACAGCGGCGCCGCGCCGCCGCCCGCGTCGCATCCACCGCCGCCGCCGCTCGGCCAGCACACGCCCTCCTCGGCCGAGGCCAGGCAGGTGAATCCCGCGGGGCACGCCTTCGCGCTCGGATCGCACGGTACCGTGCAGCGCGACTCCGAGCCGTCGTTCGCGCACGAGCCGGACGCGCAATCGCCGCCGGTCTTGCACGACGCGCCCAGGCCGTTCGGCGCCTTCGGCCCGGCGATGCACGCGCCGGTGTAGCAGAGGTCGCTGGACTCCGCGCAATCGTCCGCGGTCGCGCACGCCGGCGCCTGCACCACGCCGAGCGCGGTCGACACCTCGGCGCGGCTCGAGGTCGCGCAGTCGACCGCGAGCGCGTGCGGGCCGTCCGAGAAGCTCGACGGGATCGCGAGGGTGTAGGGCGCGGCGGTCAGCATGCCGAGCGGCTCGCCGTCGATCGCGATGTCGACCTCCGCGATCGTCGCGGCGTCGTTCGGCGTGCAGCTGACGTCGACCGAGAACCCGGCGGGCACGATCGCGCCG
>DATJAE010000033.1:0-20363 GCA_035516595.1 Kofleriaceae bacterium | reverse complement strand
GCCGGCGGCGGCGGCGGCGGCTCGTGCGCCTTGCCGTTACACGCGATCAGCGCGAGCGCGAGCGCGCGCCTCATGGTGCGTCGGCCGGCGGCGCGTCGACCGGTGCCGCCGCGGCATCGATCGTCACGGCCGGCGCGTCCGCCGGCACGCCGGCGTCGGGCAGCGCCAGCGGAGGCGCGACGTCGCGCGGCCTGGCGCGCACCGTGCCCGGCGGCGGCTGCCCCTCCTCGCCGGGCGGCACCACGAGCGAGTGATCGCCGGTGTCGAGGAAGTAGGTGATGAGCGCGGTGATGCCGCCGAGGAACGCCGCGGTCGAAGCGCCGATGATCGCGCACGTGCCGTGCGGGACGCCGTCGAACTCGCAGCCGGTGAAGCCGACCACACCGCCGACCACGCCGGCGGTGATCGCGGGATGCCGCTGCGACGCCGGGCAGCCGGCGAGCGCGAGCACGGCGGCGAGCGCGAGCGTCCGGCTCACCCGTGATACCCGTGGTCGTTGCCCTTGGCCGCCTGCGCCGCCGTCCAGTCCGCGAACACCTCGTCGCGTACGTCCCACAGCTTGGGAAAGAACCGCTGCTTCATGCCGTGCGCGAGCAGGTCGGAGTGCTTGCCCTTGAGCGACGGCGTGCCGGTGCCGATGATGCGATACACCAGCATGAGGTGGCGCTGCCGCCAGGTCTGGAGCAGCTGGTCGTAGTCGACCAGGCCCTCGCATAGCTGGAACAGCGCGTGATGATCGTGCGGGTGCTCGTAGACGTCGCGCAGCGAGACGCCGGCGCGCTCGATGAACGCCGCGAACGCGGGCCACACGACCTCGCCGGGCAGCCGCAGCATCGTGCGAAACCCGGGCGACTCCTGCCCCGAGCCTCGCCCCAGCCCGGTGCGGATCGTCATGTAGTCGGTCGGCGCCATCGTATCGAGCAGATCGATCGACGCGAGCAGCACGCGCTGCACGCGCGCGACCCGGTTGATCGTGGTCACCGCGCGCGGCAGCTCGTCGGCAGCGAGCAAGGTGCACAAGAAGCCGAGCTCGTGCGCGATCAGCTTCATGTAGAGCTCGTGCGCTTGATGGACGACCTGGAACTGCAGCTCGTCGTGGCAGGTCAGCGCCTCCGGCGATTTCTGGAGAGAGAGCAACTCCTCGGTCCGGATGTACTTCTCGTAATCGGTGAGCGTCGCCATCTCTGCCGGATTTATCACATTGCTGGCGGTTTCCGAGCCGGCGACAGTGGGCTCCTATGTCTGGCCTACGTGTCTTCATCGTGTTGGCCGCGGTGATCGGCCCCGCAGCGGCCCAGCCGCCGACCGAGGCGACGTTCCGCTCGGCCGACGACACCGTCTGGGAGGTCTCGATCGATCATCGCACCGCGTGCGAGACGCCGTGCGCGCTGAACCTGCTCCCGCTGCAGCGCGTGGTGATGCGGGCGCGCGACGACGGCGCGGCGCGGCTCGACGTCGGCTTTCTCGATCCGGGACGCGTCGCGATCACGGCGGAGAACACGCATCGCGCGCGGTTCGCGGTCGGGGTCTCGCTCACCGCGGTGTCGAGCATGGGGGTCGCGACCGGGATCGCGCTCACCTCGGTCGGCTGGGCGCTCGGCAAGGACGGCATGCGCACCGCGGGTCTCATCACCGGCGGCTCGAGCGCGGCGGTGCTCGCGACCGGCATCGTGCTCACCGTCACCGCGCGAGCGAAGCTGCGGTCCGCGACGCCGTACCTCGCGCCGGGCGGCGTCGGCGTGGCCGGCCGGTTCTAACCGGCGTCGAGCATCGCGAGGCCCTTGAACGCGGCCTCGCGGGTGCGCACGAACCCGCCGGTGCGGCGCTCCTCGAGCGCCTTGCGGCCCTGCGCGCCGGCGCGCTTGGCGCCGAGCATGCCGATCCCGATCGCCGAGTTCACCTGGACGTTCTCGGCCGGGCTCTCGATCGCGTCGCACAGGATCTCGCACGCATCGGGCAGCGCCTTGATCAGCTCGAGGATGCGCCGCGCGTGGACGTCGTCGTCGGTCTCGAGCCCCTTGAGCAGCGCGGTGAGCACGCGCGCCTTGCGCGCCGCGAGCACCGGCGCGACCGCCTTGGCGACGTCGGCGTCGCCGCGCAGCGCGCCGACCAGGTAGTCGGCGGTCTCGCGCACCGCGTCGTCGCCGAGCTTGTCGAGCGCGGCGGCGGCCTGGATGCGCGTGCGCATGTCGTCGTCGCGCATCAACACGCCGAGCGCCAGCGCCGCGCCGCGCGCGCGCTCGCCGCAGCAGCCGAGCGCGGTCGCGGCGTTGGCGCGCACGACCGCGCGGCCGTCCTGGCAGTACGCGAGCAGATCCTCGACCACGAGCTTGGCGCCATCGCCGAACGCGGCGGCCTCGAGCACGCGGGTCTCGAAGCCCTCGACCGCGACCGGCCCGGGCCCGGTGCGGCGCGGGCCGTCGAGCAGGTCGAGCGCGGCGCGCACCGCGATCCGCGTGCGCTCCCAGCCGCCGGTGCGCGCGCCCTCGAGCGCCTTGCGGCCCTTGCCGACCCGCTTGGGCCCGAGCAGCGCCAGGCCGAGCGCGGCGTTGACCTGGACGTTGACCGCCGGGCTCTCGAACGCGTCGCACAGGATGTCGACCGCATCGTCGAACACGTTGAGCAGCTCGACGATCCGCTTGCCGTGCTCGGGCTTGTCGGTCTCGAGCCCGCGCACCAGCGCGCCGATCATCCGCGCCTTGCGCGCGCGGATCACGTTGCCGCACGTGTCGGCGACCTTGGCGTCGACGTCGCCGAGCGCGCCGACCAGATCGTCGGCGGTCTCGAGCACCGCGGCGTCGCCGATCTTGTCGAGCGCCTGCGCCGCCGCGAGCCGGACCCGCGCGGAGTCGTCGCGCAGCCGCACGCCGAGCGAGCGCGCCGCGCCGATCGCCGCCGCGCCGAACGTGGCGAGCGCACCGGCCGCGTTGCCGCGCACGACGTCGCGGCCGTCCTGCAGGTAGAGGATGAAGTCGCCGACCCCGATCGCGGCGAGCTCGGCCTTGGCCTTGTCGAGCTCGGCGCCGGTGAGCGCGCGGGTCTCGAAGCCGTCGACCGGCACCGGCTTGGGCCCGGTGTCGCCGCGCGGATCGATCATGTCGAGCGCGCGGCGGACCGCGTCGCGCGTGCGGGCGTCGCCGCCGGTGCGTGCGCCGAGCAGCAGCGGCAGCCCGGCACCGACCCGCGCCTTGCCGCACAGCCCGAGGCCGAGCGCGGCGTTGACCTGGACGTTGACCGCCGGGCTCTTGAACGCCTCGGCGAGCGCGGCCGGGCCGCCCGGCAGCCTGGACAGCAGCTCGCCGACGCGGCGGCCGCCTTCTTCGCTGCCGGTCTCGAGGCCCTTGACCAGCGCGTCCTGCGCCGCGTCACCCAGCGCGCCGAGCGTATCGGCCGCCGCCTCGGCGACCTCGACCTCGGGATCGCCGAGCGCGCCGACCAGGTCCGGCGCGGCCGCAACCGCGCCGCCGCGCAGCTTGCCGAGCGCCTTGGCGACCTCGCGCCGGACCTGCGCGGCGCTGTCGCGCATGAGCAGGCCCATCGCGCTCGCCGCGCGCGCCGCCTTGTCGCCCTTGACCGCGAGCGCGCGCGCCGCGTTGATCCTGACGTGGTTGCGGCCATCGTGCAGCGCGTAGATCATCTCGTCGAGATCGATCTGCGCGTCGTACTCGCCGAGCTCCGACATCGACAGCTTGCGGTTCTCGAAGTCGGGGATGTTCTTCGGCAGGTGATCGACCGCGACCACCTTCTCGCGCGCGACCACCGCGAGCATCGCGTGCTTGGCCGAGGTCCGCACGTCGGGGACCGGGTCGTTGGCCTCGAGCACGGTGAGCGCGGCCATCGCGGTGTCGGCGTCGGTCTTGCCGAGCTTGCCGAGCCCGGCGCACGCGTTGACCCGCACGCGGATCGTGTCGTGGCGCGTGCCCTTGGCGAGCAGCGCGACCCCGGTGCGCCCGAGCTTGCCGCACGCCGCGATCAGCGAGCGCATCGCGATCTCGAGCGGGATGTCGAGCGCCGCGATCAGCTCGTCGTCGGCGGTGCCCGATAGATCGGCGAGCAGCGCGACCACCTCGTCGGTGACCTCCGGGCTGGTCGTGCCGCACGCCTGGACGATCGACTGGACCAGGCCCCGCACCGAGCCGCCGAGCTTGTGCAGCGACTCCGCCGCCGCCTGCCCCGCGCCGGCGTCGCTGTCGCGCAGCTGGGTGACCAGCTCGAGCGCCGGCTGCCCGGCGACCGCGAGCGCGAGCGCGGCGTTTGCACGCACGACCGCGCGACCGTCGCGCAGGTGCGCGAGCAGCTCGCCGACCTCGAACGCCCCGCGGTGCGCCGCGAGCTCTTCGTACTTCCAGCGTCGCTCGTCGAGCGCGGGCGGCGTGCCCTTCGCAGCGGGCTTGGCCGGCTGCGGCGGCTTGGGTTCATCCTTCTTGGGCTGCGCTTGCGGCTTGACCTCGTCAGGCATTCTGGTCGCCACTCTAACCGAGGCCCCGAACGCGCGCGCTCGCGCCCTGCCCGGATCGTCAGCTGCGATTTCAATATGCTGAAATTATTTGATTTCTAAACGATTTGTTAGCACTCGCCTGAAACGGTTGCCAAGCGCGCCGCGGGTGTTTATAGGTAGCCACGCGAACCCAATTTTTTGGAGCGAGGCAATGAAGATCCGTCCGCTGCACGATCGAATCCTGGTCAAGCGTCTCGACGAGGAGACCAAGACCGCTGGTGGCCTGTTCATTCCGGACTCGGCGAAGGAAAAGCCGATCCAGGCCAAGGTGATCGCCGTCGGCGCGGGCAAGCGCGACAAGGACGGCAAGATCATCGCGCTCGAGGTCAAGGCCGGCGACCGGGTGCTGTTCAGCAAGTACAGCGGCACCGAAGTCAAGATCGACGGCGACGAGCACCTGATTCTCCGCGAGGAAGACCTGCTCGCGGTCCTCGACTGAAAACCACGTACGAAGCAATCGGAGTTTCTCAAATGGCTGCCAAAGAAATCATTTTTTCGTCGAGTGCCCGCAACGAGATCGCCAAAGGCCTCAACCTGCTCGCGAACGCGGTCAAGGTGACCCTGGGACCGCGCGGTCGCAACGTCGTGATCGAGAAGTCGTGGGGCTCGCCCACGGTGACCAAGGACGGCGTCACGGTCGCGAAGGAAGTCGAGATCGAGAACAAGTTCCAGAACATGGGCGCGCAGATGGTCAAGGAGGTCGCGTCGAAGACCTCCGACGTCGCCGGTGACGGCACGACCACCGCGACCGTGCTCGCGCAGGCGATCTACAACGAGGGCGCCAAGCTGGTCGCCGCCGGCCTGAACCCGATGGACCTGAAGCGCGGCATCGACGCCGCGGTCGCGTCGGTGGTCGACGACATCAAGAAGATGTCGGTGCCGACCAAGGGCAAGGACGACATCGCGCAGGTCGGCACGATCAGCGCGAACGGCGACACCGAGATCGGCAACATGATCGCCGAGGCGATGAAGAAGGTCGGCAAGGAGGGCGTGATCACGGTCGAGGAGGCCAAGACGCTGACCAGCGAGCTCGACGTGGTCGAGGGCATGCAGTTCGATCGCGGCTACCTGTCGCCGTACTTCGTGACCGACAGCGAGCGCATGGAGGTCGTGCTCAACGACTGCTACATCCTCGCGCACGAGAAGAAGATCGCGAACATGAAGGAGCTCCTGCCGGTGCTCGAGCAGGTCGCCAAGCAGGGCAAGCCGCTGCTGGTGATCGCCGAGGACGTCGACGGCGAGGCGCTCGCGACCCTGGTCGTCAACAAGCTGCGCGGCACGCTCCAGGTGTGCGCGGTCAAGGCGCCGGGCTTCGGCGATCGCCGCAAGGCGATGCTGCAGGACATCGCCGCGCTGACCGGCGGCGAGGCGGTGACCGAGGATCTCGGTCTCAAGCTCGAGAACCTCGCGCTGAGCGATCTCGGCCGCGCCAAGCGCGTCCAGATCGACAAGGACAACACGACGATCATCGAGGGCGCGGGCAAGAAGGACGCGATCGATGGCCGGGTGAAGACGATCCGCCGCGAGATCGAGGAGACGACCTCGGACTACGATCGCGAGAAGCTGCAGGAGCGCCTGGCCAAGCTGGTCGGCGGCGTCGCGGTGATCCGCGTCGGCGCGGCCACCGAGGTCGAGATGAAGGAGAAGAAGGCGCGCGTGGAGGACGCGATGTACGCGACCCGCGCGGCGGTCGAGGAGGGCATCGTCCCCGGCGGCGGCGTCGCGCTGATCCGCGCGATCGCGTCGCTCGACAAGCTGACGTTCGATGACGACCGCCGCTACGGCGTCAACATCGTGCGCCGCGCGCTCGAGGAGCCGCTGCGCCAGATCGCGGCCAACTCGGGGGTCGACGGCTCGATCGTCGCGGCCAAGGTCAAGGAGTCCTCGGGCGGGTTCGGGTTCAACGCCCAGACCCTGCAGTACGAGGACCTGGTCAAGGCCGGCGTGATCGATCCGGCGAAGGTCGTACGCACCGCGATGCAGAACGCGGCGTCGGTCGCGGGCCTGATGCTCACCACCGAGACCCTGATCGCCGAGAAGCCGAAGAAGGAAGACAAGCCGGCCGCGGGCGGCCACAACCACGACTTCGAGGACTGAGTCTTCGATCCGCGAGCACGGGCCGGTCGCGAGGCCGGCCCGTCGTCGTTTCGGCTCACCAGCGATACGCGAGCGCCGCGTTCGCGTTGATCCCGGTGAAGCCCTGGTCGTCGAACGACACCTCGAGCCCGGGGCGAAAGCGCAGCGCGCGGCTGCCGATGTCGAAGCCGAGCCGGCCGATCGCGACCGGGCTGATCCCGCTCGCGGCGTCGTCGTCGGCCATGTAGGCGTAGTGGCGGACGCCGAGATCGACGCCCGGCACGAGCTCGACGATGTCGCGCGTGCCGATCGCGATGTGCCACTCGAGACCGGCGCGCGCCGCGAAGTACTCGCCCGACTCGGTCGCCTCGTCGATCCCGGCGCTCGTGCCGGTCTCGAGGATCCCGTGCAGCCAGGTGCCCGGCCCGAGCCGCTCGCCGCCCTCGAGCGTCGCGACGGCGTCGAACGCGTGGTCGATGCCCAGCATCGCGCCGCCGGCGATGTAGTGGTCGGGCTCGGCGCGCGCGCTCGCGGCGAGCGCGGGAACGAGCAGCAAGGTGAGCCAGATGGTTCGCATGCGCAGACCTCCAGCAACGGTCGGACCACGAGGGCAACCTGCTGATCCGGGGTTACAAACCGGGCAAGTCCGCGGTGGGCGGGTGGTGAACGCGGTCGAAATCTGGCGCTGCCGGATGTCCGATCAACTGTCGGTGTGCCGTGCAGTCCGCGGCCGCAAGTCGCACGCACCGGCGCTGATCGCGCGGGCACGGCAGTTGCTGGGTCCGACGCAACCGTGCCAGGCTTCGGGCCCCTGCGCTACGCACTGCTGTTCGTGGTCGCGCTCGAGGCGGTCGCCGCCGCGCAAGACGTCGCGCCGATCGACGTCGCGGGCCGCGTGATCGACTCGCGCGGCCGCCCGGTGCGCGGCGCGAGCGTGACGGTCGACGGCCAGCCGGCGATCGTGCCGAGCACCACCGACGCGCGCGGGCGCTTCCAGCTCGCGGGCGTGCCGACCGGCGCGTCGCTGGTGATCGCGGCCGACGGCTTCCAGACCGGGCTCGCGACCGCCAGCGCGGCGAGCCTGGGCGACGTCGTGCTGCTGTCGGTGCAGGAGGCGAACGAGGTGATCGAGGTCAAGGGCGAGGCGCCGCCCGACTCTCCCGGCGCGGCGCGGCTCGATCGCAGCGAGGTCAGCCGCATCCCGGGCACCGGCAACGATCTGGTGCGCACGCTGTCGGCGATGCCCGGCGTGGTGAACTCGCAGTTCCCGCTCGGCTTCAACGGCATCGTGATCCGCGGCTCGGCGCCCGAGGACTCCAAGCTGCTGATCGACGGCTTCGAGGTGCCGGCGCTCTACCACGACATCGCGTTTCGCTCGATCGTGCCGACCGAGGCGATCGACTCGCTCGACTACCTGCCCGGCGGGTTCGGCGTCGAGTACGGGCGCGCCGCGTCGGGCATCGTGGCGCTCACCACCCGGCCCGGCGCCGACCAGGCGACCGAGCAGGTCGAGACGTCGTCGCTCGACGCCGGCGCGCTCGCGCAGGGCAAGGCCGGCAAGCTGCGCTACATGGTC
Organism: Kofleriaceae bacterium; assembly: GCA_035516595.1. Classification (GTDB taxonomy): domain Bacteria; phylum Myxococcota_A; class Polyangia; order Haliangiales; family Haliangiaceae; genus JABFXX01. The sequence goes on along the minus strand of DATJAE010000033.1, from coordinate 12,213 downwards.
GCGGCGCGGCGCTCGACGATCGATCTGCTGATCCCGCTGATCCTGCCGTCGAGCCTCGACCTGTCGCTCACGACGGTGCCGCGCTACTACGACGAGCAGCTCCGGCTCGACTACGCGCTGTCGCCGCGCTGGACCCTGACCGCGTCGAGCATCGGCTCGGACGACCTGCTCGAGATCTACACCGACAAGGCGCAGAACGCCGACAAGCGGTTCTACAACCGCACGCGGTTCGCGCGGTTCATCTTCGGCGCGAGGTACAGCGACGGGCCGTGGACCGCGACCCTCGCCGCGTCGGTCATGCCGCTCGAGTTCAAGTTCGAGAGCGGCGCGTACCAGTTCATCGACGTCAACCAGATCGCGTTGGACACCCGCGCCGAGGCGATCCACACGTCGAAGAACATCGCCGGGCTGACCGATCTGGTGTGGCGGGTCGGCGAGCAGACCAACATCTCGCACTACGACGTCGACCTCGCGCTGCCGCCGCAGCCCCGCGAGGGCTCGCCGCAGGCCGGCTTCCCCAACCCGAACGACACGTCGAACCGGTTCGACGGCGTGGCGTGGACGCCCGACATCGGCTTGTGGTCGGCGCTGACCGCGGGGCTGTCGCCGGCGATCCGCGCGACGCTCGGCCTGCGGATCGACGCGTTCACCCGGTCGAACGACGTCGCGACCCAGCCGCGCGCCGATCTCCAGATCAAGGTCACGCCCGACACCACGCTGCGGCTCGCGGCGGGCGCGTATCGCCGTCCGGCCGAGAACCAGGAGGAGCTCGAGCATCCCGATCTCCATCCCGAGCGCGCGACCCAGACCATCCTCGGCATGGAGAACGAGCCGATCGCCGGCCTGCGCGTGCAGACCTCGCTGTACTACACCGATCGTACGAACCTGATCATCCGCGGTGACGACGGCGTCCTGCGCAACACCGGCGTCGGCACGACCTACGGCGCCGAGCTGCTCGGCACGCTGCGCCGCGGGCCGTGGTTCGTCTGGGTGTCGGCGTCGCTGTCGCACTCGGTGCGCCACGACACGCCGACCTCGCCGGAACGGCTGTTCGAGTACGACCAGCCGGTCAGCATCAACGCGGCGGCGAGCTGGCGGCGCGGCAAGTGGCAGCTGTCGGCGCGGTTCGAGCTGTACTCCGGCCTGCCGGTCACGCCGGTGGTCGGCGCGGTGTTCGACAGCGACGCCAACTTCTACGACCCGATCTACGGCAAGCCGTACACGCAGCGCGCGCCGATCCATCACCAGCTCGACCTGCGCGTCGATCGCTCCTTCATGTGGGGGCCGATCCACATGACGTGGTTCATCGACGTGCAGAACGTCTACCTGAACCAGAGCACGGTCGGCTACTTCTACAGCTACGACTACACGCAGCGCGCGGCGTTCCAGTCGCTGCCGATCCTGCCGACGGTCGGCCTGCGAGGTGTGCTGTGAGATGGGTCGTGCTGGTCGCGTGCGCGGGATGCCTGTCGGGGATCGATCCCGAGTGGCAGCTCGATCACGATCGGATCGTCGCGATCCGCGCGACGCCGCCGCACATCCCGCTCGGCGGCACGTCGACGCTCGACGGGCTGATCGCGCACAAGGGCGAGCCGACCGACCTCGAGCAGCCGATCGCGGCGGGCGCGCCGACCGCGGTCGAGGGGCTCGGCGACGCGGTCACGTTCGACGGCCAGCACTGGAACGTCGCGGGGTTCAACGAGGCGCAGCTCGATCAGGCGCGGCTCGATCTCGGGCTCGCCGCCGGCGCGCCGGTGCCGCTCGACGTGATCGTGCAGTTCGCCGACTCCGGCGGCGTGCAGCTGGTCGGCAAGAAGACGGTCTGGCTCGGCGACTCCGCCGACAACCCGGCGAGCGTCGGCGACGTGCAGGTCGGCGGCACGCCGCCGGGCGCATCGATCACGATCCCGAGCGATGTCGACGTCCCGCTCTCGACCGACACCGACACCGCGAACATGGTCGACTGGCTGACCTCGTGCGGCACGATGCACGACGACGACGAGCACGCCGCGTTCGTCCACGTCCAGCCCAGCGACTCGCACGCCGGCGAGCTCGCGCTGGTCGTGCGCGACCCGCTGGGCGGCGTGGTCTGGCAGGTCTGGCCGATCAGCGCGCAGTAAAAATTTGCGGGACGCGCGCGCGGCGCGGGACAATTTGCCCGATGCGAGTCCTATGGATGGTGTTGCTCGTCGGGTGCGCGGCGACCACGCCGCAACAGGCCGACGTCGATGCGTTCTGCAACATCGCGTGCGCGTGCGGGCTGGGCGGGCCGGAGCTCGGCTCGGGCCAGGCCTGCGTGTCGAGCTGCGAGATGCAGGCGAACGGGACGACGATCCCCGAGCCCTGCATGACGTGCCTCTACGCGTACCAGCACTCGTGCGCCGTGCTGGACACGCAGTGCGAGAGCGACTGCCAGATCCAGACCAGCCAACCGTCGGGAGACATGCCATGAGGTCGAGAATCGTGATCGCCAGCTTGCTGGTCGGCGGCACTGCCGTCGCGCAGCCCGCGCCGCCCGCGCCGGCTCCGCCACCCGCGCCGGCTCCGCCGCCCGCCCCCACGGAGCCGCAACCGCCGCCGCCTCCACCACAGCCGCCGCCGCCGCCGCCGCATCGCTACGTCGAGCCCGAGGCGGTCGAGAGCCCGGTGCCGCGCGACCTCGTGTTCGGGCTGGGCATCGGCTACGACTTCCCGACCTCGCTCGAGACGCCGAACCTGGTGTCGGCGGTGATGCGCCTGCCCGGCGGGCTGTACGTCGAGCCGGTGCTGCGCCTGGAGCGCTCGTCGGACGAGACCGATCCGGGCGGCGGCGCCCCGAGCACGACCAACAAGACCAGCGACGTCGCGCTCGGCGCGCTCGTGCGCTACCCGCTGATCCGCCGCGGCAGGTTCGAGTTCCAGCTGGTCGGCGACCTCCTGTTCGACAGCGCGACCACCGATCCGGACGGCGACGACAACAACACGACGGTCAACACGTTCACGCTCGGCTGGGGTGTCGCGGTCGGGTTCTGGGCGACCCGCCACCTCCAGATCACGCTGACCGGCACCAACCCGCTGATCTCGTCGACGAAGACCACGACGCAGCTCGCGGCCGGCGACGACATGACCGATACGGTCAACACGATCGGCCTGGTGTTCGATCCGAACATCTCGCTGCTGATCCACCTCTACAATTGACGTAGCCTCCGGCGCATGCCGGAGCCCGCCGCGATCGCGAGCGCGATCGTCGCCCACTACGCCAGCGTGCGCCGCGCGCTGCCGTGGCGTGCGACCCGCGATCCGTACGCGATCTGGGTCAGCGAGATCATGCTGCAGCAGACCCGGGTCGCCACCGTGATCCCGTACTGGCAGCGCTGGATGGCGCGGTTCCCGACGGCCTCCGCGCTCGCGGAGGCGCCGCTCGACGACGTGCTCGCGGCGTGGGCCGGGCTCGGCTACTACTCGCGCGCGCGCAACCTGCACGCCGGCGCCAGGGCGGTCGCCGAGCGGTTCGGCGGCGCGCTGCCGGCGCGCGCGGCCGAGCTCCGCGCGGTACCGGGGATCGGGCCGTACACCGCTGGCGCGATCGCGTCGATCGCGTTCGGCGAGCGCGCGCCGCTGGTCGACGGCAACGTCGCGCGCGTGCTCGCGCGGGTCTACGCGATCGACCACGACATCAAGTCGAGTGCGGGCCAGCGCGCGCTGTGGGCGCGAGCGGGCGAGCTGATGGCCGCGCTGCCCGACGGCGCCGCGCCCGGCGATCTCAACCAGGGCCTGATGGAGCTCGGCGCGACGATCTGCGCCCCCGCGCCGCGCTGCCCGACCTGCCCGCTGCACGCGGCGTGCGCGACCCGCGGCGACGCGCGGCCGGTGGCCGCACCGCGCAAGCGCGCCGATCAGCTGCCCGTGCTCGCGCGCGCCGCGCTGTGGATCGCCGACCGCGAGGAGCTCGTGCTCGCGCGCCGCGCGCCGCGCGGGCTGTACGGCGGGCTGTGGGAGCTGCCGCAGGGCGACGACGCGGCGGCGATCGCACGCGCGCTCGGCGCGAGCGGCGTCGATCGCCGGCCGGTCGCGTACCACGAGCAGACGCTCAGCCACCGCCGGCTGCGGATCGAGGTGTTTCGCGCGGCGATGCCCGCGCGGCTTGGCAAGCTCGCCGATCCGGGATACGACGCCCTTGCTCGCGTGCCGATCGCGACGGCTCGCGAGCGCGGCATCGCCGCCGCCACCGTCGCGATCCTGACGAAGTACGAGGACACCCCATGGAGCTCGATCCGAAAGCGCTCGCCCTCTTCACCCAGGGCTTCGACAAGATCCTCGAAGGCCTCCGCGTCCTCGACTACGACATCGACCACGCGAACTTCACCGGCACCGCCAAGCGCGCGGCCAAGGCGCTCCACGAGCTCGTCCACGACCAGAAGCAGGTGAACGAGGAAGTCCAGGCGCTGCTCGCGAAGACGTTCCCCGCCAAGTACACCGAGATGGTGATCTCGAAGCACAACACCGCGTTCGGGGTGTGCCCGCATCACATGCTGCCGGTGATCTACCGGATCTCGATGGCGTACATCCCGACCCAGAAGGTGCTCGGGCTGTCGAAGCTGTCGCGGCTCGCGCGCCTGATCGCGCGCGGCCCGCGGCTGCAAGAGGACCTCACGCACGACCTCGCCGACATCCTGCACAACCAGCTGCAGAGCCATGGCTCGGCGGTCTACATCGAGGGCCTGCACATGTGCATGGCGGCGCGCGGGGTCGGCGCGCACGAGGCGCGGCTGGTGACCAGCGGCGTGCGCGGCGTGTTCATCGAGCTGGCCACGCGCGAGGAGTTCATCAAGCTGGTGCTCGCGCCGCCCGCGAACGTGCTGTAGTCGGCGGATGACCGACCTCGAACGGCTGAACGATCGCATCGATCGCGTCGAACGCAAGCTGCGCAGCGCGCGCGCAGTCGCCGTCACCATGACCGTCGTGGCGATCGCCGCGGTGATCGCGTGCAAGCGCGACGCGGGCGCGGTGCCGCCGCCGAGCTCGCTCGAGTTCAAGACCCCCGGCGGTGTCGGCAGGGTGAAGATCGACAGCACCGGGATCGAGATCGAGGGCCTGCACGGCACCACCCATGTCGGTGCCGGCGAGATCGACGTCGGCGACGACGTCGTCGTCAGCGGCGAGCACGTCGTGGTGAGAGGCGAGGGCGACACCAAGGCGACGCTCGCGGCCGACACGCTCGCGCTCGAGCACGACGACGAATCGGTCAAGCTATCGCTCGGGAGCGGTGCGGTGGTCGCGGCGATGACGCGCAGCAATCAGGCGGTGCTGTCGACCGGCAACGAGTTCGCGGGCGTCTCCGCGCACTTCGGGTCGGACGCCACCGGCAACCACGAGGCCGCGCTGTCAGCCGACGAGACCGGCGGGAAGATCACGACCAGCGACGGCAAGACCGAGAAGCGTCACTGAGGCTTGACGAGCTCGCCGACGAAGTCGATGAAGGCTTCCGTCCGGTCAACCTGGTACCGTGGGGTGGTCGATGCGCTGCGCGCTGCTGCACGGATTCGCCGGCAATCCCGCGGTGTGGGACGACGTGATCGCCGCGTGGGAGCTCGACGACGATCCGATCGCGATCGCGCTGCCCGGCCACGGCGGCGGCCCGGTGCTGTCGACCTGGGAGGACAACCTCGACGCGGTGTGCGCGTCGATCGATGCCGAGTGTCAGGTCGTGGTCGGCTACTCGCTCGGCGCGCGGGTCGCGCTCGGCCTGGTCGCCGAGGGCCGGTTCCCGTTCGGCGTGCTGATCGGCGTGAACCCGGGGATCGCCGAGGACGAGCGCGCGAGCCGCCGCGAGTTCGACGCCGCGTGGGCGCGCCTGTTGCGCGACCAGGGCATCGCGGCGTTCGCCGATGCGTGGGCCGCACAGCCGCTGTTCGCGTCGCAGGCGCGCGCGCCCGCCGCTCGCCGCGCCGCGCGGCTCGAGCACCGCCTCGCGCTCGATCCCGAGCAGCTCGCGCGCAGCCTCGAGGTCATGGGGCTGGCCGCGATGCCCGACTACTGGCCGGCGATCCCGACCCACCGCGATCGCATCGCGCTGATCTGCGGCGCCGACGACGCGAAGTACGTCGCGATCTCGCGCGGCCTGCCCGCCGCGTCGTTCGAGACCATCCCCGACTCGGGCCACGATCCCACGCTCGAGCAACCGGTGCTGCTCGCCCGCGCGATCGCCGATGCGGTCGACAAGCTCGCGTGAGACCCCGGTGAGCGACGCGCAGGACACCGATCCGCGCGTGGTCGCGCTCTGCGACACGCCGACGCCGGGCTCGCCGGTGCGGTCTAGCGATCGAACGGCGCGCGCAGCTCGGCGGGGATGCGGATCGGCCGGCCCGACGCGAACGACATCAGCGCCCACGTGGTCGCCGCGCGCGCGATCACCTGGCCATCGCGCACGAGCTCGGTGCGCCGCACGCACGACGCGGCCTTCCACGACTCGACCCAGGTCTCGGCGACCAGCCGCTGCCCGGCGGTGACCGGCGCGAGGTAGTCGAGCTCGTGGCGGCGCACCACGAACACCGCGCCGAGCGCGCGATACTCGGCGTGCCCCCAGCCGCGCGCGGCCGAGTGCGCGGTCGCGGCCTCGAGCACCCAGCGCAGGTACACCAGGTTCGACACGTGGCCGAGCTCGTCGATGTCCGCGGCCTCGGCCGTGATCGGAAAGGTGAACCGCTCGGGCACGGCGCGCGAATGTACCTGATACCGTCGGCGAATGGACGCCAGCGGGTTGCGCGTACAGCTCGAGCACGGGCAAGCCAGCGCCGGCGATGTCGTGCACGCGCTCGCCAGCGCCGCGATCGACGCGCCGACCCGGCACGCGCGGCTCGACGCCTGCCAGCTGCTCGGCGAGCTCGCCGGCCGCGCGCTCGGCGCCGAGTGGGAGACCGCCGAGCTCGCCGCGTTCGCGTTGCTCGAGGCCGCACGCGTCGCCGACACCGCCGCCGATCGGCGCGGCGTGCTCGCCGCGATGGGCTACGGCTTCCGCAACATCTGGCTGTTGCCGTTCGTGCACCGCCGGCTGTCCGATCGCGACGAGACGATCGCGGCCGCCGCGCTGCACGCCGCGGGCGGGCTCGGCTTCCCGGCGCTCGAGCAGGCGGTCGCGGCGTTCGTCGCCGAGGGCGCGCCGCCCGCGCTGCGCCGCGCCGCGATCGGCGCGCTCGGCCGGATGGGCGCGACCAGCGCCGCGCCGCGCCTGGTGCCGCTCGTGCTCGCCGAGCCCGGCGATCCGCGGCGCCGTGCTATGGGCGCTCCAGCTCGCGCGCCGCGACGATCGCGATGCCGCCGCGATCGCGCGGATCGTCGAGCCGATGCTCGGCGATCCCGATCCCGCGGTGCGCCGACGCGCCGCCTACGGCGCCGGCAACCTCGGGCTCGACCAGCTCGCACCGGAGCTCGCGCGCCAGCTCGCCGCCGCCGAGCCCGCCGAGCTCCGGCTCGCCGGTTACGTCGCGCTCGGAGAGCTCGGCATGGCCAAGGTGATCGCCGACGTGGTCGCGGCGGTGCGCCGCGAGGACGATCCGCGCGTGCTCGGCGCGGCGTCCAACGCGCTGATCGCGAGCGCGCCCGAGCCCGCCGCGCTGGCCCCGCTCGCCGGGCGCGCCGGCCAGCTGCTCGCCGCGCCGGACCCGCGGATGCGCGAGGCCGGCGCCGAGATCGCCGGGCTGCTCGGCGGCGCGGTGCCATCCGGTGCGCTCGCGGCGCTCGCGAGCGACGAGGCGCCGGCGGTGCGCGGCGCCGCGGTGTGGGCGCTCGGCAAGCTCGCCGATCCCGCGAGCGAGCGCGCGCTGCTCGCCGCGTTTCGCGACGACGATCCGACCGTGCACGAGCGCGCCGCCGCGGGCCTGCTCCGGCTCGGCACGCCCGACGCGCTCGCCCAGGCGATCGCGTTCGTCGCCGGCCACGACGACCCGGCGACGCGCGGCGCGCTCGCCGCCGCGATCCACCTGCCGCCGGCGCACGCCGAGCGGCTCGCGCCGGCGATCGACGACGCGCTGTCGCGGGTCGGCGCCGACGATCCGGCGTTCGAGGCGCTGGTCCGGCTCAAGCTCGCGAGCCACGCGCACGCCGGCGCCGCGCCCGCGGTCGACATCGACGCCGAGCTGGTCGCGGTGTTTCCGAGCTTCGCCCAGCTGCAGAAGCTCGCCGGGTTCGCCGCGATCGTGAAGTCGCTGCGCAGCGCAGAGTCGCTGTTTCAGTCGACGACCGCGCCCGATGCCGACCTGTCGCCGCCGATCACGCTGTGGATGAAGGTGCTCGAGAACTACGTGCACGCGTGGCTCGGCCCGCGGCTCGCCGGCCTGCAGCGCGAGCCCGCCGCGCTGTTCGACTACGTCGATCACGTGATCGGCGGCAGCTGGAGCGGCTTCCAGCGCTGGATCGAGCCGAAGTGGCGCGACCCGGCCGAGCTCGGCGGCGCGAAGGTCGAGATCCCGCTGCGCTCGGTGCCCAACGCCGTGCGCGAGCTCGCCGAGCATCGCCGCAAGCGGCTCGACTCGCCGCTGTCGGTCACCGAGTGGGCGCGCCTGCTCGTGCTGTTCGCGGTCGATCATCCCGCGACCGGCTTCCGCAACCTGATGAAGCTCGGCGGCGCGCGGCCGTCGCCCGAACGCACGATCGCGCTCGCCCACCGGCTGCACACGCTCGCCGCCGTGCGCAACCTGGTCACCCACCGCGCGAGCGCGGGCGCGGCCACGCTCGCGGCGTTTCGCCGCGGCTACTACGCCGCGTTCGAGGATCTGGTCGCGCTCGCGTAGCGGCTACTCCGGCGCCTTGGTCACGAACGCCTGCTCGAGCGCCTTCTCGAACGCGGTCATCGTCGTGAAGTCGCCGTTGTCGAGCGTGATCGTGTCGTCGTCGCGGTCGAGCTTGGAAAAGTCGAGGGTGTTGAGCGCCTGGTCGAGCTGGACCTGGATCGGGATGCTCGCCGAGCCGTCGGGCGACAGCATGGTGTTGAGGTCGATCGTCATGGTCAGGAAGTAGCGGTCGTAGATCTTGAACGGATAGGTCGTGCCGCCGACCGTGGCGTGGCCGTTGATCCAGAACGAGTTGTCCGCGAGCTGACCGTCGACACGGATCGACAGCTTCGAGTACAGTCCGACAGGAGCGCTCGGAAACACGATCGCATCCGGCTTGCTCGTCGTGTCCCACCCGACGTCGACCTCCTTGGGAATCTGCACCGACCCCGCATCGCCCGTGACCTCCAGGCTCAGCACCTTGAACACGACCTCGTCGACCTCGGCGTCGAACGTGCTGCCCGGGACGTCGCCCGGCACGTCGAACGTCAGCGACCACGGCACGGTCAACCCGGCGCTGCCCCCGCCGTCGTCGCCCGGCATCGAGCCGTCGGGATGGTCGTGGTGCGACGCACCGCACGCGCCGAAAAGCGCTGCGATCACGACGCCGCGAACCACCGATTGCATCGCCATGGATGCTGCAATGAAAGGACCATGGAACGATACATGTAATCACGCGATTTCTTGCATCTGTTCGCTGCGCGATCCTTGCTTAGTGTGCACAGTTCGTACAACCGCATGGCAACCGAACCACTGACGCAGGAAGCCGGAACGGCGCTCGCCGCGCACGCCGGCCCACACGCCTTCGTGGTGATCCACATCGAGGGCGAGGACCGCAGCTCGCGCGTCGTCGATCTGCACGATGGGGTCGACGTCACGTTCGGCCGGTCGCGCGGCGCGACGGTCTACGTCGAGAGCGAGAAGGTGTCGCGCATGCACGCGCGGATCCGCCGGGTCGGCGACGTGATCGAGGTCGAGGACCTCGGCTCGCGCAACGGCACCCGGGTCAACGGCGACAAGATCGAGGGCCCGCGCCGGCTCGCGAGCGGCGACGAGGTCGTGATGGGCGCGATCGTCGCGGTGGTCGGCGTGACCAGCGGGCTGCGCCGCGCCAGCTCGGTCGCCGACGACACCGCGGGCGAGGCGCGGCTCGCCGCCGAGGTCGATCGCGCGATGCGCTACCACCGGCCGGTCACGGTCGGCCTGGTGCGGATCGCGAACGACGCGGTGGTCGACGCGATCTCGCGCGCGCTCCGCCCGATGGACCTGATCGCCGAGGACGCGGGCGACGACTACCTGGTGATCCTGCCCGAGCTCGGCCGCAGCGAGGGCGCCGCGGCGATCGATCGCCTGCTCGACTTCGCGCGCGCGGCCGGCGTCGAGGCGCGCGCGACCTCGGCGCTGTGCCCCGAGGACGGCACGACGGTGGAGAGCCTGATCGGCCACGTGCGCGCCGCGCTGCGCACCGGTCGCTCGCCGAGCGCGGGCGCGGAGGCCCACGACAGCGAGCCGGTCGTGCTCGATCCGGCGATGCGCCGCGTGTACTCGCTGGTCGAGCGCATCGCCGACACGCCGATGACCGTGCTGATCCTCGGCGAGACCGGGGTCGGCAAGGAGCTGGTCGCCGAGGCGATCCACAGGCGCTCGGGCCGGCGCGACAAGCCGCTGATCAAGCTCAACTGCGCGGCGCTGCCCGAGACCCTGCTCGAGAGCGAGCTGTTCGGCTACGAGCGCGGCGCGTTCACCGGCGCCGAGCGCCGCAAGGTCGGCTTCTTCGAGGCCGCCGACGGCGGCACGCTGTTCCTCGACGAGATCGGCGAGATGCCGCTCGCGCTCCAGGCCAAGCTGCTGCGCGTGCTCGAGCGCAAGGTGATCACGCGGGTCGGCGGTACGACCGAGGTCGCCACCGACACGCGCCTGATCGCGGCGACCCACCGCGACCTCGAGGCCGAGGTGCGCGCCGGCCGGTTCCGCCAGGATCTGTTGTTCCGGATCGGCGGGTTCACGCTGGTCGTACCGCCGCTGCGCGATCGGCCGACCGAGGTCGTCGCGCTCGCCGAGCGGTTCGCGCGCGAGACCGCCGCCGAGCAGGGCCGCGCCGCGCCGTCGATCGCCGAGGACGCGCGCGAGGCGCTGGTCGGCTACGCGTGGCCCGGCAACGTGCGCGAGCTCAAGAACGCGGTCGAGCGCGCGCTCGTGCTGTGCGGCGAGGTGATCACCGCGGCCGACCTGCCCGACAAGCTGCGCGACGCCGGCCAGCGCGTCCGCCCGGTCGCGCCCGCCGCCGACATGCGCGGCCATCTCGCCGAGGTCGAGCGCGCCGCGATCGTCGCCGCGCTCGAGGCCGAGTCGCACAACCAGACCCGCGCGGCGCGCCGGCTCGGGCTGTCGCGGCGCGCCCTCATCTACAAGATGGAGAAGTACGGGCTCAAGCCGCCGCCGGCGCGAGGAGATGGCTCGTGAGCGACTACCAGCCCGGGCGCAGGGTTCGCAGGCGCGGCCTGTCGATCCTGTGGTCGTTCTACTTCCTGTTCGCGTTCATCACGTGCTCCTCGCTCGACGGCGACGCGCGCAGCGCCACGATCATCGTGCTCGGTGCGCTGCCGTTCGCCTACGGCGTGATTCGCAAGTCGATCGTCGCGAGGTTCAACGCGGTCAACCGCCCGGGCCTGGAGCAGCTCCGCGACGATCCCGCCGACGCCGAGCGCACGTTCGCCGAGATCGAGCGGCGGTTTCGCTGGCCGAGGTACCTGCGCCGGATCTCCGCCTACAACCGCGCGATCGCGCTGCTCAAGCAGGGCCAGCTCGACGAGGCGGTCGGCGTGCTGGTCGAGGTGGAGCAGCACGGCGGCGTGATCGGGCTCGACGCCGCGATCGCCGCGAACCTCGCCTACCTGCACGCGCTGTGCGGCCGGATCGAGCTCGCCGAAGCGTGGCAGGCCGAGGTGAGCCGGCGCGCCGGCCCCCAGCCCGGCCTGCCGCACGTCCTCACCGACATCGCGATCGAGCTGCGCAAGGGTCACGCCGCCGAGCTGCGCAACCGCCTCGACGATCAGTGGCGCGCGATCGAGGCCGCGCTCACCGGCGCCCGGCTCCGTCCGGTCCGCGTGCTGCGCGCGTTCGCGATCGCGCAGTCGAGCGACATCCGCGACGCCGGCGCGGTCGAGCCCGCGCTCGCCGCGCTCCGCCCGGCGCGCTACGCCGAGTTCGCCTACCTCGGCAAGCAGTGGCCCGAGCTCGATCAGTTCCTGCGCGCGAACCTGACCTAAAGCGCATCTCAAAAACCCGCGCGGGCTGCGACCGTCGCGGCGCGGGCGCCTCGCGACGTACCTCCGGTGCTCGCTCGGCACGGGCGGCAAGCCCGCGCCTCGCTGCGCTCCGGGGGTGCGCCGCGATCCGCCTCCCG
>DATJAE010000032.1:0-7529 GCA_035516595.1 Kofleriaceae bacterium | reverse complement strand
CGGGAGGCGGATCGCGGCGCACCCCCGGAGCGCAGCGAGGCGCGGGCTTGCCGCCCGTGCCGAGCGAGCACCGGAGGTACGTCGCGAGGCGCCCGCGCCGCGACGGTCGCAGCCCGCGCGGGTTTTTGAGATGCGCTTTAGTCCTTGCCCAGGCCGTACTTGCGGTAGCGCTGGCGGAACTGGTCGTAGGTCAGGCCGAGCAGCGCCGCGGCCTCCTTCTGCTTGAACCGGGTCTTCTCGAGCGCGTCCTTGCACAGCCAGGCCTCGAACGCGTCCACCCGCTCGGGCAGCGACAGACCGGGATCGTCGTCGAACGCCAGCCCGCTCGGTGCCGGCTGCGCGTGCGCCTCGGGCGGCAGCGCGGCGTCGACGTCGGCGCCGGTCAGCGCCTCGCCCTGGGCCATGTAGACCGCGCGCTCGACCACGTTCTTGAGCTCGCGCACGTTGCCGGGGTAGTCGTACGACGCCAGCCGGTCGAGCGCCTCGGCGCTGATCTCCTTGACCACGATGCCCGCAACTTCGGCGCGGAACCGGGTGAGGAAATAGGCGGCGAGCACCGGCACGTCCTGCATGCGGTGCGCGAGCGGGGGCAGGTGGATCTCCTCGAACGCGAGCCGGTCGTACAGGTCGGGGCGGAACTTGCCCGCCGCCATCGCGATCTTGAGGTCGGCGTTGGTCGCCGCGATCACCCGCACGTTGACCTGGATCGACTCGCTGCCCGCGACGCGCTCGAACCGCTGGTACTCGAGCACGCGCAAGATCTTGGCCTGGAACTCGAGCGACATGTTGCCGATCTCGTCGAGGAACAGCGTGCCGCCGTCGGCGAGCTCGAACTTGCCTTCCTTCTGCTTGGTCGCGCCGGTGAACGCGCCCTCCTCGTGGCCGAACAGCTCGCTCTCGAGCAGGCTCTCGGCGACCGCGGCGCAGTTGATCGTCACGAACGGCTCGCTCGCGCGCGGCGACATCGTGTGGATCGCGCGCGCGACCAGCTCCTTGCCGGTGCCGCGCGGCCCGAGCACGAGCACCGGGCGCGGCACCGGCGCGACCTTCTCGATCTTGGCGAGCACGGTGCGCATCTGCTGGCTGTCGCCGACGATCGCCCAGCGCCGGCCGGCCGCCTTGCGCAGCCGCTCGTTGGTCGCGCGCAGCTCGCGGTTCTCCTCCTCGAGCCGCTTGCGATCGAGCGCGTGCTGCAGGATGCGCTCGACCTTGTCGACCGAGATCTCGAGCTTGTCCTCGAGGTATGGATCCTTGGTGATGAAGTCGACCGCGCCGGCCTTGACCGCGGCGACCGCGTCGTCGATCGTGCCGTGCCCGGTGAGGATGATGATCGGCAGGTCGGGCAGGCGCGCGCGGATCGCGCGGCAGATCTCGATCCCGGTGCGCCGGCCGGCGCCGAGGTCCAGATCCAGGATCGCGAGGTCGGCGTCGTTGCCGGAGAGCCACTGGATCGCGTCCTCGCCGTCGTCGAAGCTGACCACGTTGCTGCCGCGCGCGCGGAACACGTCGCCGAGCAGCCGGCGGACCTCGGCCTGGTCGTCGACGCACACGATCGTGCCGATCATTCACGTGCAGTTTCGCACGGGACAACGCGTTTCGCGAAGGGCTCGCAACCGTCCGCCCCCGAGCTCGAGGTACGCGTCGTTCTCGCATGCGACGGGGTGAAGGGTCCGCTCGTAGACAAGCACGAGCCGGCGCGCCCGTCGGTTCGCTGAACGACTTGCCAGGCAGCACTAACGTACCCCTGGTCGTCATCACCGTCGGGATCCGGCATGTGAGCGACCAGTGCGTCTGTCCATTCGAGCACGTTCCTGGCCTTCAATGTGCGCTTCGAGAAGAGAAGGCCGGACATGAGTGGGGTAGCCCTCAGCTCACCAGCAACGGTCGTGCGCGGTCGTCGATCGTACTCAGGCGGGTTGCGGGCCGGGGACCTCGCGCGCCGAGATCGCGCCGTGACGCGTCCACGCGACGCGAGCGAGCCAGGTCTGGGGTGCGCTGGTCGGGAGCCGTTCGTACCAGCCGGGAGGCTCGAACAGACGATCCGAGCCGGCCAGCTCGCGCCAGCCGGCGAAGTTGACCGCGCTCGAGAACGGATCGACGGTCCAGGTGCGGCCGCGATCCTCGCCGTGGCGGCGCCAGTTATTGACGACGTACGCGATCGCGTGGCGGCACTGCCGCGGCGACGTGATCACGCGCTCGTGATAGCGGTCCGGGAACACCGCGCCGCGTCCACCGCGCGCTCGGTTGATCCGGCGCGCCGCCGAGATCAGCAGGCCCTGCATGCCGCGCGACAGCGCCTGGTGGCTCGCAGCCTCGACGATCAGGTGCACATGCGTGCGCTGGATGCTGACGTGAACGACGCGAAAGTCGGCGCGCGCCATCGCGGTCGCGAGCGCGCGCCGGATCGCGTGATAGATCCGCCAGCGCCGTAATCCGCGCGCGGCCGGCGCGACTCGCGCCGTGACCAGGACCGGCTCGCGGCCGGTGAGCCGTGGCCGCCGCGCGTGGCGCTCGCTCGCGAACCGGCCGCGCTTGGGCCGCCCCGCCCTGGGGCGACGACCGCCGCGCCGCTGGCCGTTCTTGTCCGGGAAGCGGAGCGCTTGCTGGACGTGACGTTTGCGGGCTCGTGCCACGAGGACAACGTAGTCGATGTGCGCACCGAGCACAATCGATAACGCCGATATTTACTGTAATTCACTGTCAGGTCCATTGTCGTCGCCTCTCGGACAATTGCGAGTCTCGCTATCCGCCGCGAGCGTTGCGCGCGCGGGTCGCGTTCCCGGGATGACGCAGAGCAAAGACCCAAGCAAGGCTCGCCGGGCAGTCGCGGCGTATCGAGCTGGGCTAACCAAGACGTACGAAGCGACGGCCGAGATGTTCGGAATCGCCCCGCATCGATCGACCGGCTGCTGCGTCGGCAGCGCGAGACCGGCGACGTGGCGCCCAAGCCGCGCGGCGGCAATGACCCGATCGCTGTCGACGACGCGTGGCTGCTCGCCCATGCGCAGGCGAATCCCGATGCGCGGCTCACCGATCGATCGAAGCGTGGGCGGCACACAGCGGCCGCACGGTCAGCCTCGCCGCGATGAGCAACGCGATGCGCCGCATCGGCTGGACGCACGAGAAAAGACACTGGTTGCCCGCGAGCGGGACACCGCGGCGGTCCAAGCGCGGCGCGCGGCATTCCTCGAAGCGCAGCCCAGGCTCGACGTGAAAAGGCTGATATTCGTCGAACAGTCCGGGAGGATGACGACCGATTTGCCGGGCGAGTCGTCGCCACGCGGTGCCCGGCCGAAGCGCAGCGGCGAGACAACCTGGCCGCGCACGAGAGCCCGCGAGCGCTGCAAGCGATGCGCGATGCGGGCGCGAGGCCGCTGTTTCTTCCGCCGTATTCGCCCGACCTCAACCCGATCGAAAAGGCTCGGGCAAGGCTGAAGGACTTCATCCGTCGCATGCAGCCGCTGATGCGAGCAGCGTTCGACGCGGCGATCGTCGCCGCCATGGACGCCGTCAGCCTCGACGACATCCGCGGCTGGGTCGATCTTGCCGAGGTCGAGCCGACGCCAGGTGCCACAGCCCCCATCGAAGCTGCGCGGATGGATCGCGCGCTACGGCAGCGTGCCCTCCGCCCGGGTCCAGCGCGGCAGCGCGGCGAGCCCGTGCTTGTCGGTCGGCAGCGTGATCGTGATCGTGGTGCCGCGACCCTCCTCGGAGTCGACCGCGATCCGGCCGTGGTGCGCCGCGACCACGCGCTCGGCGATGGCGAGGCCGACGCCCGAGCCGGTCTCCTTCGTGGTGAACCCGGGGACGAACAGCCGGCCGAGGTGGGCGCGCGGGATGCCCGGGCCGGTGTCGACGATCTCGATCTCGACCAGCGGCGAGCCGCTCGCGCCGGGCGGCGGGATCTGGCGCACGCGCACCGCGACCTCGCCGCCGGCCGCGGAGCACGCCTCGGCCGCGTTCGACACCACGTTGAGCAGCGCCTCGCGCAGCAGCATGCGATCGCCGCGCACGTCGGGCAGCCCGGCCGGCTGCTCGAGCGCGATCGACACGTGCTGGGTGCGCGCCTGCGCCGCGACCACGACCTCGTGGAGCAGCGGCGACAGCGGCACGAGCTCGATCGTCGGGGTCGGCGCCTGGAGCGAGCGCAGGTACAGCGCCCACTCCTCGTAGAGCGCGGTCACGTCGCGCTCGAGCTCGCGCAGCCGGTCGTGGAGGTCGCCCTCGGCGACCAGCTTCTTGGCGCTGCGCGCGCGCGCGCCGATGATGCCGAGCAGGTTCTTGACCCGGTGGCCGTGCGCGTAGACCCCGGCGAGCACGTCGTGGCGCGCGACCTCGGCGGTCGCGGTGACCAGGCGCGGCGCGACGCCGGCGGCCGCCGCGCCGGCGCCCGGGTTGGCCGCGTCGAGCAGGCGGCTGACCACCGCGCCCAGGCTCGGCGATTGCGCGTCGAGCATGCGCGCCGCGTTCCGCCACGCGCCGCCCGAGCTCGCGTCGATCCGCAGCGCGCGCTCGATCTCGGCGAGCGCGCCGGCCTGGTCGCCGCGCTCGAGCACGAGCAGCGCGAGCCGGCACGCCGCCGCGGTGTGGCCGGGCTGGAACGCCAGGCCCTTGCGGTACGCGTCCTCGGCGCGATCGCGGGTCGCCGGATCGTCCTCGCACAGCGCCGCGCGCAGGAAGCACAGCCGCGCGCGCTCGACCGCCGCGAGCTGCTCGCCCGCGGCATCGTGCGCGAGGGCGTCGAGCTCGGCCGCCAGCTCGGCGCGCTCGGCGTGACCGCCGCGGCCGCGCCGCGCGCGGCGCTCGAGCCGGCGCAGCCGCAGCGCCGCGGTCGCGCGGCCGGCCTCGGCCTCCGCCGCCGCGAGCTCGTCGTCGACCATGGTGTCGGTGATCGCCGCGTCGCCCGCCGCCTGACGCGCACCGTACAGCACCGCGGCAACCGCCGCGATCCCGGGCTTGCCGCGCGCGGCGTCGAGCGTCGCGCCGGCGTCGTCGCCGCGGCCATGCGCGACCGCCGCCGCCGCGATCTCCTCGATCAGCTCGAGCTCGATGCCGCCCGGCGCCGCCGCGATCGCGGCCTCGAACGCCGCGCCGAGCTGCGCCGCGGCCCCCGCGCCATCGCCCTGCCCGTCGGCCGCGCGCGCGAGCTCGAGGTGTGCGCGCGCGCGATCCCACGGCGCGAGCCTGGGCGCGTCGAGCGCGGCCGCGAGCGCCATCCGCGCCGCAGCGATCTCGCCGGCGGCGAGCTGCGCGCGGCCGAGCAGGATGCGGGTCGCCGGCCCCGGTGCGCGCCTGGCGGCCTCGGCGGCATAGCCCCGCGCGGCCGGCGCATCACCCTGCGCGAGCGCGATGTCGGTCAGCCGCAGCGCCGCGATCGCGTCGTCGCTCGCGGCCAGCGCACGGGCGAGCGCGCTGCGCGCCGCCGCCGGCAGGCCGAGCGCCCAGTAGCGGTCGCCCAGCTCGACCAGCGCGCTCGCGGAAGCCATCGCCGCCATGATAGCGCGATGCGCGGCTCAACCCGTGGCATGCGGGACCGCGATCGCGCTACCGTCCGTACCGTGCGCGGTACCCCGCTGGTCCTGCTGCTGACGTTCGCGGCCATGGCGTGCAAGACGGACGCGGCGCGCGACCCCCAGCACAAGCAGGCCGAACCCAGCCACAAGCTCGCCGGGGTCTACCCCGAGGACTGGAAGTGCGACTCGATCGTCGATCTCAAGGCCCTGTCGGATCTGCTCGGCGGCACCGCCGCCAAGTCGGATAGCCCGGTCACGCCGCCGCCCGGCGTGCCGCACCCGTGCAACTACAACGTCGACGGCGCGACCTGGATCTTCGACATCGACTGCCGCGACGGCTACAAGCAGCGCGCCGACGCGCTGTTCGCGCAGTACAGGGACGACAGCGCCGCGATGATCCAGCACTACAACGAGCTGGCCGATGCGGGCGCGATCAAGCCGAACGACGCCGGCACGTCGCTGCGCTCGCCCGAGGGCTCCACCGAGGTCGACGTCGGCGCGAAGGGCCTCGACCACCACGGCCAGGGGCTGATCTTCATCGACGACGACGCGCCGTGCTACGTGCGCGTGATCGGACCGGACGCCGGCAAGCGGCTCGCGCTCGCCAAGCTGATCGCGAAGAACCTGACGTTCGCGAACGCGCCGATGACGCCGCGCCCGTTTCCGTGACCGAGCGCGGCGCGCTGCTCCGGCTCGCCGCGCCGCTGGTCGCGCAGCAGGTCGGCTTCGTCGCGATGGGCACGGTCGACGCGCTGCTGCTCGGCCGCTACAGCGACGCCGCGCTCGCCGGCGCCGGGATCGGCAACAACCTGCTCTACGCGATCACGTCGATCGGCATGGGCGTCGTGATGGGCATGGACACCATCGTGCCGCAGGCGCTCGGCGCCGGCCGCACCGACGACGCGCGGCGCGCGCTCGGCGCCGGCACCCGGCTGGCGCTGCTGGTCGGTCTCGGCGCGACCCTGCTCGTGCTCGGCGCGCCGCTCGTGCTGCGCGCGACCGGCATCCCGGACGACGTCTACGCCGAGGCGCAGCCCTACATCTACTTGCGCTCGCTCGGCATCGTGCCGTTCCTCGTCACGATCGCGCAGCGCAGCTACCTGGCCGCGCACGGCCGGACCCGGCCGCTGGTGATCGCGGTCGTCGCCGGCAACGCGGTCAACGCCGCGCTCGACCTCGCGCTGATCTTCGGCGTGCCCGCGATCGGCGTGCCGCGGCTCGGCGTGCTCGGCGCGGGGATCTCGACCACGACGGTCTACGTGCTGACCGTGGCGGTCTACGCGTCGGCGACCCGCGCGCTCGACGAGGGCGCGCCGCGCGTGGCGTCGACCCGCGCCGACCTGATGGCGATCGCGCGCTACGGCCTCCCGGTCGGCGGGCAGCTGTTCGCCGAGGTCGGCATCTTCGGCGTCGCGACCGTGCTCGCGGCGCGGCTCGGCAAGGATCCCGCCGCGGCGCACTCGATCGCGCTGCAGCTGTCGGCGTTCACGTTCTCGTACGCGGTCGGCGTGGCGAGCGCGACCTCGGTGCGGGTCGGCCACGCGGTCGGCGCGGGCGACCTCGCGCTCGCGCGCCAGCGCGGCCTGCTCGGCCTGCGGGTCGGGCTCGCCGGCATGGCGTGCTTCGGCGCGACGTTCCTGCTCGCGCCGCACGCGATCGCGCGCGCGTTCACGAGCGATGGCGCGGTGGTCGCGGCGACCGTGCCGCTGCTCCAGATCGCGGCGCTGTTCCAGCTCTCCGACGGCAGCCAGGCGATCGGCGCGGGCGCGCTGCGCGGCCTGGGCGACACCCGCGCGACCCTGTGGGCCAACCTGATCGGCCACTACACGATCGGCCTGCCGATCTCGCTGGGCCTGGCGTTCGGCGCCGCGCTCGGCGCGCCCGGGCTGTGGTGGGGCCTGTCCGCCGGCCTCACCGCGACCGCGGCGGTCCTGATCGCGCGGTTCGTGGCGCGGACTAGAACGCCGACGCGAAGCTGAGGATCGGATGCGGCGAGAACGCGCCGCCGTTGGCGGG
>DATJAE010000031.1:0-16230 GCA_035516595.1 Kofleriaceae bacterium | reverse complement strand
GGTCTCGGGATCGAGGTTGCGCAGATCGATCCGCGTGTGATCGACCGCGCCGTCGCCCCAGCCGCCCGAGCGCACCAGCATCTCGGGGCGCGCGGCCGCGATCAGCACGACCGGCGAGCCGCTGATCCCGACCGCGAGGTCGTTGATCAGCGCGAGCGACTCGTCGTCGGCCCACTGCAGGTCATCGAGCACCAGCACGAGCGGGCCCTGCGTCGCGTCGAGCTCGACGAACCGGCGCAGCGCGGTGCGCGCGAGCTCGCCGTGCTGCTTGGCGTTGTCGCTGACCGCGCGCAGGAACGGCGTCGCCGGAAACTCGAGGCCCACGAACGCGCCGAGAAAATGGAGCATCTCTGCGACCTGCTCCGACATCATCACCGTGCGGATCTCGTGCTGGAAGCGCAGCTTGCTCGCGTCGTCCGGGCTCGGCGTCAGCTCGAAGCGATCGCGCAGCAGCGTGGCGATCGCGGCGTGGCGAACCAGCCGGCCGCTGGCATCGCGCTCGGCCGCGCCGTGGAACACCCGCGCCTTGCGATCGCGCTGCTGCGCGAGCTCGGCGATCAGCTCGTTGATCAGCCGCGTCTTGCCGGTGCCTTGATTGCCGACGATGGTGACCAGCTGCGGCGCCTGGAAGTCGACCGCGCGCGCGACCACCTCGCGCAGCGTCGCGAGCGCGTCATCGCGCCCCACCAGCGGGCTGCGCACGGTGCGCGGCGGCTCCGGCTCGGTGTCGATCCGCACCATGCTGCGCGGCCGGACCGGGATCGGCGGCGGCACCGGCGTTCCCTTGAACGGCGTGACGGTCGACGTTGGCCGGCGAGAGCCTGGAGGACCGGACGCACCTGTCGACACCGCCGCCAAGGTTACCATGCAGGCACGTACACCGCGCGACGCGCCCGGTGTATCGTATGAACGAGGATGGGCAAGCACCGGGCATTTGCGTGCTGCGTGGCGACGCTCGCGCTCGGAGGCTGCCCGACGGTCGATCTCGGCGATGACCCTCCCGACATCGGGCTGTGCAATCCCAACGGCGGGCTCGACTACTTCCACGCCCAGATGTGGCCGAACTACCTCCACCCCCAGGGCTCGCCCGCGGATTGCGCGCAGTCCTCGCAGTGCCACCTGGTCGCGCACGGCCTCGAGCTCGACCCGACGATGCCCGACGACGTCAACTACCGCGCCGCGCAGGCGTACCTGAACTGCGGCTCGCCGGCGGCCAGCCAGCTGCTCACGTATCCGCTCGCCGGTGTCGATCCCCACGGCGGTGGCGACCTGTTCACGACCAGCGACCCGCAATACATGATCTTCTTGAACTGGTTCAAGTGACACGCCTCGCGCTCATCGTGACGTTGCTCGCGCTGGGTGGTCGCGCGGATGCCGACGCGTACCTGCGCGTGATCGCGCAGAAGGCGCCGGTGCACTCCGGTCCGGCGAACAGCTATCGCGAGGTCTACATCGCCGAGCGCGACCAGGTGTTCGAGGTGCTCGAGCGCGGCACCAAGGACTACTGGTTCAAGATCATGCTCGACGACGGCACGACCGGCTGGATCCTCGGCGACATGGTCTATCCGTTCGAGGTCGGCGAGGAGGAGCCGCCCGGCGCGTTCACCCGGATGGGCCGCGCGATCAAGCGCGCGATCCTCGGGCCGTCGCCGGTCGCGCTCGCGAGCGGCGGGCTCGCCGCGTCGGCCGGCATGCTCGAGGGCCAGGGCGTCTACATCCTGCGGCCGTCGTGGATCATCGATCCGTACTGGGCGCTCGAAGGCTTCGCCGGGCTGTCGCCGCGCACCGAGAAGGACATCTACCTCGGTGGGTTCTCGTTCGTGCTCCGGCTCGCGCCCGGCGCGGTGATCGGGCCGTACGCGACCCTGGGGCTGGGCGCGGCCTACATCTCGCCGAAGGCGACCGACTATGTCGACGTGCGCGAGACCCTGATGGCGCTCGGCGCGGGCGGCGGGATCGAGATCACGCTGAAGAAGCAGATCACCGTGCGGCTCGACGCGCGGAACTGGACGCTGTTCGACGAGAACCACGCCAACAACGGCCAGGAGTACACCGGCGGCCTGGCGATCTTTTTCTAGGAGGACCCATGCGCGCGATCATCATCCTCGTCACGCTCGCCGCCGTCGGATGCGGCCGCACCGCGGTGCGCGCGTCCGAGAAGGAGTTCCTCGCCGACAAGGTCATGGTGTTCGACAGCGACCCGCACGAGACCGACGCCGACGATCACGTCATGAGCAACCGCGAGGGCGCGGCGGGCGGGCACGGCGCGCAAGGCGGAGGCTGCGGTTGCAACTAGCCCGCGCAGCCGCGATCGTCGTGCTCGTCGCGTCGGCGAGCGCGTACGCCGACGACACCGCCGAGGTGTCGACACAGCTGTTCGCCGAGAAGCGCGACGGCGGCAAGGGCGGGCTCACCGTGATCCACCCGCAGGCCGACTTCGGCGTCGACCTCGGGCGCTACGTCAACCTCGCCGCGGGCTACGCGGCCGACGCGGTCTCGGGCGCGACCGCGACCGTCTACAAGGTCGACGCGGTGACCTCCGCGACCAAGTTCTCCGACACCCGCCAGGAGGGCCACCTCGCGCTCGGCTTCCAGGGCCGGCGCTCGAAGATCTCGTTCAACGCGATGGTCGGCAACGAGCGCGACTACCTCGCGCACGCGATCGGCGGCGACGCGTCGATCGATCTGCCCGGCCGCAACACCACGGTCGCGCTGGCCTACAGCCACAGCTTCGACCAGGTGTGCGACAAGGACAACGGCAACGCGATGCCGCTCGAGCGCGAGGCGCTGACCGGCGCCGATCCGTGCAACAAGAAGGACGGCCTGTTCGGCAAGGACGATCCGGGCGTCACGGTGTGGCACGATCTCTCGATCGACACCGCGCAGCTCACGGTGACCCAGAACCTGACGCCGACCACGAACATGCAGATCGCGGCGTACGGCCAGGTGCTCGACGGCTTTCAGAGCAATCCCTATCGCCGCGTCCAGGTCGGCCCGAGCTCGCCGCAGGAGCACATCCCGAACGAGCGCGCGCGCTGGTCGGTCACGGCGCGGCTCAACCGCTTCCTGCCCAAGCTGCACTCCGCCGTTCACTTCAGCGCGCGGTTCTACGACGACACCTGGCGGGTGGTGGGCGGCGACGTCGAGCTCGCGTACTCCCAGTACATCGGCAACAGCCTGCTGATCCGGTTCCACGCGCGGGTCTACCAGCAGAGCGCCGCGTCGTTCTTCAAGGACGCGTTCTTCTACGAGACCCAGTCGACCGCGGGCGAGTACTACACCGGCGATCGCGAGCTGTCGCCGGTGCGCGACGCGGTGGTCGGCATGAAGCTCACGCTGATCTCGATCAAGGGCGACAAGCCGGTGTGGGGCTTCCTCGATCGGCTCGAGCTCAACGCCAAGGCCGACGTGCTGTTGCTCGATCAGCTCGCGGCCAACAGCAACGCCGATAACCCGATGGGGATCAGCAACGAGTTCCTCTACGGCAACAGCTTGCTCGATGCAGTGATCTTGCAGCTCGGCCTCGCCGGTTCGTTCTAGCCGGCCGAAAAGTCCGTTGCGGCGGGGAACGGGGTTATACTGCCGCAGTGTACCGCTATGGAGACGGCACGCCCTTTCCGCTCGACGAGAACTTCATCGAGACGTTGACCTCGGCGGTCGAGACCTGCACGAGCGCGTTCATGCCGCTGACCGAGCTCGACGATCGCCGCGAGCGCGCGCGCGCCAGCCGGGTCGAAGCCGATCGCGAGCTCGGCAAGCTCGCCGAGTTCGAGAAGACGCTGTCGGGTGCGCTCGCGCCATACATGGTCCCCGACAAGAAGGTCGCGCAGGTCCAGTCGATCGCGCAGAAGACGCTGCAGGCCGCGAAGGCCGCGATCTCGCAGGCGCGCGCCCAGGTCGAGGGCCGGGTCCAGGCGCTCGAGGCCCAGGCCTCGGCGCGCACCGCGGCCGACGCCGTGCTGCACGCGCTGCGGCCGTTCTTCGATCACTTCCAGCTGCCCAACGCCAAGTGGATCATGTCGTGGGACGTGCGCGGCGCCGAGGCGCGCGCCGACTCGGTCGCGACCTCGGGCCGGCTCACCGCGTCGTTCACGCTCGCGGTCGATCCGTGGCGCCAGCCGATCCGGGTCGACCAGCTCGCCGACGCGGTGGTCGTCCACATGATGAAGAAGGGCCTGCTCGGCAAGGCCAAGCCGGCGCCGGTCGACCTCGGCAAGTACGTGATGGTCGCCTACGAGCGCACCCGCGACGAGCACGTCGTCACGCTCAAGGAGAAGGCCGACAAGGCGTCGCAGGGCCTGCGCTTCACGATCGGCGAGACCGGCGCGACCTGGCAGTCGATCTCGGCGGCCGGCGACGCGGAGACCGAGGCCAACCCGCTCGACAGCGAGGACGTCGACGGCATCCGCCGGCTGTGCGACGGCGCGGCCGCCGCGCTCAAGGACATCCAGGTCCGCCGCACGCTCACCGATCTGTCGCTCGGCGGCCAGACCCTCGCCGAGCTGCCCGAGCCGCGCATCGTGCCGATGGAGGTGCTCGCCCAGCTCACGCCGCTCGCGCGCACGATCCGCGAGCGCAGCCGGGTGCACGGCGAGCTCGTGCTCAAGCGCGACATCGGCGGGGGCCGGCGCGAGGAGCTGTTCGTGCCGCGCGCGCAGCTGTCGCAGCACTTCGCCAAGCTGCCGGGCGAGTACCGGCGGCCGTTCGAGGAGATGGGCGTGACCGGCGAGGACACCCAGCCGGCGATCCAGCTGCCGGAGCAGATGCGGCCGCCCGCAAAGAAGACGACGCCGCCTCCGCCGCCCACGCCGGCGACCTCGGGCCCCGAGGCCAAGACGATCGAGGTCAAGAAGGACTAGCGATCGCGCGCGAGCCCGCCAGCTGGACGATCCCGTCGACCACCTGCTCGAGGATCACGCGCTCGCCGAGCTCGCGTCCGAACGTCTTCAGCTGTGGCCCGGTGAAGCGGTCGCGGCGCGCGTCGAGCGTGAGGTCGCCCTTGAGCGCGCGATCGGCCTCGGCGAGCTGGCGCGTGGCCCGCGCCAGCGCGTCCGGCGTGTAGCTCCGGGCCTGCGCGATCAGCTTGTCGATCACGAACGGCGGCACGCCCACCCGGCTCGCCCAGTCGCCGCGCGGCACGCCCTGCTTGCGCAGCGCGTGGAGCAGCGACAGCTGGCGGATGTGGCGCGCCAGCATCACGACCACGCCGACCGCGCTCTCGCGCTGATCGCACAGCGAGCCGACCGCGGCGATCGCCCGCACCCGATCGGCCGCGCCGATCGCGTCGGTCAGCTCGAACACCGAGCGCTCGCGGGTATCGGCGACCAGCTCGTCGACGTCATCGGCGGTGACCGCGCGCCCGGCCGCGAACAGCGCGAGCTGCTCGACCACCATCGCGAGCCGCGACAGGTCGTCGCCGACCGCGTCGACCAGCCGGCTCACCGCGGCGGGCTCGAGCCGCACGCCCCGGGCCTGGGCCTCGGCGCGCAGCCACGGCGCCACCTGGCGCGGCGCCTCGAGCACGTGCAGCCAGCCCTTCTTGCTCGCCGCCGCGAACAGCTTCTGGCGCTTGTCGACCTTGGACGCGAGCGCGACGATCACGGTCGATGGATTGGGCCGGGCGAAGTACGCGACCAGCGGCTCGGCGTCGTCGGCCGGCATCGCGGCGAGGTCGCGCACGAGCACGACGCGGCGCTGCGCCATCATCGGCAGGGTCTGGGCGAGCGCGACGATCCGCGCGCCGCTCGGCTTGCCCTCGATCACGTCGTAGTTGAAGCCGCGCGCGGCCGGCGGCACCGCGGCGTCGCGGATCGCGGCGAGGGCGCGGTCGATCAGGATCGGGTGCTCGGAGTGGAGCACGTAGACCGGATCGAGGCCGTGTTCGACCAGCTCGTGCACGCGCGCAAGCTACCACTACCCGCTGACGATGCGCGCGATCCGCCGGGTCTGCTTGGCGTGGTCGAGCGCGCCGACCACGTCGCGGACGTGCTCGCGCGGGCCGAGCACGTGCTCGACCTTGAGCGACGAGCGCAGCGCACCGGGCACGTCGCCGGCGAGGATCAGCGTTCCGAACCAGCCCTGCTCGCGCAGGCCGTGCAGCTCCATGATCTCGCCGGGAGTGAGCGCGTCGAACTCCGCGATCAGGACCTGCGGGCGGGGCGGCGGATCGTCGATCAGCGCGGCCAGGATGTGCGCCACGGTGCGCGCGATCTGGACGCTGATCGGACCACCCGCCAGCTCCTCGATCCAACCCGCGCACCGGGCCTCCGAGCCGAACAGGATCACGCGGGCCAGCTCGCCCGGCGCGGGGGCGTGCTGCGGCGTGCCGCGGCCGCGAATCCGGGGGTGTGTCATGTCTGGTGGAATCGGCCGGACCCCGCGGATGTTGATGTAGGCCGAGGTGTTAACCTCGACCGCGATGACGCTCACACGGCGCTCGTTCCTGGTGGGGAGCTCGCTCGCGGCGCTGGCGGCGCCGCGGCTGATCAGCGCCCGCGGTCTGCTCACCGACCCCACGCTCGACGACCTGGTCAAGCGCGCGCTCGCCGCCGCGACCAAGGCCGGCGCGAGCTACGCCGACGTGCGGGTGGTGCGCCGGCGCGGCGAGAGCGTCGCGGCGCGCGAGGACCGGATCGAGCGGGTGTCGTCGAGCGAGCAGTACGGCATCGGCGTGCGCGTGATCGCCGAGCGCGCGTGGGGGTTCTCCGCCACCCCGATCGTCACCGCGTCGGAGGCCGAGCGGATCGCGCGCGCCGCGGTCGACGTCGCGCGCGCCAACGCGCGGCTGCTCAAGCGCCCGGTCGAGCTCGCGCCGGTGCCGGCCAACGTCGACGTCTGGCAGACCCCGCTGCTCAAGGATCCGTTCAAGATCCCGCTCGAGGACAAGGCCGAGCTGTTGCTCGCGTGCACGCGCGAGGCGATGAAGGTCCCGGGCGTGAAGTTCGCGACCGCGGGGTTCAACGGCCAGAGCGAGTGGAAGCTGTTCGCGTCGACCGACGGCGGCTACATCGAGCAGGAGCTGTGCCGGCTCGGCCCGCGCCTCCAGGTGACCGCGGTCGACGACCGGCGCGGCGAGTTCGAGAGCGTGGCGTCGACCGTGGCGCCGCGCCAGGCCGGCTGGGAGTACGTCGAGAACGTCAAGCTCGACGCCGGCGCGCGCGCGCTCGCCGAGCTGGCGATCGAGAAGCTCAAGGCGCCGTCGGTCACCGCGGGCAAGCGCGACCTGATCCTCGATCCGACCAACATGTGGCTGACCATCCACGAGTCGATCGGCCACCCGACCGAGCTCGATCGCGCGCTCGGCTACGAGGCCAACTTCGCCGGCACGTCGTTCGCGACGCCCGACAAGCGCGGCAAGCTCCAGCTCGCCGCGCCGATCCTCACGTTCTACGCCGACAAGATCACGCCGGGCGGGCTGGCGACCTGCGGCTACGACGACGACGGTGTCGCGACCGGGCGGTGGAACCTGGTCGAGCACGGCGTGTTCGTCGGCTACCAGACCACGCGCGATCAGGCCGGCTGGATCGGCGAGACCGCGTCGCGCGGCACGTCGTACGCCGACAGCTACGCGTCGATCCCGTTCCAGCGCATGCCGAACGTGTCGATGCGGCCCGGCCCGCACGAGCGCTCGCTCGACGACCTCATCGCGGGCACCGACGACGCGATCCTGATCATCGGCGACGGCTCGTGGTCGATCGATCACCAGCGCCTGAACTTCCAGTTCGGCGGGCAGCAGTTCTGGGAGATCAAGCACGGCAAGCGCGCGCGCATGGTCAAGGACGTCGCCTACCAGGCCAACACGATCGAGTTCTGGAACTCGTGCGACGAGATCGGCGGCACGTCGTCGTGGTGGATGGGCGGCTCGCTGTTCGACGGCAAGGGCGAGCCCGAGCAGATCAACGCGGTCAGCCACGGCTGCCCGCCCGCGCGCTTCCGCCGGGTCAACATCCTCGACACCAACCGGAGGACGGCGTGATCAGCGAAGGCAGAGCTCGCTCGCTGCTCGAGCGCGTGCTCGCGCTGGTCGAGGCGACCAAGGGCGCCGAGGGGCTGGTGTCGCTGCGCGCCAGCCGCGCCGGCAACACGCGGTTCGCGCAGAACGAGGTCACGACCTCGGGCGAGGTCGACCGGCTCACGCTCGACGTCGCGGTCCAGCTCGGCCAGCGCCGCGCGTCGGCCTCGACCAACCAGCTCGACGATCGCGCGATCGACGATGCGGTGTCGCGCGCGCTGCGCATGGCGCACCTCGCGCCCGAGAGCCCCGAGACCATGCCGCCGCTCGGCAAGCAGAGCTATCCGCGCGTCAAGCCGGCGGCCGATCCCGACACCGTGAAGCTGTCCGCCGCGGCGCGCGCCAGGGCGGTCGCCGCCGCGATCGCCGCCGGCGATGCCGCGAGCGTCGCGATCGCCGGGTTCTACGAGCACAGCTACGACCTCGTGGTGCGCGGCTCGACCGCCGGGCTGTGGGCGAGCCACGAGTCGACCCACTGCGAGCTCAGCTGCACCGCGCGCACCAGCGACGGCACCGGCTCGGGCTGGGCCGGCGTGGCGAGCAACCGCGCCGGCGATCTCGACGCCGCGGCGCTGGCCAGGACCGCGGTCGACAAGGCGGTGCGCTCGCAGAAGCCGCAGCGCCTCGATCCCGGCCGCTACACCGTGATCCTCGAGCCCGCCGCGGTCGCGAGCCTGCTCGCGTTCCTGATCGGCTCGCTCGACGCGCGGCGCGCCGACGAGCACCGCTCGTTCTTCGGCAAGCCGGGCACGAACATCGGCGACAAGCTGTTCCCCGAGACCATCACGCTGCGGAGCGATCCGGGAGACGCGGCGGCCGGGGGCGCGCCGTTCGACGACGACGGCCTGGCGCTCGCCGCGACCCGGTGGATCGATCGCGGGACGCTCGCCGCCCTCACCTACTCGCGCTACTGGGCCAAGCACCAGGACAAGCCGCCGACCGGCGAGCCCGGCGGGTGGACGCTCGACGGCGGCCCGACGAGCCGCGACGAGCTGATCAAGGGCGTCAAGCGCGGCGTGCTGATCACGCGGTTCTGGTACCTGCGCTCGCTCGATCCGCAGACCATCCTCGCGACCGGGCTGACCCGCGACGGCACGTTCCTGATCGAGAGCGGCGAGATCCGCGGCCCGGTCAACAACTTCCGGTTCAACGAGTCGCCGATCCACATGCTGGCGAATTGCGACGGGCTCGGCGCGCAGTCGATCCCGGGCGGCGGCGAGGGCGCCGGCGCGCGCTCGCCGATCCTGCGCAGCCACGAGTTCAACCTCGCGTCGGTCTCCGAGGCGGTGTGACCGACGACGTCGTCGTGATCGCGGATCGCGCGCTCACCGGCGACGGCGTGCGCGGCGCGACCGCGATCCACGCGCAGGACGGCGCGATCGTCGCGGTCGGCGATCCGGCGGAGATCACCGCGCGCGCCGCCGGCGCCCGCCGCATCGACTGGAGCCGGCGCGCGGTCGTGCCCGGCACGGTCAACACCCACAACCACAGCTTCCAGTCGTTGCTCCGCGGGATCGGCGACGACCTGCCGTTCCTCGCGTGGCGCGACCGCGCGCTCTACCGCTACTCGCCGCGGCTGACCGCCGACGACCTGACCACCGCCGCGCTGTTCGCGTTCGGCGAGATGCTGCTGCACGGCGTGACCACCGTGTGCGACTTCTTCTACCTGAACGCGCAGGGCAACGATCACGCCGCGGCCACGATCGAGGCGGCGCGCCGGCTCGGCATCCGGATCGTGCTCGCGCGCTGCTTCTACGACTGGGACGGAGCGCCGGCGGCGTATCGCGAGACCATCCCGCAGGCGGTCGCGCACTACCAGGCGCTGCACGCGCGCTACAAGGATCCGGCGCGCCACCTCGTCACGATCCAGCCGGCGCCGCACAGCCAGCACGGCGCGAGCCCGGCGATGATCGAGGCCGGCGCGGGCTGCGCGGCCGATGCCGGCGAGCCGTGGCACATCCACCTCGCCGAGGAGCAGTACCAGGTCGCGCAGTCGCTCGAGCGCTTCGGCCGGCGGCCGCTGGTCGCGGTGTCACAGCTCCAGGTCGACCTGTCGGCGATGATCGCGGTGCACGGCTGCTGGTTCGACGACGGCGAGCGCGCGCTGCTGGCCGAGCGCGGCGGCAGCCTGGCGTACTGCCCCGGGTCCAACATGTTCCTCGGCGACGGCGTGACCGACCTCGTCGACCTGGTCGCGCGCGGCGTGCGGGTCGGGCTCGGCACCGACGGCGGCTGCTCCAACAACCGGGTGAGCGTGTTCGACGAGATGCGCACCGCGGCGCTGCTCCAGAAGGTGCACCGCAGCGACGGCCAGGCGATCGACGCCGAGACCTGCTTCGCGCTCGGCACGCGGACCGCCGGCGAGGTGCTCCGCCTGCCGATCGGCCGGATCGCTCCCGGCTACCGCTGCGACCTCGTCGCGCTCGACCTCGACGATCCCTCGCTGTGGCCGGTCCAGGCGCTCGAAAAGAATGTGGTGTATGCGCTGTCACCTCGCGCGATCACCGACGTCGTGGTAGATGGTCAGGAGGTCGTGTCCGCGCGGCAGTTGTGTCATGTCCCCCTCGACGAGATCCAAGTCCGCGTCGCAAGACTCACCGGCGGCTGGCGCCGTGACTGATGCCCCGGCCCGACGTGCGCGCGCCGACAAGGACACCGTGATCGACCTCGAGGTGTCGCGCCAGCGCTGGATCGGCTGGACGATCTTCGGCATCGTGCTCGGCGCGCTCCTGGTGTGGCGGCTCGGCACGGTCGCGGTGTGGGTCGGATTCGCGCTGATCGCGGTCGGCCTGTTCCGTGGGTTCCAGCTGATCCAGTCGTTCCGCCACCCGGCCGGCACGTTCGTGATCTCGGCCAAGCAGATCCAGCTGCCGAACGGCCTGCACCGCGCCCGGGCGATCGAGGTCGCGCCGACCGACGTCACCGCGGTGTACTTCCTGCGCCGCTCGGTGCCGTGGAGCCGCGCCGCGCCGGTCCTGGTGATCGAGCTCGGCGAGCGCGCGCTGCTCTACCCGCGCGACTGGTTCGCGTCGGAGGCCGACCAGCGCCACGTCGTGCACGCGCTGCTCGAGCACTGCCCGATCGTCCCCGAGCAAGCTACGAAGTCCGCGTGAGCCGCAGCACGACCTCGACGTGCGCGGTCTGCGGCATGACGTCGATCGGCCACGCGCGCTCGGCGCGATAGCCAGCGGCGACCAGCCGGCCGGCGTCGCGGCCGAGCGTGGCCGGATCGCACGAGATGTAGACGATCGCGCGCGGCGCGTGGCGCGCGATCCCGTCGGTCGCCTCGGCGGCGCCGGTGCGCGGCGGATCGAGCACGATCGCGTCGAACGGGCCGGGCAGCCGCGCGAGCACGTCGCTCGCGGTGCCGGCCTCGAGCCCGGGCAGGTCGTGCGCGACCGCGTCCGATGGCGTGACGTCCCAGCCGGCGGCGCGCAGCGCGCGCGTGAAGTTGCCGGCGCCGGCGTGGAGCTCGAGCGCGCGCCCCGGCCCGGGGCCGAGCGCGCTCGCGACCCGCGC
The DNA here is from genome assembly GCA_035516595.1 of Kofleriaceae bacterium. Classification (GTDB taxonomy): domain Bacteria; phylum Myxococcota_A; class Polyangia; order Haliangiales; family Haliangiaceae; genus JABFXX01. Next base: position 4,700 of record DATJAE010000031.1, on the reverse strand, counting down.
GACCAGCGCGGCGTTGCCGGCGGCGCTGGCCTGCGCGAAGTCCAGCGGCCCGGCGCGGAGGCCGGGCTCGAGCTCGACCACCGGCTCGCCGTGCACCACGCCGCCCGCGACGACGCCGACCACGCCACCGCCGACCAGCGCCGCCGCACCCGGCCACGCGCGCTGCGCGCCGATCGCGATGTCGCCGCGGTGGCCGAGCACCAGCGCGAGCTCGCCCTCCGGCGGCGCCGCCGCGATCACGCGCGCCAGCACGGCGTCGAGCGCCGGCGCGAGCTGCGGGCAGCGCGCGAGCGCGATCACGCGGTGGCTCGACGCGGCATACAGGCCGAGCCGCCCGCGCTGGACGTGAAACCGCGCGCGCCGCCGCCAGCCGAGCGGCGGGCACGGATCGGCGATCGGCTCGATCGCGAGGCCGGGCAGCTTGCGCAGCGCGCCGGCCACGATCGCCTGCTTGGCCGCGAGCTGCTCGGCGCGCGCGACGTGCAGCCACTGGCAGCCGCCGCAGCCGGCGGCGAACGCCGGGCACGGCGGATCGACCCGCGCGGGCGACGCCGCGACCAGCTCGACCAGCTCGCCGCGCGCGAACGACGCGGTCTCGCGCACGAGCCGCGCGCGCACGCGATCGCCCGGCGCGGTGCGCGGCACGAACGTCACCCGGCCGGCCGCGTCGCGCGCGACGCCGTCGCCGCCCGCGGCGAGCACGGTGATCGTCAGCTCGAGCTCGGTCATCCGTCGCTGCGCTGCGGGCGGGGCCGATCGATCGTCCTCGGTCATCCCGTCGAGGGATTCCCTCGTCCCGGGGTTGCCCCGTCCTCGCTTCGCTGCGGGCGGGGCCGATCGATCGTCCTCGGTCACCGGTATTCGCCGCCCGGCGCGACCGGCACGATCCGCGTGCCGCGCGGCGCGTCGAGCACGCCGTCGGCGCGGCCCTCGCGCACCGCGACCTCGACCGTGCCCATCGAGCCGACGTACGCGAGCAGCTCGCCGGCCGCGACGTCCTCGTAGGTGCGTGCGAGCGGCAGGCGACGGCCCGCGATCGCGACCGCCTCGCCAGCTTCCTCGCCCGGCAGGTCGGTGATGAGGTTGCCGTAGTGATCGACGTGGATCACCCGGCCCTCCCCCGCCGGGCGCGTCCCCCACGGCAGCTGCCCGACCAGCGCGACCGGCTGGCCCAGCGCCCAGGTGTCGGGATCGTGGCCGCGCGCCAGGCTCGCCGCGGCCGGCGCGAACACGTCGCGGCCGTGGAACGTCGGGCTCGACTCGCGCGACGCCGCGATCGCCCACGCGCGCTCGATGTCGAGGTAGCCGAACAGGCCGTTGTCGGGCCCGACGAAGAACTGCCCGCTCGCCCGTGCGATCACGCCGCGCCGCGCGGTGCCGACGCCCGGATCGACCACCGCGAGGTGGATCGTGCCGCGCGGAAACTCGAGCGCCGCGGTCGCCAGCACCCACGCGCCGTGCGCGATGTCGTGCCGCGGCACGTCGTGCGCGAGGTCGACCAGCTGGACCCCGGGAGCGCGCCGGGCGAGCACGCCTTTCATCGCGCCGACGTAGCCGTCGCGCGTGCCGAAATCCGTGGTCAGCGTGATGATCGCCATCCCGTTCGGCAGTAAGACACATGCGATGAACAAGGTCTACCCGGACGCCCAGGCGGCGCTGCACGACGTGCCCGAGGGCGCGACCATCCTGGCCGGCGGCTTCGGCCTGTCGGGCAATCCCGAGCACTGCATCCGCGAGCTCGCGCGGCGCAAGGTCATGGGACTCACGATCGTGTCGAACAACTGCGGCACCACCGATCGCGGCCTCGGGCTGCTGCTCGCGCAGGGCCAGGTCAAGAAGATGGTGTCGAGCTACGTCGGCGAGAACAAGATCTTCGAGCAGCAGTTCCTGTCCGGCCAGCTCGAGGTCGAGCTCTGCCCGCAGGGCACGCTCGCCGAGCGGCTGCGCGCCGGCGGCGCCGGGATCGAGGCGTTCTTCACCCCGACCGGCTACGGCACCAAGGTCGCCGAGGGCAAGGAGACCCGCGTGATCGGTGGCAAGCACTGCGTGCTCGAGCACGCGATCCGCGGCGACTTCGCGATCGTCAAGGCGTGGAAGGGCGATCGCTGGGGGAATCTGGTGTTCCGCAAGACCTCGCGCAACTTCAACCCGCTGTGCGCGCAGGCCGGCCGGATCACGATCGTCGAGGTCGAGCAGCTGGTCGAGGTCGGCGAGCTCGATCCCGACCAGGTCCACCTGCCGTCGATCTACGTGCAGCGGATCTTCCAGGGCACGAGCTTCGACAAGCCGATCGAGCAGCGCACCGTCCGCCCGAAACGCAGCGAGACCGGCGCTGCCGGGCTCGCGGGGAAAGCGAGCGCGTCGTGAACCGCCTCGATCGCGATCAGATGGCCCGCCGCGTCGCCGCCGAGCTGCGCGACGGCTTCTATGTCAACCTCGGCATCGGCATGCCGACGCTCGTCGCCAACTTCATCCCGCCCGGGATGGACGTCGTGCTGCAGAGCGAGAACGGCCTGCTGGGCATCGGCCCGTTCCCCTACGAGGGCGACGAGGATCCCGACCTGATCAACGCGGGCAAGCAGACCGTGACGACGATCAAGGGCTCGGCGTTCTTCGACTCGGCGCAGTCGTTCGCGATGATCCGCGGCGGCCACATCGACGTCAGCGTGCTCGGCGCGATGGAGGTCTCGCAGCAGGGCGACCTCGCCAACTGGATGATCCCGGGCAAGATGATCAAGGGCATGGGCGGCGCGATGGACCTGGTCGCGGGCAGCCGGCGCGTGATCGTGATGATGGAGCACACGACCAAGGACGGCGCGCCGAAGCTCCTGCGCGCGTGCACGCTGCCGCTCACCGGCGTGGCCTGCGTGCACACGATCGTGACCGACCTCGCGGTGATCGACGTCGCGAGCGGCGGCCTGGTGCTGCGCGAGCGCGCGCCCGGCACGACCTGCGACGAGATCGCCAAGGCGACCGCCGCCACGCTGCGCTGGAGCGGCGACGTGCCGGAGATCCGCGTCTAGGCTACTTGCAGATCGGGCACGGCCCGCCGTTGCAGCTGGTGTCGAACGGGTTGGCCGAGCCGGGCGGCTGGCACTTGGGCTTGTCCTCGTGCGGCGGGGGCGGCTCTGGATCGTGGATCGTGTGGCCCTCGTGCCCCTCGTGCGTCACCGGGTGCGCTGTCGGGTGCGGCGTCGTCACCGGGTGGTGCTCGACCCTGTGATCGCCGGCGTGCGGCGGCGGCGTCACGATCCTGTGCTCGCCCGCGGTCGCGTGCGCGGCCGAGCCCGCGGCCACGTCGCTGCCGGGCCCCGCGGCGCCGCCCGCCGGCACCGCCGCCGAGCCGTCGTCCTCGCCGGGCCGCTTGAGCGTGACCTCCTTCTGGTAGTCGCCGCCGAAATCGATCTTGGAGTTGACGTCGACGTAGCCGTCGAGGTGCACGGTGAGCTGCGCGACCTTCGAGCCACGCTTGAGCTTGGTGTCGAGCGGGGTCACGCCGATCTTGGTGCCGGCGATCAGCACGTCGGCGCCGGGCGGATGCGAGATCACCTGGACCTTCACGAAGTCGTCGGCGTTCTCGGCCGAGCCCGGTGCGGGGGCCTGGTCGCTGGCCGCGCCCGCGGGCGGCGCCGCCACCTCGCTGCTCGCGTTGTCGCTGCCCGGCTGGTCGCTCGCGCCCTGCGGCGCGGCGACCTCGTTGCCGTTGCCGCCGGTCGTGCCGAGCGTGACCGCGAGGATCACGGCGAGCCCGACCGCGCCGAGCAGGCCGCCGATGATCAGGGGGCGCCGGTTGGGCCGCACCTCGAGCGCGTCGGGCGACAGCTCCGGCTCGTAGCGCGGATACGACAGATCGTTGTGCGTGGCCCCGGCCCCGCCGGCATAGCCGTGGCGGGTGCTCGGCAGGTTGCCGGGCGCGGGGATCGCCGGCCCCGACGCCGAGCCCGGCGCCGGCTGAAACGGCGGCACGAGCTGGCCGCCCGCCGGCAGCGGCTGGGTGCCGGCCGGCGCCTGGCCGAGCACCGCGGGCTGGCCGTGGATCTGGCCCGCCGGCGGATACGACGGCCGCACCGCCTCGTTGCCGAGCGTCGCCGACGACGCGACCGCCGGCAGCGACGCGGGATACGACCTGGCGTTCCACTCCGGCCCGCCGGGCTCCTCGGTGTCGTGGCGCTCGTGGCCGCGCGGCAGATCGAGGACGGTCTTGCCCGCGACCAGCGCCTGCGCGTCCTCGAAGCCCGCGACCACCGGTACCGCGCCGCCGGTGTCGATCGGCGCCGAGCCGGGCCGGCCGTTGGTCGACGAGATCGTGTTCTCCTTCGTGATCACCGGCGCGGACAGCTTGGGCGCCGAGGTCAGCCACGGCTCGGTGACCTCGCCGAACATGTCGCGCATGAACCGGCCCAGGCCCATGGTCGAGAGCGACATCCGCGCCGACACCGCGAACGCCTCGATCGCCTCGAGCAGCAGGCCGGCGGACTGGTAGCGCTGGTTGGCGTCGACCGCGAGCGCCTTCATGACGATCGCCTCGAGCGCCTGCGGATAGCCCGCGACCAGCCGGCTCGGCCGCACGACGTCGCCGGTGACGATGCGATGCATCGTGTCGAAGTCGCTGTCGGCGCGGAAGCAGCGGTGCTGCGTCGAGATCTCGTAGAGGATGATGCCGAGCGAGAACACGTCGCTGCGCCGGTCGACCTCGCGGC
>DATJAE010000030.1:0-9213 GCA_035516595.1 Kofleriaceae bacterium | reverse complement strand
GTCGTCGGGGAAGATCCGCAGGTGGGCGATCTTGTCGACGACGTACGCGAGATCGGCGGCGGTGTCGCCCGCGCCGGCGCCGAGCAGCACGAGCAGGCCGCGGCCGATCGCCCCGGTGACCCGGCCCTCGACGGTGACGCTGGCTCGGCTGACCCGCTGGACGACCGCACGCATCTGGCGGGAACGTATCGCATTCTCGGAGCAACCTGGTTGCCTTGCCCGCGGTCTAACCCGCCGCTAGGATGCGCCCGCTCATGAAGTCCCTGATCGTGATCGCGATCGCGGCGGCCGCGGGTTGCGGTCAGGAGATCGGCGACTCGTGCTCGGTCGACTCGGACTGCGATCCGACCGGCACCGAGATGCGGACGTGCGACGTCACCCAGCCGAGCGGCTACTGCACGATGCAGGGCTGCGACTACGACACCTGCCCGAGCGAGGCGGTGTGCGTCAGCTTCTTCATGGGCTCGTTCGAGAACGAGATGTGCACGTACCCCGACGATCCGACCAAGGCGTGCTCGCTCGACGAGGTGTGCACGCTGCAGGGCGAGTGCACTCCGCGCAACTCCGAGGTCCGGTTCTGCATGCGCAAGTGCAGCAGCAACGGCGACTGCCGCGACGGCTACGAGTGCCGCACCTACGACGAGATGATCAGCCACGGCGGCCAGCCCGTGCTCGCGCCCGGGCTGACGCTGAGCTCGCAGGACGCGCCGAAGTTCTGCGCGGTCAAGCCCGCAGGCTAATGTAGCGGGGTGTCGATCGGATCGTTCCTGCTGCGCCGGCTGGGCTCCGGTGCGCTCGCGATCGTCGGCGTCTCGATCCTCGCGTTCGCGTTCCTGCACCTGGTGCCCGGCGATCCGGTCGATCAGCTGTCGGGCGGCGAGGCCACGCCGCAGCAGCGCGCGAAGATCGAGCACTGCATGGGCCTGGACCGCCCGCTCGAGGTGCAGTTCGCGCGGTTCCTCGGCCATATCGTCGACGGCACGCTCGGCCATCAGTGCCCCGATCCCGAGAACAAGCCGACCGTCGCCGCGCGGATCGCCGAGGTCCTGCCGCACACGATCTGGCTCGCGCTCGCCGGCATGGTCGTCGCGGTCGTGCTCGCGCTGCCGCTCGGCGTGGTCGCCGCGGTCCGGCGCGGCACGTGGGTCGACACGTTCGCGACCGTGACCGCGCTGTCGGGCGTGTCGATCCCGATCATGGTGCTCGCCGAGCTCGGCCTGCTCGTGTTCTTCGTCGACCTCGGCTGGCTGCCCGGGCCGACCGAGACCGGGCCGGCCGCGCTGATCCTGCCGGCGCTCGCGGTCGGCACCCACCTCATGGCGATGCTGGCGCGGATGACCCGATCGTCGCTGTCCGAGGTGCTCGGCGAGGACTACGTGCGCACCGCGCGCGCCAAGGGGCTCGGCGAGCGCCGCGTGATCTACCTGCACGCGCTGCGCAACGCGCTGCTGCCGGTGATCACGACCGCCGGCCTGCAGTTCGGCTCGCTGCTGTCGGGCGCGATCATCGTCGAGAAGGTGTTCGACCGGCCCGGGCTCGGCACGACCCTGCTCGACGCGATCCTCGAGCGCGATTACCCGGTGGTGCAGGGCTGCGTGCTGGTGATCGCGGTGATCTACGTCGTCGTCAACATGCTGGTCGACCTCGCCTACGGCATCGCGGATCCGAGGATCCGCCGGGCATGACGCGCCGGCTCACGCCCAGCGGCCGGGTCGGGCTGGTCATGCTCGGCGCGTTCGTCGTGCTCGGCGTTTTCGGGCCGTACCTCGCGCCGTACGCGCCGGACCGCGGCGACCTCGCCGAGCGCTTCCTGCACGCGTCGAGCTCGCACTGGCTCGGCACCGACGCCGCCGGCATCGACACGCTGTCGCAGCTGCTCTACGGCGCGCGCGAGGCGCTGATCATCAGCCTCACCGTGGTCGCGATCTCGTCGGTGCTCGGCGTCCTGTACGGCACGGTCGCCGGCTGGTTCGGCGGCTGGGTCGACGAGCTCGCGATGCGGATCGTCGACGTGATGATGGCGTTCCCCGGCATCCTGATGAACATCGCGATCGTCGCGGCGGTCGCGCGGCCGGGCAGCGGCCTGATGATCGCGGCGCTGTGCGCGAACGGCTGGGTCAGCTACGCGCGGGTCGCGCGCGGCGAGGTGCTCGCGCTGCGCGAGCGCGACTTCGTGGCCGCGGCGGTCGCGCTCGGCGCGTCCAACCGCCGCGTCATGCTGCGCTACCTCGTGCCCAACGTGCTCGGGCCGACGTTCGTGCAGATGGCGTTCGGGTTCGGCAGCGTGATCATGGTCGAGGCGTCGCTGTCGTTCCTGGGCCTGGGCCCGCAGCTGCCGTACACCTGGGGTGCGATGCTGGTGCAGGGCACCACGTTCATCTGGAAGATGCCGAGCTACATCCTGTTCCCCGGCGCCGCGATCACCTGGGTCGTGATCGGCGCGAACCTCCTGTCCGACGGCCTGCGCGATCGCTACGACCCGCGCCGCCGCGGGAGGGTGTGATGGCGCTGCGCGTCCGGGTGTGCCGGCTCGCCGAGGTCGCACCGGGCGTGCTGCGCGCGTTTCGCGTGGCGGGCGTGACCTGGCCGGTGATCGTCACGATCGTGGACGGCGAGCTGCGCGCGGTGCCAGGCGTGTGCCCGCACGAGGACGTCGAGCTGGCCGGCGGCGAGCTCGACGGCGCGACCATCGTGTGCCCCGGGCACGGCTATCGCTTCGACCTGCGCACCGGGCAGTGCGCGCACGATCCGGCGCTCGAGCTGCGGCGCTATCCGATCACGCTGGTGGGGGACGAGGTGTGGATCGATCTGCTCTGACCGCGGCGGGCACGCCGAACGCGACCAGCCCGACCAGCACGACCGCGCCGGCCGCCACCGCGATCCCCGGCCACATCAGCTCGTGGCGATCGAACAGGTCGAGCGCGCTGGCCAGCGCGTACGACACCGCGAGCGCGATCGCGGCGACGACCGTGGCCGCGAGCCACAGCCAGGCGACGTAGCGGAGCGGCCGCACCGCGGCGAGCGCGCCGAACGCGACCACGACCGCGACCAGGATCGCGATCCGGACCCCGGCCGCCGGCGCCTCGCGCACGGTCTCGGAGCCGCACAGGAAGCCGCGTTCGGTGGTGAACGCGCAGTTGAACGTGTCGACCACGCGCACGCCGGGCACCCGGCCAAACGCGATCAGGCCGATCCCGAGCAGCGTCGCCGCGGCCGCCAGTCTGCGCAACGCGCGCTGCATCGTCCGATCATAGCGCTACGCGATCGCGTCGAGGTCGGAATCGCCGCCGCAGTAGAACCAGCGCGTCGGGTCGAGGAAGCGCGGATCGCCGCCGGGCGCGAGCGCGACCAGGAACGGCTTGGCATCGCGCCGCGCGAACCCGGCGCGCCACATTCGCCGGCGCTTGCCGTCGAGCTCCATCAGCTTGATGTCGAGCACGTGCGCGTCGGTCTCGGCGGCGTGCCGCGCGATCGCCGCGAGCGCGCTGTGCCAGTGCTCGCGCGCCGCGAGCAGATCGACGATCCACACGTCGCGGCCGCGGTGGGTGACCTCGAGCGCGCACGCGGCGATCGGCCTGCCGCGCAGGACGATCACGTACGGCGGCTCGCGATAGGCGGGCGCGTCGATGAACCGCCACGTGTAGAACGTCGCGTCGCGCACCGCGGCGAGCGGCAGGCTCGGCGCGATCGCGGCCCACACCTCGTCGACCCGCGGATCGTCGCGCACCATCGGCTCGAGGTAGGGCACGAAGCGCGGGCGCAGCACGCCGCGGATCAGCCGATCGAACGGCCGCGGCGCGCCGAGCGCGGCGCCGCGCAGCGGGCGCACCCAGCGTGCGACCATGCCGATCTCGTGCGAGCCGCCGTGCTTGAGCGGCGTCACGTTCATCGCGCCGGGCGCGCCGTACATGCACGCGATGTCGTGGTCGCGCATCGCCTGGCGCGCCGCCTCGTGGAGCTGCGCACCGAGCCCGCGCCGGCGAAACCGCGGGCGGACGTAGCCGTCGCCGCCGAGCGCGGCCAGCACCGGCGAGCCGTCGAGCTGCATGCGAAACGGGAAGTACGACGTGCAGCCGGCGACCTCGCCGTCCTCGCGCGCGATCCAGGTCAGCGCGCGGCCGGCCGGATTGCGCTCGTACAGCCACGCGAAGCGCGCCGCGGCGTCGACGCCCGGCATCATCTCGCGGATCAGCTCGAGCAGTGCGGGCCGATCGGCCTCGGTCGCGGTGGCAACGTCGAACGCCACCTCCGAGGCTACCGGCCGGGCGCGAGATCCGCACCCCGGCCTCGCGCTGACCTCACGCTACTTGTATTCGGGCTCGACGATCTTGACGTCCTTGATCCCGGCGTCGGCGAACGTCTTGTCGAGGTGCGCCTTGTCGGCCAGCACGACCACGACCTCGTTGTTCGGGTCGAGCTCGGTCTGGATCAGCGCGCGGACCTGCGCGGGCGACACCGCGGCGACCTGCTGGAGCAGCGTGTTGTAGTAGCTCGGCTTGAGCGCGTACAGCGAGATCCGGTCGAGCCGCTGCGCGAGCTCGTCGCTGACGGTCGACTCGACGAGCAGCTGGCTCAGGATCTTGCGGCGAGCTCGCACGAAGTGCTCGTCGAACTGGTCGCCCTTGCGCAGGGCGTCGAAGCTGTCGCGCAGCGCCTTGATCGACTCGCCGGCGCGCTCGGCGTCGATCGTGCCGCCGATCACCGCGCCGCCGCGCATGATGTACGCCGACGGCCCCTTGTGCGCCTGGCGCATCATGTAGAGGCCGTAGGTCGAGCCGAGCTTGAACCGCACGTCCTGCGAGCGGATGTTGAGCATCTCGGCCAGCACCTCGCGCGCCGCCTCCTGGCCGTCGATCCCGGCCGGCGATGGATACGCGATCGTCACGGTCACCTGCTGGTCGACCTTGGGCCGGGTCACGCCGACGAACTCCGGCCCGGTGCGCCGGTACAAGGTCGACGGGACCGGCGGGTCGACCCGGCCCTTGCCCCACGAGCCGAACGTGCTGCGGATCAGCGACTCGGCGCGCTTGGCGTCGAAGTTGCCGGCGAGCACCAGCGTCGCGTTGCCGGCGGTGTAGTGCTCGCGCCGGAAGTGATCGAGCGCGTCGCTGTGGAGCTTGCCCGCGGCATCCGGCGTGATCAGCACGGTGCGGGTGTACGGGTGATCCGGGCCGTAGAGCGCGGTGTAGACCTGCCGCACGTACTCGGCCTGCGCCTGGTAGGTCGGCAGCTTCCAGTCTTCCTTGACCTCCTTCTGCCAGTGCTCGACGTGATCCTGCGAGTACACGCCGGCCGAGATCATGCGCTCGAGCCCGCGGACCATCACCTCGAGGTACATGTTCATGCCGTGGGTCGAGCAGAACGCGGCATCCTCGGTGCTGCCGCACTCGACCTCGATCCCGGTGCGCGAGAACACGTCGGTCTGGCGCGTCAGCTGGGGATCGATGTCGGGCACGCGCTGCAGGAACTGCGCGGCCATCGCGGCGAGCGCCGGATCGTTCGGGGTCGACGCGTCGCCGGCGTTCTTGAACATGATGCTGGCCGACATCGCCGGGATCGGGGTCTCGACCGGCATCAGCACGACCTCCATGCCGTTGGGCAGCGTGAAGCGCTGCGCGCTCTCGAGCACCTTGAGCTCGGTCGACACCTTGACCGGGTGCACCGCCTCGCGCGGATCGACCTGCGGATCGGTCATCCCTGGATCCGACTTGCCGTCGTACTTGACGCGCGAGCGGGTGTCGCCCTGGATGCCTTCCTTGTTCGGCTTGACGATCACGATCGCCGCCTTGTCCCAGTCGAGCGCGGCCTTGACCTGGGTCGCGACCATGCCGCTGTCGTACTTGTCGATCTTGTCGAGCTGGTGATAGAGGTAGCGGTCGCTCGAGTTGAAGTCGAAGTCGCGCGAGAACTGCACCAGATCGGCGACCGCCTCGGTGCGCGCCGGCAGGCGCTGCAGCTCCTCGATGAACGCGGCCTTCGCCTTGTTCTTGTCCTCCTGCAGGTACTCGCTCTCCTGGAGCTGCTGGCTGGCGTCGACGATCGTGCTCTCGTACGAGCGATACGCCTGGCGCGCGCCCTTCTCCGCGAAGTCGAGCGCCTCGTCGAGCTTGTCCATGCCCTTGAGCTCGATGCGCAACAGGAACAGCGGCGCGAGCTGGCCGCCGAGCACGGCGGGCTCGACGCTGTACGCGAAGTCGTAGTCCTGGCCCTTCTGCGCGATCCGCGCCCACGCCGCGCCGATCCCGAAGCTCGCCGCCTCGCCCTCCGGCGTGTTGCGCGCGGGCAGCGCCCAGCCGATCCACACCGCCGGGCGGTCGACGTCGGCCTCGATCGTGGTGGTCGTGTGATGGGTCTGGAACGGCGCGACCGCGACGCGCGGCGCCGGCGTGCGCGGCGGGATCTTGCCGAACCAGTGCTTGATCATCTCGACCGTCTGGTTCACGTCGACGTTGCCGGCGATCACGATCAGCGCGCGCTGCGGCGCGTAGTACTTCTTCATGAACTCGCACGCGTCCTTGAGCGACGCGCTCGCGATCTGCTCGTCGTTGCCGCCGACCAGGCGCTGGTAGGCGTGGCCCGGCGGATACATCGCGGCCTCGACCAGCTGGAGCACGTAGTTGTCGGCGCTCGACTGCGCGCGGATCTCGTTGCGCACGACCTCGCGCTCGCGCTCGAACTCGCGCTCGTCGAGCGTCGAGCAGCCGAACGGCGGCAGGTCGGCCGCGTAGAACATGCGCATCGCCTCGACCTTGAGCATCGAGTCCAGGTTCTCGGCGCGCGACGTCATCCAGTAGTGCGTGCGATCCCACTCGGTGTACGCGTTGAAGTTGGTCGACAGCTGGATGATGGTCTGGAAGATCGGCGCGGTCTCGGGGCCGTCGGGCCGGACCTGGAACATCAGGTGCTCGACCAGGTGCGCGAGCCCCGCCTTGCCGTTCGGATCTTCGCGCGACCCGACGTCGTAGCGGATGTCGAGCTGGGCGAGCTGGGTGGTCGGATCCGGCATGATCACGAACCGGATGCCGTTGGCCTCGAGCACGCCGCGCTGCTCCGGGCTGTTGAACACGAAGCGCGGGGTCTCGGATCCGCCACACGCGAGAAATGCCAGGCCGGCCAGCGCGAGCACCAGCAGCCGCCACGAGGTCTTCGACATGTGCGCGATCTTTGCGAAGACTTCGGCGATTGCAAGGGCGACCGACGATTGCCGGGTGCGACCCGGTGCGTCGACGAGCCGGTCGCACCTTTTCTGGCAACGCCGGGGCGGTTCTTGAGCTAACGTGCCCGGCGATGTCCAAGGACAAGGACCGCGCGTTCTTCGGCCACCCCGCCGGTCTTTCGACGCTGTTCTTCACCGAGATGTGGGAGCGCTTCTCGTACTACGGGATGCGCGCGCTGCTCATCTACTACTTGACCGCGAAGCGCGAGCTCGGCGGGATCGGGCTCACCACCGAGGACGCCGGCTTTGTCTGGGGCCTGTTCGTCGCGTGGGCCTATCTGCTGTCGCTGCCCGGCGGCTGGATCGCGGATCGCTTCCTCGGCCAGCGCAAGGCGATCACGGTGGGAGGGCTCGGCATCCTCGCCGGCAACGCGCTGCTCGCGGTGCCATCGCCGCGGTTCTTCTATCCGGGCCTGGTGCTGATCGCGCTCGGCACCGGGCTGTTCAAGCCCAATGTCTCGACCGTGGTCGGCCAGCTCTACGGCAAGAACGACGCCCGCCGCGACAGCGGCTACACCATCTTCTACATGGGCATCAACGTCGGCGCGATCGCGTCGCCGCTGGTGTGCGGTTATCTCGCCGAGAACCCGGGCTTCCGCCACTTCATGGTCGGTCTCGGCGTGGATCCCAACTGGATGTGGCACATCGCGTTCCTCGCGGTGGCGCTCGGCATGGCGCTCGGGCTCACGCAGTACCTGCTGAGCGCGAACCGGATCGGCGAGGCCGGAATGCATCCGACCGTGCCGGCCGATCCGGCCAAGGCGGCGCGCGATCGCACGCTGATCAAGGTGATCGGCGGCGGTCTCGTCGCGCTCGTGATCGCGTTCGTCGCCGCGATGTACGCCGGCCTCAGCCTCGAGGCGGCGGTCAATGGCTTCGGGGTCGCGCTGTTGATCGCCGCGGTCGTGCTGTTCATCGGGCTGTATCGTGGCGCGCACGATCACGACGAGCGCAAGCGGGTGATCGCGATGATCCCGCTGTTCGTCGGCTGCGTCGCGTTCTTCGGGATCTTCGAGCAGGCCGGGACCACGCTGTCGCTGTTCGCGGCGTCCGGTGTGCACGAGCACTACCTCGGGATCAACTTCCTGCCGGAGTACTACCAGGACGTCAACCCGGTGTTCATCCTGCTGCTCGCGCCGGTGTTCGCGTGGCTGTGGGTGCGGCTGGTCAAGGCCAACAAGGAGCCGTCGAGCGTCGTCAAGTTCGGCATCGGCATGATCCTGGTCGCGGTGTCGTTCCTCGTGATGCTGCCGGCGCTCGGCGGCATCAACGCCGGCCAGCGGGTCAGCCCGAACTTCCTCATCGCGCTGTACTTCTTCTCGACCTGCGCCGAGCTGTGCATCTCGCCGGTCGGGCTGTCGACCATGAACAAGCTCGCGCCCGAGCGCCTCGCCGGCATGGTCATGGGCACCTGGTTCCTCGGCATCTCGGCGGGCGAGTACATCGCCGGCCGTTCCGCCGGCTTCTCGCAGTCGCACGGCTACGCCGTCCTGTTCTACACGCTGATCGTCGCCTCGCTCGTGGTCGCGGTCGGGCTGCTCGCGGTGGCGCCCACGATCCGGCGCATGACCGCGGGCAACGCGCCGCTGCCCAAGGCGACCGCGCTCGAGACGCCACCCGCCGCCTAGATCGTCGGCCAGGCCGCGTAGTGGCGGCGCACGCGCGGCGGCACGCGCGCGAGGATCCAGTCCCAGGTCGGCTCGGCGATCAGCACCATGCCATCGCGGTCGCGCGGGTGCGCGCTGATCGGCGGGTCGAGCGCGGGATCCGCGCGCGCGGCGTCGAGCACCGGCTCGAGCGAGAACCGCTCGTTGACCGGCGACAGCAGCAGGACGACGCGCACGCGCCGGGGGTAGGGCACGGCGTCGGGGCGGGCCGCGACGTCGGCGCCGGTGTACCAGGCGATCATGAACTCGACGTGGCGCTCGGGCACGATCGCGGTCGCGCCGGCCGGGATCTGGTCGGCGAGCGCGAGCGCCGAGGCGACCAGCGCCGGG
>DATJAE010000029.1:0-38489 GCA_035516595.1 Kofleriaceae bacterium | reverse complement strand
GGAACCACGACGCCGCGAGACGTGCGACCGTGTCGAGCGCGCCGGGTTCCTCGAACAGGTGCGTCGCGCCTGGCACGACCGCCACCTCGTGCGGTGCGGTCATGCGTGCCGCGGCCTCGCGGTTCGCTTGCAGCACCCATTCGTCGGCACCGCCGACGATGAGCAGTGTCGGTGCACGCACCGCTGCGAGCGATCCGCTCGCCAGATCCGGGCGACCGCCACGTGACACCACCGCGGCGATCTGAGTCGGTCGCCGCGCCGCCGCGATCAGCGCCGCCGCGGCGCCGGTGCTACCGCCGAAGTATCCAAGCGGCTGTGGCGCACGCTCGCTCGCGATCATGCTGTCAGTCGCCGCGACGAGGCGCTCGGACAGCATGTCGACGTCGAAGCGAAGCGTCGTGTCGATCGCGTCGATCCGCTCCTCTTCCACGGTCAGCAGATCGAACAACAGCGTCGCGAGGCCGCGCTCGTTCAGGAACGCTGCGACGCGGCGGTTGCGCGGGCTGTGTCGGCTGCTGCCGCTGCCGTGCGCAAACATCACGAGCCCTGCCGGCTGCGACGGGATCGCGAGCGAGCCATGGAGCTCGATGCCGTTGATCGGAATGTGGATGTCTCGGGCCTCGATCGCCATGTACGTCGGTGTTGCAAGCGGAAGGCCGCTGGTCGCCGACTTGCAACCTGCACCGGCATGACGCCGCGAATGCTCGCCGCCCTCGCCGTGCTCGCCGCGTGCGAGAAACCTGCGACCGAATCGAAGCCGGTGCCGGCCGAGCAGCAATGCGCGCGCGATGAAGACTGCGTGCTGTTGCCGAGCGCGCTGACCTGCTGCATCGAGTGTCCACCGGCGCCGCCGTTCGAGGCGGCGGCGTCGTGGGTCCTCGACGGCATGCTGATCGAGAACGAGACCGAGTGCGCCGAGCCGCGTCACCTCTGCCCGCAGATCGCGTGCGATCCGCTGCCCGAGGGCTGCGTCGCGCGAGCGGTGTGCGTGTCTGGACGATGCATGGCGCTCGCACAAGGCTGCGAGCTGCCGACAACGTGAATCGGCGGTTCGGATGAGTCGCTCGGTCGCCTGCACTGCTCTCGATCGGTTACCGCGTGTCGGTGTGCTGGGGTCATTCCCAGCGGCCCTCCACCGTTTGCAGGCCGGTCTCGGGTTCATCCTGTCGCGTTCGCCACGCACGGTCTCCGCGCGCGCGTTCCTCTCGTCGAGCTTTCTCCTTCGGGCTTTCCACCGGTCGTCTTCGAGGCGCGTCTGCGTCTCGTCCGCTCGTGATCTTGGCGCCGTCGCTCTCGCTCGGGCGGTGATCTTCAGCGTTTCGATCGATGCCGGCTCTTCATGCTCTTGTTGGGCAATCCTTCCCGTACGAGGTTCTTGGCCTGCTGGAGTGTTGGTCCAGCGAAGCTCTCGATCCGAGCGACTCATCCGAGCCGCCGATGTGGAGTACCAGAGCAATCGACATGCCGCGCGATTCGCGTCATCGAGGACCGGGAACGCGCTCGACCTTCGTTCGAGTCGAACCGCCGCGCAAGGCGTTCGCACTCAGCCGTGCGCTGCATGCTGAGCGGCATGCGGGCCGCGAAGCACAGATCCACCAGAACATCATCAGGTCACGCCGCTTTCGCGCGCTTGCGCGGCTTGCAGATCGCCGCGAGGGTGTTCAGCGCGCGAGCGACGCCATCCTTGATCCTGCTTCCGGGTCGGGCTGCCTCGCGCGCGAAGTCATTCATCGACACCAGGCCGATCGGCTTGTCGTTCGCGTCGACCACCGGAAGCCGCCGGATCTGGTGCTCCGCCATCAGCAGCTCGGCAAGGCCGACCTCTTGATCCGCCTTCACCGAGTACACCTGCTTGGACATCGCGTCCCCGGTACGGATGCTCCCGAGCAGCTGCCCGCGCGACCACGCCGACATGCAGATGTCGCGATCGGTAAGCACGCCGACCAGCTTGCCGTCGCTCCCGACGACCGGGAGCACGCCACAATCGTTGTCCCACATCTTCTGGGCGGCGACGTTCAGCGGTTCCTCCTCACGGATCGTCACCACGGGCTTGGTCATCAGCTCTTCGACGTTCATCGCGTTCTCCTTTGTGAGTCGGCGACATGCAAAGCACGTCCGATGCCACATGCCACGTCAGCAGCGGCACCGACCTCGCCGGGACCCGCGCGTCGCTTGCGTGGCAGCGCTGGAATGCGCCGTGCACCGCGCGATTGCATGTTCAAGAAGATCCTGTGCCCGATCGATTTCTCGCCGGGGTCGCGGCGCGCGATGCAGCTCGCGGCACGCGTCGCGACCGCAGACGGCGCCGAGCTCGTGCTCGCCCACGCCTGGTACATGCCTCCGATCGCGTACGCCGGCGAGTATCCGCTTCCGCCGGACACGATCCGGCTCATGGGCGAGGATGCCGAGCGCGGGCTCGCCGAGGCGTCGCGCGAGGTGACGGGGCTCGGTGCGCCGCGCGTGGAGGCGATACTCCTGAACGGCGTGCCATGGGCACAGATCGTCGAGACCCTGCAGGATCCGACCTTCGATCTCGCGGTCATCGGGACACACGGACGCACGGGACTCGCACGGGTCCTGCTCGGATCGGTCGCCGAGAGGGTCGTGCGCCACGCGCCGTGCTCGGTGTTGACGACGCGTCCCGATGGCGAGCTCGCGCGCTTCGGCCACGTGCTCTGCGCGGTCGACTTCTCCGAGAGCTCGCGCCATGCGGCCCAGCTCGCGGCGGACATCGCTGCTCGTGCCGGCGGGAAGTTGACGCTCGTCCACGTGATCGAGCTTCCGGTGACGTATCGAGGCGAGCCGATCGCGAGCGACCTCATGATGGATGTCGACAAGCGCTCGACACACCTGCTCGAACAGTGGGCGTCCGAGTTGGCCGCGAAATCCACGATCCCGATCGCGACACGCATCGAGCTCGGCTCCGCCGGCGCGAGACTCCTGACCGTACTCGATGGCGAGCCGACCGCATCCCTCGTCGTCGTCGGCAGCCATGGCCGCACCGGAATCCGGCGGGCGCTGCTCGGCTCGGTGGCCGAGAAGATCGTCCGCCATGCCGCATGCCCGGTGCTTGTCGCGCGGCAGCGTGCCTAGCCATGCCGGCAGCGCCAGGACTCACCGGACACGAGTCATCACGCCTTGCACCGCGGGGCGGCATGCGAACGCTCGCGCGCGAGCTCGCCGTGCGCGTTGCCGTCGCGGTGGTCGCGATCCCGATCGTCGGAGTCTTGCTGTGGCTCGGAGACGGCTACGCTGCCGCGCTGCTCGCATCGGGCGGAGCGATCGCTGCGTACGAGTACTACCGGCTGACTCCGCTCCGCGGGGCGAGCGTGCGGTGGATCGGGATCGCCGCGACCGCGGGGCTGTGCGGATTGCCGCTCGTCGCGCCCGACAACTGGGCGTCGATCGCGCTCGTGATCCTGGTCATGGCGTCGATGGCGACCTGGACGCTTCTGCTCGCGTATGGGCCGCGCCTCGAGGCGCCCGCGCACGCAGGTCATCTGCTCGCAGGACTCGCGTTCGTCGCGGGCGGCTTGGTCGCGCTGGCCGTGCTGCGCGCGCGGCCGGATGGATTGGCGTGGTCCGCGATCGTGCTCGTGACCGCGTGGGCGAACGACACCGGTGCATTCCTCGGAGGCAAGCTGCTCGGCCACCACTTGCTGCTGCCATCGGTAAGCCCGGGCAAGACGCGCGAGGGACTTGCGATCGGTGCACTCGTCGGAGTCGCCGCCGCGATCGCGACCCATCTCTGGTGCGACGCGATCTCGCGCGAAGACGCGATCATGATCGGCATCATCGCCGCCGTACTCGGACCGATCGGCGATCTCAGCAAGTCGATGTTGAAGCGAGCTGCGGGGGCGAAGGATTCCGGGAGGCTGTTCCTCGCCCACGGCGGCATGCTCGATCGCATCGACGCCGTGCTGTTCGATTCGGTCGGCGTGCTCGGCTATCTGACCCTGATCCATCGCTGACTCGCGCGCGTCGTTTGCGTCGCCTCTCGGGCGCTACCTGAACCGCGATCGTGTCGCCGCGATCCAGGCAGTCGTGGCGAGTCAGACGACGTTCCACGCGCGCGCCGTGCTCACGGCCGGCGCGGCGCCGGAGCGACTCCTGGTTTTGCGACTTGCGCGGGCGCGGCGGCGAACGGCGCGATGCCAAGGTTCGCCAGCAGCGTCATCATGTCGAAGTACTGATGGAATTCGACGAGCTTGTCGTTCTTCACCGTGGCGAACAGCGCCGCCTTGGTCAGGCCGCGCTTGTTGGTCGGGGCGATCGTACCGAACGGTCCATCGAGCGGGCCCGTCTGCGTGCCTTCCCATTCGACCTCAGCGAAGATCTTGTCGCCAGCCGTGAAGGTGTTGAGCACCGTCGCCTTGAGATCGGGAAACGCGCGCTTCCAGCGCTGGACGATCTTGAGGTACTCGTCGGCGCCCTTCACGCGCGTGTGGGTCGCGATCTCCTCGTAGATGACGTCGTCGGCGAGGCTTGCCTTCCACTCGTTCCACTTCGAGGCCGCGAACTCTGCGAGGTGCTTCTTGAGATCGTACATGTTGGTTCTCCTGTTCCTGGTTCGTTTAACCGCGGCGCTCACTCGAGCATCAGGCGTGCCACCATTCCTGCGGTCACGTCGCATGCTCCCGCATCCATCGCCCTAGCAACGAACGTGCACGCCGCCCTGGCTCGAACTGCGCCGAACCGCGCACGGCTTGCACACCTCGCATCGACAGCTCACCGCTCCTGCGTGCGTGCGAGGAACCGGCGCGCGTCCTCGGCGAATGCGTGCAGGCGCGCCTCGACGAGCGCGTTGATGCTGCCCGCCGGGAATGCGCCTTCGCGATCGCGCGCTCCCGCGGAACGGCCGGTGAGCAGCGCGATCGCCTCGTCGACATCGCTGACCGCGTGCACGTGAAACCGGCGCTCGACGACCGCGGCGATCACGTCCTTGCGCAGCATGAGGTGCTGGACATTGCTGCGCGGGATCAGCACGCCCTGCTCGCCGGTCAGCCCGCGTTCGCGACACACGTCGAAGAAGCCCTCGATCTTCTCGTTGACACCGCCGATCGGCTGGATCTCGCCGTGCTGGTTCACCGACCCGGTGACGGCGAACGATTGCTTGATCGGAACCTCCGCGATCGCCGACAGCAGCGCGCACAGCTCGGCGAGCGAAGCGCTGTCACCCTCGACGCCGCCGTACGACTGCTCGAACACGATGCTCGCCGACAGCGACAGCGGCATGTGCGGCGCGTAGCGCGCCCCGAGCAGCCCGGCGAGGATGAGCACGCCCTTGGAGTGGATCGGTCCGCCGAGCTCGACCTCGCGCTCGATGTCGACAACCTCGCCCTTGCCCACGCGCGCGCGAGCGGTGATCCGCGTCGGATGACCGAACGCGTAGTCGCCGAGCTCGATCACCGAGAGCCCGTTGATCTGGCCGACCTTGTCGCCGGCCGTGTCGATCAGCTGCGTCGCGCGCCGGATCGACTCGAGCATGCGCTCGCGGATCCGTCCCGCGCGCTGGCGCTGGGCGTCGATCGCGGCCTGGACGTCGGCGGCGGTCGCCGTCGTCCGATTCGCGCGCTCGGCGCAGAAGTCGGCCTCGCGCAGGAGATCGACGATGGAACGCATCCGGATCGACAGCTTCTGCGCATCACGTGCGAGCCGCGCGGCGTGCTCGATCACGCGCGCGACCGCGCCGCGGTCGAACGGTCGCAGCTTCTCGCTGCGGACGAGGCTCGCGACCAGCGTCGCGTACGCCGCATCGGACTCGCGACCTCGATCCATGTCTTCCTCGAAGTCGGCCATGACCTTGAAGAACTCGCCGAACTCTGGGTCGAGCGTCGCGAGCAGGTAGTAGAGCAGGCGATCGCCGAGCACGACGACCTTGGTGTCGAGCGGAATCGCCTCGGGCTCGAGAGACACGGTCGACACGTAGCCGAGCACCTGACCGAGAGACTCGATCTTGATCTCGCGTGTGCGCAGCGCGCGCTTGAGCGCCTCCCACGCGAACGGCTGTTGCAGCAGCTTGATCGCGTCGACGATCAGGTAGCCGCCGTTCGCGCGATGGAGCGCGCCCGGTCGGATCAGCGTGAAGTCGGTGATGAGGGCGCCGAGCTCCTGCGTGTGCTCGATCCGGCCGACCAGGTTCGCGTAGGTCGGATGATCTTCATAGACCACCGGCGCGCCCGACGCGCCGGCGTGGTCGATCATCACGTTGACCTCGTAGCGCCGGAGCTTGCCGTCCTCGTCTTCACCGTGCCGAAACGCGCGCAGGATCACCTGGGGGACGCCGTTATCGTCCTTGGCGATGAACCGCTCGACATTGTCGACGACGTCGCGCTCCACTGCCGCCAGGTACTCGAGCACCGCCGGCAGCTCCTTGTACGCGCTGCGCACGGTGTCGACGACGCGCCGTGCGACGCTCGCGGCCATCTCGCGATCGAGCGTCTCCATCGCTTCGTGGTGCTCGGGCACCCAGTCGTGGAACTGGCGAAACAGTGCGGCCACGTCGTTGCCGACCTGTTCCATCGCGGCCCGAAGCTCGGCCTGCTCGGGCTCCGGGAGCTTGCCGAACTCCTCCGCCTCGATCACGGCGTCCGCGCGCAGCGGTGCGATCGCGACGCCGGTATCGGTCCGTACGATGCCGACGCGGCGGTCCTTCGACCGCTTCTGGAGCTCCTCGAACGCCGACTCCTGCCGCTGCTTGAACGCCTCGACCAGCTGGTGCTTGCGGCTGCGATACTCGTCGCTGTCGAACGCGGCCGGTACCGCGACGCGGAGCTCGTCGACCGCATGCGCCATGTCGGAGCGCAGCCGCGACGCGGTTCCGGGTGGCATGCGAAGCGCCCGAGGCCGATGTGGCTCGGCGAAGTTGAATACATGGCACCAATCCGCGGGTGCCGCCTGCTGCTTCGCTTCGCGCTCGAACAGCTCGCGCAGGATCGTCTGCTTGCCGATTCCCTTCGGGCCGAGCGCGAACACGTTGTAGCCGTCGTGTTTGATCCCGATCGCGAACCGCGCGGCGTCCACGGCGCGCTGCTGCCCGAGAACCCCTACCGTTTCGCGCGCGTCGGCGGTCGAGTCAAAGGGAATGTCGCGCGGATCGCAACGCCGAGAAAGCTCATCGGGACCGAGCTCGGTGCTCACGCCAGAGATCGTTGCGCGCTCCGTGCCACCGCGGCCGCCTGCGGCGCGCGTGCGGCTGCGCGAGACCTGCAGGCTCGCCGGAGCGCGCGCCGGAATTGCGCGAATCCCTCACGCGAGGGTCGGTGCTCGCCTTGCAACGTTCTCCGAGCATGAGCGACGGCAACCTCAATCACCTCCGCGACCGCGAGGTCAAGGAGAAACAGAAGTCGATGTTCTACCTGCTCGGGCTCGCGATCGTGATCGTCGTCGTGATCGTCGCGATCGCGCTCGCTGTGCGGTAGCTCAGCGCGAGGCTCGGGCTTGCTGGCCGCGTCCCTTGACCTCGAGCTTTGCCCCGCACATCGGGCACCGTCCCGCGCGCTTTCTCCGGACCTCGGGGTGCAGCGGGCACGTGAAGACCTGATCGGTCGGCTCGATGCGGCTCGCAGTCATGCCGCTACGCTCTTCACGAGGCGTGCCGCTGAACGATGACGAAGCTCTTGCACTCCATCCGCTACCAGCTCGAGCCCGAGCCGCCGTACGACTTCGCGCTCACGGTCCACAAGCCGGCGGGCTGGTCGTTGTTCACGCCGTACGAGCGGTTCGAAGCTGGGACGCTGTGGACGGCGACGCACCTGCGCGGCGTGCTCACCGGGATCCGGCTCGCGTCCGCGGGCACGACATCGCGGCCGCGGATCGCGGTCCGGCTATTCTTCGCGCAGCGACCGTCGCGCGGTGACGCGGAAGCGATGAAGCAGCAGCTGCGCGCCGCGCTCGGCATCGACGACAGCCTCGCCGAGTTCTACGAGCTGGCGCGCAAGGACCGCATCCTCTCGCACGCCATCCGCCACCTCCGAGGCATGCACGACACGTCACCGACCACGCTGTTCTCGGAAGCGTGCCTCGCGATCCTCTTGCAGATGGCGCCGCTCGCGCGAAGCAACGCGATGATGTCGGCGTTCATCGCCTGCTACGGGCCGACCGCCGAATTCGACGGCAAGAAGATCCGCGCGTGGCCGACCGCCGCGCGCATCGCTCGGCTCCGGCCTCGCGAGCTCGCGACGAGCTGCAAGGTCGGGTACCGCGCGAAGCTCCTGATCGCGCTGGCCAAGCGGCTCGCGGACGGGACGTTCCCGTCGATCGAAAGCTCCGGATCTGCCAGAGCGCGCAGCAACGCGAAGCGTTGCGGAGATCCGATCGAGCAGCTCCGCGCGATGCCGCCCGCCGAGGCGAGGCAGCTTCTCATGCAGCTCCCCGGAATCGGCGACTACTCGGCCGACATCATCAACCCGCACGGCGGCTTTCCGATCGATGCCTGGTCGGTCGAGGTGTTCTCGCAGCTGTTCTACGGCAAGGTACCCGCGCGTAACCGCGACAGCATCGAGAAGGTGAAGCGCGAAGGGTTGCGACGCTGGGGGCGGTGGGCCTGGCTCGCGTTCTTCTATGTCGTGCAGGACTTGCGGCGGTTATCCGAGGCGCTCGGCGTCGAGCTCCGGCTCGAGTAGCGGTCGAGCACCTCAACGCGTGACCCAGGTCCCGCATCGGCCCGCGAGTGCGTCGGCGAGGCGCGGCAGCGCGGTGATGAGTACTCGCTCGCCGGTCTCGAGGAACGCGAGCGCAGCTTCGATCTTCGGCCCCATGGTGCCGGCCCGAAACTCGCCCGCGGCGGCGCACCGGCGCGCTTCGGCGGTGGTCAACGCCGGCATCGGCACCGCATCGGGACGGCCGTACGAGCGATACACGTAGTCGACCGTGGTGAGATCGTAGAGCTCGCGCGCAGCGACCACGCGGCCGAGCAGCGCCGCGGTGTGGTCCTTGTCGATCACCGCTTCGACGCCGACCAGCGCGCCGCCCGCGCCGCGTGCGACCGGTATGCCGCCGCCGCCACCGGCGAGCACGACGTGCCCGGCGGCGAGCAGCGCGTGGATCGCCGCGGCGTCGACGAGCTCGAGCGGGCGCGGAGACGGCACGACCCGCCGGAAGCCGCCGCCCGGCTGCTCGACGAGCGTCCACCCCCGGTCGCGGAGGCGAGCCGCCGTCGTGGCGTCGTAGAACGGCCCGACCGGCTTGTCGGGCGTCGCGAAGGCCCGATCCGCGGTATCGACGCGCACCAGTGTCGCGATCGACGTGACCGGCACGTCGACGCCGGCTCGCTCGACCTCGGCGCGCAGCGCGAGCTCGAGCATGTAGCCCATCGAGCCCTGCGTCGCGGCGACGCACGCGTCGAGCGGCGCCGGCGCGACGTCGCGACGAGCCGCCTCGTGGCGCAACAGCTCGGCGCCGACCTGCGGTCCGTTGCCGTATACGATGACCAGGCGCGCGCCGGCTCGCAACCGATCGACCAGCGGCGCGCACGCTCGGCGCGCGCGGGCAAGCTGCTCGGCGGTCTCGCCACGGCTATCGCGCGGCCACAGCGCGTTGCCGCCGAACGCCACGACGACGACGTCCGTCACCGAGCGAGTCTCGCGAGGAACCGGCGGAGCTCGTCGGCGAGCGTGGGGGCGCCGTCGTCGGCGAGCTCGTAGCGCACACGGGTCGACGGCCGTTCGATGCGCAGGACATGGCCGAGATCGGCGGGCGTCGCGATCACGACCGAGTCGCAATCGGTGGCGCGGATCGTCGCCTCGAGATCGTGGATCTCGTCCGCCGAGTAGCCGACCGCCGGCAGCACCGCGCCGAGGTGCGGGTAGTGCCGCAAGACGTCGGCGATCTGGCCGACCGCGTGCGGCCGCGGATCGACGATCTCCGCGGCACCGAGCTCGCGCGCCGCGATCAGGCCCGCGCCGAACGCCATCTCGCCGTGCGTCAGGGTCGGGCCGTCCTCGACCACGAGCACACGCTTGCCGCGGATCCGCGCTGGATCGTCGGCAGTCACCACCGAGCGCGTGATCACGAGACGCGCGCGCGGATTGATCGCGGCGGTCCGCGCGCGCAGCTCGTCGATCGAGCCAGGTGGCGCGGTGTTGGCCTTGTTGATGATCACGAGGTCGGCAGCGCGAAAGTTGGTTTCGCCCGGATGGTAGGCGACCTCGTGGCCGAGCCGGAGCGGATCGACGACGGTGATCCACAGATCGGGTCGGAAGAACGGCGTGTCGTTGTTGCCGCCGTCCCACAGGATGATCGTGCTCTCGGCCTCTGCCGCACGCAGCACGGCCGCGTAGTCGACGCCGGTGTGCACCACGCATCCCGCGCGCACGTGCGGCTCGTAGTCCTCGCGCTCCTCGATCGTGACGCGCGCGGCGTCGAGATCCGCGATCGTCGCGAAGCGCTGGACGCGCTGCACCTCGAGATCGCCATACGGCATCGGATGGCGACACACGCCGACCGAGTGGCCGGCCCGCCGCAGCTCGGCCGCGAGGTAGCGCGCGACCTGGCTCTTGCCACAGCCGGTCCGCACGGAGGTCACCGCGATCACGGGACGAACCGAGCGCAGCATCGTGCGGCGCGGCGACAGCAGCCGGAACCCCGCGCCGGCGGCCAGCGCGCGGCTCGCCAGGTGCATGACCGCCGCGTGCGCGAGATCGCTGTACGCGAGGATGACCTCGTCGACGTGTAGCGCCGCGATCAGGCGCTCGAGCTCCGCCTCGGGGTGGATCGCGATGCCGTGCGGGTACCGCGGACCCGCGAGCGATGCCGGAAACATGCGCCGTTCGATCCCTGGAATCTGCGCCGCGGTGAATCCGACGACCTCGATCGCCGGATCGTCGCGCAGCGCGGTCAGGAAGTCGTGGAAGTCTCGCCCGGCGGCGCCCAGGACGAGGACTCGCGTGGTCGTCACGGCGGCGACAGGATCACCCCTGCCTCCATCAGCGCGCGAGTCGCATCGCGCGCGTTGCGAATCGCCGCCGCGGCCGAGGCACGGAGCTGCTCTGCCGAGCGCGAGACCTGGGCGACGCCCTCCTGCTGCGCGGCGAGGCCGGTCGCGACGGCCTCGCGGATGGCCACTTCTTCGTCGTCCATCCGCGGCAGGAGCGCGTCGTCGCGCAGGCCACGCTCGACGGCCAGCTGCGCGAGCGCGCGCGCGGCGGCGAGCCCCATGCCGTCGGTGATCGCGCGCGCGCGCACGTCGAGCACGCCGCGGAAGATGCCCGGAAAACCGAGCGAGTTGTTCACCTGATTCGGAAAGTCGCTGCGGCCGGTCGCGATGATGCGGACGCCGGCTGCCTTCGCGTCCCACGGCCAGATCTCGGGCACCGGGTTCGCGCACGCGAACACGATCGAGTCGCGCGCCATGTCCTTCAGCCACTCGGGCCGGATCGTGTCCGGAGCCGAGAACGCGACGCACGCGTCCGCGCCGCGCAGCGCCTGGGCGAGCCCGCCGCGGACATCGTCCCCGTTCGACTCGGTGCACACGCGCCACTTCTCGGTGAAGCGCTCGCGGTCCCGCGCGATGTCTTCGCGATCGCGGTGCAGCGTCCCGCGGCTATCGCACGCGACGATCCCCCGCGGGTCGACGCCGGCGGCGAGGAGCGCGCGATACACCGAGAATCCCGCCGCGCCGATCCCGAGGAGCACGACGCGCGCGCTCGCGAGCCGTTTGCCCACGAGGTCGAGCGCGTTGATGAGGGCCGCCAGCGTGACCGTCGCCGTGCCTTGCTGGTCGTCGTGCCAGACCGGGATCGCGAGGCTCGCGCGCAGCCGGTCGAGGACGCGAAAGCACTTCGGCTGCGCGATGTCCTCCAGGTTGATCGCGCCGAACGACGGCTGCAGCATCTCGACGGCTCGCACGATCTCGGCCTCGTCGCGCGTGGCCAGACAGATCGGGACCGCGTCGACCCCGCCGAGGTACTTGAACAGCAGCGCCTTGCCCTCCATCACGGGCAGCCCTGCCTCGGGCCCGATGTCGCCGAGCCCGAGCACGCGCGTGCCATCGGTGACGATGGCAATCGTGTTGCCCTTGTTCGTGTGCTCGTAGACGAGCTCGGGGCTCGCCGCGATCGCTTTGCACGGCGCGGCGACGCCGGGCGAATACCAGATCGCGAAGTCGGCGAGGCCGCGAATGGGGCACTTCGCGGCCGTCTGGATCTTCCCTCGGTACCGCGGGTGCAGCTCGAGCGCTTGCTCGAGTGGTACGTGCGCGCTCGCAAGAAGCTCCTCTCGTTTCGCCATCGATTCTCGCGGGCTGCAGGACGCGCGCCACGGCCGAGCAGATCGGATCGCGCAACACGTGCGCGCACGGCACCGAGCACCGAGCCACGGCTTGCTGATCTATCGAGCCATGAGCTCCGTAGCCGTGTTTCGCGCCGTGATCGTCGGCGGCATCGCGAGCTGCCGCCGTCGCGCGGTGACCTCTCAGCGAGCTCGGGTAGTGAGGGCAGTAGGACTCGAACCTACAACCAGCGGATTAAGAGTCCGATGCTCTACCATTGAGCTATGCCCCCGGCTGGTTTCGACGATCTTCGGTTTTCAGTCTCGTGAGTCCGGGGCGACTCGAACGCCCGACCTACGGGTTCGAAGCCCGGCGCTCTATCCATCTGAGCTACGGACCCAGTGCGGGCGAAGTAGATAGCGACCCTGCCCGGGCACTGTCAAGTCCCAAGGGCCCGAGTGGGCGGGGCTGTAGCGGCTGAGCGATACCTCACAAACCCGAGGTTTGACGCGTAGCTACGTAACAAATTCTCTTCCCTCGGCAAATCGGCCTCAGGTATACGTGGGTCGATCGTCGGGGAGGCCACCGTGTTCGTTCGATCCGCGCGCCTGAATCTCGTCCTGTCCGCGCTCTTCATCATCTCGATGGGAGCATGCGGAAACTTTGGAAGCTGTAGCGCATGCGGCGCGACGAGCCCGCTGCCACAAGGCGGCTTGCCGGCGACGCAGACGGTGGAAGGTGGCGCGCAGGTCCGCGTGACCCCGCAAGGCTTCCAGAAGCTCACATCGATCTTGCCCGGCGCGCTCAACTCGTCGCTCGGCGGCGGGTTCTGCGTGCCCGACGGATCGTTCGGCGATCCGACCGGCTTCCTCGGGACCGGCGCGGAGTGGTGTTACACGAACGCCAACGGTTGCAATCCCGGCTGCAAGGCGAACGTCTCGATCAACAACAACGGCTTCTCGCTGAGCGTGACCAACCAGAACACGATCCACGTCGCGCTCTCGACGTCGGCGAACGCGTCGATCCCGATCAAGGGTCAGGTCGTCGGTATCGGCGCGTCGTGCACGCTGACCGCGACGTCGAATAACCTCAACGGTGCGTTCGATGTCGCGCTCGGCATCGACGCGACCACCGGCGAGCTGACGATCCACCTCGCGCAGATCGAGTCGTTCCAGCTCAACATGAACTTCTCGGGCTGCAGCCTGCTGTCCGATATCGCGAACCTCGCGTCGTCGATCATCGACTCGTTCGTCGGCCAGTTCGTCATCCAGCTGCTCACCCCGGCGCTCGACAACTTGATCCAGGGCCTGTTGCCCAACCCGCTCGGCATCGCGGGCGAGATCGATGTCGGCGCGCTGCTCGCCGGCGTGTCGCCGGGCACGCAGGCCGAGATGGAGGCGCGGATCGTCCCCGGCGGCTACGTGTCGCTGCTCAACCAGGGCCTGAGCCTGGGCGTCATCACCGGCGTCAACTCCGATATCGATCCATCGACCCGCGTCGGGACGCGCGGCGACGGCGTGCCGTATGCGAGCGAGCCGTCGCTGTGCGTGCCGCCGCTCAAGACGCCGGACTTCGGCGCGCCGCCGTTCAGCCTGCCGACCACGTCGCGCGGCACGTTCGCGCTCAACGTCGCGACCGCGTTCGACGGCTCGATGGATCCGGCGAACGTCGACCTGACGATGGGCCTGTCGCAGACCACGCTCGACCAGCTCGGCCATCACGCCGTGACCTCGGGCGCGATGTGCCTGGGCGTCGGCACGTCGTTCATCAAGCAGCTCAACGTCGGGACGATCGGCATCCTGGTGCCGTCGCTCAACGACCTCACCGAGAGCGACAACAACGCGCCGCTGCTGCTGGTCACGCGGCCGCAGCGCGAGATCACGTTCACGATCGGCGACAACACGATGCAGTCGCCGGCGCTCACGGTCGGCATCTCGCACATGGAGGTCGACTTCTACGCGTTCCTGTTCGAGCGCTACGTCCGCGCGTTCACGCTCGATCTCACGCTCAACGTCGGGGTCAACCTGACGTTCGACCAGCAGCCCGGGATGCCCGCGACGATCACGCCGAGCATCGTCGGGCTGTCGTCGAGCAACGTCCAGCTGACGGTGCTCAACAGCGAGTTCGTGCGCGAGAGCCCGCAGCACCTCGAGATGGTGCTGCCGTCGGTGTTCGACCTGATCACGCCGCTGCTCGGCAACCTGCAGCCGATCACCGTGCCGTCGTTCGCCGGGTTCTCGCTCAACAACCTGTCGATCCAGCACGTCACGACGCCGCAGGATGACTTCCTCGCGCTGTATGCCCAGCTCGGCGCGAGCACGATGATGCGCCAGCTCGCGATGCGCGAGCCGCTCGCGCGCGACGCGGTCGACGCGCTCGACGCCAAGATGCTGCCGACGCAGCCGAAGTCGACCGGCTCGGCGCGGCTGGTCAGCGTCGACACGCCGCCGCCGCAGACCATCATCGACGGCCTCAAGGGGCTCGACACCGGCAAGCTGCCGACCCTCACGTTCGACGTCGATCACGTCGACAGCCTCGGCCGCGAGCTCGAGTGGACGTGGAACTTCGACGGCGGCATGTGGCACCAGTTCACCAGCGACTTCCCGCTCGTGATCGCCGATCGCGCGTTCGCGTGGCAGGGCAAGTACACGATCGGCCTCAAGTCGCGCGTCAAGGGCGACTACCGCACGACCTCGGACGTCCTCCAGATCCCGGTCGTGATCGATTCGGTCGGTCCGAAGGTGTTCACCGACAAGGCGCAGTGGAACGGCGACGTGTTCAGCGTGCCGGTGTGGGACGTGGTCAGCGGCGACGCGGTCAAGGTCGGGTTCGGCGCGCCGGGCGACGACCAGCCGCGCACGACCTGGATGGATGCCAAGCAGGCCACGCTCAACAAGGCCGACTACGACCTGTTCAACAAGAACGGCGAGGTCGTGGTGTTCGCCAAGGACGAGCAGGGCAACCAGACGATCGCGCTGATCGCGCCGTTCCACGGCACGAGCGGCACGACCGGTTGCACGTGCGAGACCGGCCGGCCCGGCGCGGGCGGCATCGCGACGTTCGCGGTGGTCGGCCTGCTCGTGCTGCGCCGCCGGCGCCGCCGCGGCTGGCTGCGCCGGATCGCGACCCGCCGCAACCTGACGATGCTCGGGATGTGGGCCGGCGCGATCGCCCTGAGCTCGCTGGTGCCGAGCTGCAGCTGCAGCAGCAAGTCGCGGTCGTGCGAGATGATGTCGGACTGCGATCCGAGCCAGTGCATGAAGGGCCAGCTGCCGTTCTGCATCGACAACACGTGCGTGTGCTCGGACGACGTGCCGATCGGCCAGGTCGGCCCGTACTCCGACATCGCCGCGGCGCCCGACGGCACGCAGTGGGTGTCGGCCTACGCGCAGACCTACGGCGACCTGGTGGTGACTCACATCCTCGCGCCCGGCCGGGTCGCCGACACCGCGTGGGAGTGGGTCGACGGCGTGCCCGCCGGCCCGGTCGTCGTGCCCGGCTCGATGATCCGCGGCGGCATCGCCGACAACGGGCCCGACGTCGGCATGTACACGAGCATCGCGGTCGCGCCCGACGGTACGCCGATGGTGAGCTACTTCGACGTCGACAACGCGTCGCTCAAGTTCGCCGCGAAGGTCAACGGCACGTGGCAGATCCACACGGTCGACGCCGGCACCGGGATGCTCGGCAACGGCACCGGCTCGCTGGTCGGCATGTACACCTCGATCACGCTGCGCGGCGATGACGGCCGGCCCGGCATCGCCTACCTCGCGCACGTCGAGGACGCCAGCGGCGAGCACGCCGAGGTGCGCTACGCGTCGGCGCAGGTCGCGATCCCGATGCAGGCGAGCGACTGGCAGTTCTGGACGGTCGACACCGGCATGGTGCCGCCGGACGATCCCAGTAACCCCAACATCTATCCCCTGCCCGAGGGCCTCGGCCTGTTCATCGACTCGGCGCGCGATCCGCGCACCCAGGCGCCGATCGTGACCTACTACGATCGCGGCGCCGCCGAGCTCAAGCTCGCCAAGTTCAACCCGACGAGCGGCCAGTTCGACCCGGCGATCGTGCTCGACGGCGGCAACGGCACCGACGACGGCTGGAACCCGTCGCTGCAGGTCGACGCCAACGGCGTCTCGCACGTCACCTACATCGACGCGACCACCGACGACCTCAAGTACGTCGTCGAGCAGCAGCCGATCGAGATCGTCGACGACGGCTATCGCATCGTCGGCCAGACCGTGGACGGCCTGCCCAAGCCGACCGAGGACATGCTCGCCGACACCCGGCTCGTGCTGCCGCCCGGCAACGCCGATCCGCTGGTGGTCTATCAGGACTCGACCACCCAGGAGCTGCTGCTCGCGACCCGCAGCCAGAACGGGATGTGGAGTCATGTCTCGGTCGCCGGCAACACCAATCCGTGGCCGGGCGCCTACGGATTCTTCGCGAAGGCGACGCTGTCGAACTCGAACCTCGTGATGTCGAACTG
Organism: Kofleriaceae bacterium; assembly: GCA_035516595.1. Lineage (GTDB taxonomy): Bacteria > Myxococcota_A > Polyangia > Haliangiales > Haliangiaceae > JABFXX01. The sequence continues at coordinate 21,792 of DATJAE010000029.1, read as the reverse complement.
GGTCGTCGATCTGCCGACCAACGACAACTGGGTCGAGGTGTTCGCGAACCCGGTCGCGATCCTCCAGTAAGCGAATTTGCGCCGCGGCTCGCGCGTTGCCATGTTCTGACCATGCGCGCGCTCGCTCTCGCGTTGTTGCTCGGCACCCGGGTCGCCGCCGCCGGCCCCGATTGCGCGTGTGGCCCCTCGGAGGCCGAGGCCGCCGCGCCGCCGCACGACGAGCTCAAGCTCACCCGGGTGAAGTTCGACGAGCTGCCCGGCTGGGCCGGCGATCATCTCGCCGAGGCGGTGCCGTCGTTCCTGCGCTCGTGCGCCAAGCTCGCCGAGCTGCGCGACGACGAGCCGGTCGGCACCGACGGCCACGGCGGGATCGCGAAGCAGTGGCGCCACGCCTGCGCCGCCGCGGCCCGGCTCAAGCCCGGCGACGACGCGGCCGCGCGCGCGTTCTTCGAGGCCGAGTTCGTGCCGTACAGCACCGCCGGCAAGGCGGGCGCGACCGGCAAGCTCACCGGCTATTACGTGCAGGAGATCCACGCGTCGCGCACCCGGCACGGCGCGTTCACCATCCCGGTGCTCGGCCGGCCGGCCGATCTCGTGATGGTCGATCTCGGGCAGTTCATCCGCGACGGCCACGGCCGCCGGGTGTGGGGCCGGCTCGATCGCGATGGCGAGCTCGTGCCGTACTACACGCGCTCGGAGATCCGCACCGGCGCGCTCGCGGCGGCCAGGCTCGAGCTGGTCTACGCCGACGATCCCACCGACGTGCTGTTCGCGCAGATCGAGGGCTCGGCCAAGGCCAAGCTCGACGACGGCAGCGAGGTCTGGCTCGAGTTCGCCGGCAAGAACGGCCGCGCCTACAAGGGCGTCGGCGGCGTGCTCAAGGAGCTCGGCGAGTCGTCGCCGAGCGGCTTCACCATGCAGGGCATCCGCAAGTGGTTCAAGGATCACGCGGCGCGGTTCGACGAGATCGCGGACCAGGACGCGTCGTACGTGTTCTTCAAGGAGTCGAAGGAGGCCGGCGCGGTCGGCTCGCAGAAGACGATCCTGACGCCGCGGCGCTCGGCCGCGGTCGATCGCGCGTTCTTCGCGATGTCGACCCCGGTGTTCGTCGACGCGATCGCGCCGGTCGCGGGCAAGCCGGGCGTGACCGCGCCGTGGCAGCACCTGCTGATCGCGCAGGACACCGGCGCCGGCATCGTCGGGGCGGTGCGCGCCGACATCTACTGGGGCGACGATCGCGACGCCGAAGACATCGGCGGCCGGATGGGCGGCAAGGGCAAGACCTGGGTGCTGCTGCCGAGGGGCGTCTCGAAGTAGAATCGCCGGATGCGGGGCGCAGTGGTGGTCTGCCTGGCGGCGGCGGTCGCGTGCGGACGCGTCGGCTTCGATCCGCGCGACGACGCGGGCCGGCCCGGCGGCGGCGGCAGCGACGCGCGCGCGAGCGACGACGCGAGCGGCCAGGGCGATGCCGGCATGCAGACGATCGCGTGCGCGAACCAGAACCTGGGCAGCGCGACCGGCTCCGATGTCGCGTCGGGCACGACCGCCGGCCACGCCAACACCTACATGGGCTGCAGCGGCGATGGCACCGACGTGTCGTTCGGCTGGTTCGCGCCTGCCGACGGCACCTATCGGATCGATCTGTGCAACAGCCCGGACCAGACGTTCGACACCGTGCTGTCGGTGCGCGCGAGCGGTTGCCAGGGCACGCAGGTCGCGTGCAACGACGACGCGTGCGGCGGCCCGGCCGGCCTGCTGTCGGCGGTCACGATCACCGCGAACGCCGGCGCGGCGTTCGTGATCATCGTCGACTCCAACGTCGGCAGCGGCCCGTACCAGCTCGCGATCACCGAGCAGTGACCAGCGCTGGACGTCGGTGAGCGAGACCTCGGGATCGGACCGCAACCGATCAGTGCAGTGCGAGGTCGGCGTCGCCGCGCTTCCACCGGCCGTTGCCGTCGCCGTCGATCAGGACCGGCGACGCGATCGCGAACGGCGTGACGCCCGGCCGGTTCCAGCGATCCTTCTGATAGCTGCCGGTCTGCTCGAGCGGCAACGGCGTGTCGCCGTCGGCGGTGACCGCGAGCCAGGTGTCGGCGGCACCGACCTCGACCGCGCCGGTGAAGCGATAGCTGCGCACGTCCGGCGGGACGTCGATCGTCTTCGCCAGCTTCGGGCCGTCCGGCGCGCCGATCGTGATGCGAATGCGATCGACGTGGACCCAGCGCGCCTGCGCGATCGTGACATCGACCCACACCGAGCCGTGATCCGGGACGATCGCCTGGCCCGGTCCGACCGTCGGGGTCGCGCCCTGCTTCGCGGCGACCTCGAGATCGATCCACGGCCCGCTGGTCGCGACCACGCGGCGCGCGCGGATCGCGCGGATGAAGCCGTCCTGGTCGAACGGCCTGGTCCGCGGATCGTCGACGAACACGTAGGTGCGCGTCGTGCCGTCGAGCACCCAGTTGAGGTCGTGGGTGTCGCTGTTGCCCATCGGCGCGATCAGGTGGCCGTGATCGGTCATCGTGTAGAAGTCGCGCACGCTGTCGTCGAACCGGCGGTCGCCCGGCACGTTGAACGCGCTGTAGCCGGCGAGCACCTCGACCGCGTCGAACGCCAGCGGAAACGGCGGCGGCCACCTCACGCCGTCCCAGCCGGTGCCGTCGTACAGCGCGTCGTAGCGGAACCGCGGGTGATTGACCTGCACGATCGGATGGCCCGGCATCGCGTGCGCGATGTCGAACACGTGCTGCACGGTCGCGTGCACGACGTCGGCCTCGGGCGGCGCGCCGCCGCGCGGCCTTTCGCGATCCACCACGACCGGATAGACACCCATGTGCAGGCCCTCCGAGGTCAGCTCGTTCGACGCGATCGACGCGACCACGTCGTCGAGCCCGAGCTGGTGGATCTCGTCGCCGAGATCGCCGTTCGCGTTGTGATCCGACAGCCCGATCACCTGGATGCCGGCGGCGACCTGCGCGACCACGCGCTGCGGGTTGGGCAGCGTCGAGTCGTTCGACGCGTGGGCGTGGACGTGCATGTCGGCGGCGAGCGCGCCGTGCGGCGTCCACGCGCGCTCGAGCGCGATCGCGAGCTCGACCTTGCCGCGGTTCTCCGACAGATCGACGTCGCCTTCCCAGCGCTCGTACTCGACGCCGCGCCACGCCCACACGTGATAGCGGCCGTACGGGATCGCCGGCGATGGCACGCACGCGTCGTGGCCGATCGGCACCTCGGCCGTGCCGTTGGCGACGATCAGCCCGTCCCACGAGCCGACCACCTGCGGCGCGATCTGACACGCCGCCGCGCCCTGGCGCTTGCCGTAGAGATCGAGCGAGCCGATGTGGACCGGCTGGCCCTGCGCGTCGAACAGCAGGACGCGCGCGCCGACCGGCATGCCGCCATCGCTGACATGCACGACCAGCGTGGTGGTCGAGCGCTGCGGCGCGCGATGGCCGCACGCCGCGAGCAGCGCGAACGCGACGAGCGCGCGCATCATCGCAGGCGGAACTCGGCACCCGCGACGATCGCGAAGCCGAGCTGGCCCTCGAGGCCGAGGCTCTTGTTGTACACGCCCACGCCGAGCGCGACCTCGGCATCGCCGATGATCGCGACCGAATCCGCGACCTGCGCGCGCACGCCGCCGCCGACGTGCACCGGGATCTGCAGCCCCGACACGCCGTCGCCGCCGAACCGGGTGAGCCCGACGCCGAGCCCCAGCCGCGCGAACGGCCGGAACTGGTGCTGCCGGCCGAAGTAGCGCCGCACGGTCGCCGAGATCTCGACCGCGTCGCCGTCGGCCAGACCGTGATCGCACACGTAGTTGTTCGCGCGATCGCGGAAGCATGCGGCCTTGCCGCTGCCGAACGTGAACGCCGCGCCACCGTCGAACCAGTCGTCGTCCGACAGCTCGTAGAGGTAGTGACCGACGATGCGCAGGCCGCCCGGCGTGATGTCACCGCCGGTCGCGAGCCCGGCCTCGGCCGCGATGCCCTGATCGCCGACCTCCTCGGCCACGCTCTCCGGTGGCGCCGGCGCGGGTGCAGGCGCGGCGGCGGGCGCCGGTGCCGCCGCCGGTGCGGGAGCCGGTGCGGGAGGCGCTGCGTCCTGCGCCTGGGCGATCGCGGGCGCGAGCGCGACGCCCAGCGCTAGCCGCCGTGACATATCATCACCTTCAGCCCGCCGGTCTTCGGATCGACCAGCTGGCAGGTGTAGCCGCTGCCGAGGAACGTGCAGTCGGGATCGCCGCTGCAGCCGAACGCGCACACGCCGTCGTCCTCGGCGATGCACCGCGCGCCGCTCGCGCAGCTGCCGTCGTCGCTGCAATCGGTGGTGCAGAACCCGCCGGGCCAGTCGCTGCCCGGGCCCAGGCACTTGTCGTCGCAGTCGTTGCCGGTATCGCAGCGCGCACCGAGCGAGCGCGACACGTCGTAGCTCTGGCACGCGGCGAGCGCGAGCGCGGCGAGCGCGACCTTCAGCACGCGGCCAAGCTACCGCGCGGCGATCGCGCGCGCCAGTCTCACCACCTGCGGCGGCGGCGCGTCGCACCCGCGGCGTGCGCGAGCGCCGAGATCAGGGCTTCACCTGCGTGTGCGCTCGAGCGCGCGGCATCGACCAGCGGCTGCAGCGCCGAGTCGAGATCCGAGCCGCCGCGCAGCGGGCCGCCTTGCATCCACACCTGCTCGAGCGCGCGCTGCGCCGCGACCTCGCCGATCAGCACGGCGAACTGCGGCGTCGCGATGCACGCGAGCTGCGCGAGGTCCTCGATCGAGCACGCGGCCAGTCGCCCGCCGCCGATCAGCCACTCCGCGAGCGACTCCCACGCGCGCGAATCGACGACCGCCGCGTCGGCCGGCGCCTCCGGCACGCGCACCACGTTCGGCGCCACCGCGCCGAGATCGGGCGGCGTGATCACGGCGTGGCGCTCGTCGTCGCGCTCCAGCACGAGCATGCGCACGAACCGGCGCTGCACCACGCTCCCGATCCGCGCGGCGACGAAGCCGTCGCACACCGTCGCGGTCACGCCGTCGAGCACGTGGCGGCGCAGCCAGCCACCCGGCATGACCAGCACCAGCGCGTCGGGCTCGAGCTGGACCTCCGCGCGGGCGGGACGGAACGCCACCGGCACGCGATACAGCGCGGTACTCGCCACCTTACGATGATAGCGCCGCGGCCCGCGCGTCACATCACTTGCGTGGCTTGGCCCGGGCCTTCCGGGCCGGGGCCGGCTCGACCGGCGGCGGCTTGGTCTTGGCGGTCTGCAGCCGGCGGATCGCGCGCAACCGGAGCTGGCGATCGAGCTTCGGCTTCCAGCCCTCGGCTGTGCCCTCCGGCACGATCCCGGCGCGCACCGCCGCGTCTTCCTTGAGCAGCAGCGCGCGCACCTGGTCGGGCGACGACAGCGAGCGCAGCTTGGCGATCGTCGCGGGGTTGCGCAGCGCGCGGGCGAGCCGGCCGAGGATCGGCAGGTGCAGCCGGTCGTACTTGAGGCCGAGCAGGAAGAACAGGTACGTCGGATTGCCGTCGGGCGCGCCGAACGGGATGCCCTCCCACGATCGACCGACCACGATGAACGGCCGCCCGATCTTGCCCTTGTCCTTGGCGCGGGTGTGCAGGAACGCCACGCCGCCCTCCATCGCGGTCGACGCCAGCGACTCGCGCTCGACCACCGCGCCGACGAACCACGGCTTGTCGGCGAGCCATCCGTTGGTGTACGCGCGCGCCGCGAGCTCCTCGATCACGCCGATCGGGCTGCGCGCGCGCAGGTTCGTGATGATCGCCTGATCGGGCAGCAGATCCTCGAGCGGCAGCTTCATGCCGTCGGGGACGTCGACGAAGCTCTCGTCATCGCCGACCAGCTGATCGGCGATCCACTGATCGATCGCCGAGCGCTTGAATCTCCACTGGCGGTCGACCTGCAACGACGGGATCTTTCCGCCGGCGACCAGCTTGCCGACCGTGGCCTCGTCGAGGTGGAGGTACACCGCGAGCTCGTGCATGGTCAGCAACTGGCCGTCTGGTCCTTGTTTTTTTGCCATCGCGCTGCTGGCGCGCATTCTAGAGGCCCGGGTGCGGCGCATAAAGCTCGAACAACGTAGTATTTCGGGGTGAGGCCACCGCGTTGGTCGCTGCGCCGAGCGCGCGCCCTGATGGGGACCAAGTTCCAGCTGATCGCCGGGCTGGTGGGCTTCGTGATCGTCGCGTGGCTGGTCGAGCTGGTCGCCGGGATCCATCAACCGATCGACCTCGGGCCGCTGCTCGCCGGCCTGATCGCGTGCATCCCCGCGGCGCTGTGGCTCGGCTTCTTCTACCTGATGGACCGCCACGAGCCCGAGCCCAAGCAGCTGGTGATCGGCGTGTGCGTGCTCGGCGCGCTGATCGCCGCGCCGCTCGCCAACTTCGTCCAGAACGAGGCGGTGCCGCCGCTCGCGCTCGAAGCGCACGGCCTGTCGGCGCTGTCGCTCGATCGCGTGCTCTACGCGGTGTTCGTCGCCGGCCTCACCCAGGAGATGTGCAAGTACGCCGTGGTCCGTTACACGGTCTACATGTCGCGCGAGTTCGACGAGCCGATGGACGGCATCGTCTACATGATGGCGTGCGGCACCGGGTTCGCCGTGTGGGTGAACTACCACCGGCTGTCGGGCCAGGGCCACCAGGTCTACCTGTCGACCGGCGCGGCGCAGGCGGTGGTGACGACGCTCGCGCACGCGTCGTTCGCCGGCGCGCTCGGCTACGTGATGGGCCGCGCCAAGTTCTCGCGGCGTAGCGCGCCGGTGCGCGGGATCCTGCTGATGCTCGGCCTGCTCGGCGCCGCCGCGCTCAACGGCCAGTTCAGCGTGGTCGAGGCCTGGGTCAGCCAGTCCGGCATGGCGCAGCACCCGTGGCGCGGCGTCGGCTACGCGGCGCTGTGCGCGTCGCTGGTGTTCGTCGGCATCTGGTTCGCGTCGCTGCGCCTGCTCGCCGACTCGCCCTTCCGGCGCGAGGGCGCCTGATGGGGGGTGGGCGCCGCAAGACGCCGGTCGCGACGCCGGCGAGCGATCCGGTCTCGGCGCCTGCGCCCGCCGCGGAAGCGGCCCCCGCCGCCGATCCTGCTCCAGCGGCCGATCCCGCGCCGGCGGCCATCGCCGAGGGCGTCGCGGCTCCGCCGCCCGATCCCGCCGCGGGCGTCGCGGCTCCGCCTCCCGAACCCGCCGCGGGCGCCGCGCCTCCGCCGCCCGAACCCGCCGCCGGCGCCGCGGCTCCGCCGCCCGAACCCGCCGCCGCCGCCGCGGCTCCGCCTCCCGAACCCGCTGCTCCCGCGGAGCCCGCGTCCACCGCGGAGCCCGCGCCGCTGCCCGTCGAGCTCGCGATCCCGACCCGCGCGCCGACCCCGCTGCCCGCCGAGGACGACTTCCCGCTCGCCTCCGAGGGCACGCTGACGCCGACGCCCGCCCCGCCCGTCCTGCCGTCTCCCGCGCAGGCGGCGCTCGAGGCCGCGCGCCTGGTCAGCCAGATGGTCGACATCGACAGCGAGTCCGGCGCCGTGATCGCCGCCGCGGCCGCCGCCGGCGCCGCGATCGAGGCGGCCGTCGCCGCGCAGAAGGCCGAGCAGCCGACCGCCGGCGACGGCGCCGATCCGCTGTCGACCGTCAAGCTGTCGCGCGATCGCATCCTGCGCGCGCTCAACGAGGAGCCGCCGCCCGACCTCGCCCCTGCCCGCGCGCGCACCGAGCCGCCCGCGCTCGAGCCCGGCCAGCGCGCGCCGAGCGTCGACGACGGGTACGACGAGATCGATCCGGTCGCGATCGCCGCGGCGGCGATCGCGCGGCTGCGCCACCGCGCGCGCACCGATCTGGCCGAGCTGCGCGTCCACTACCATCGCCACGACATCGTCGTCCTGCTCGCCGCGCTCCTGATCATCGTGGTCGCCGGGCGGATCCACGCGCACCTCGCCACCCCGCCGACCAAGCTGTTCGTGCAGGACACGCTGCAGTTCCGGCTGTCGACCGCTTGGCTGCCGCCCGAGCCGCTGACCACCCCGCCGCCGCGCCTGGTCCACGAGCTCGACGCGCGCCCGCCGAGCAAGGAGCCGGCGCCCTATCACGTCGAGCTGACCTCGACGCTCGATCCCAGCGCGCGGATCGAGGTGCTGATCGACGCCCCGCCGGCGTGGTCGAACGTCGTGACCGTGCTCGATCTCGATCGCCGCACCCGGTGGGGCGAGCTCTACTCGCTCGACGCCAGCGCGGTCGAATCGATCGCCGGCCACGACTGGCTGCGCACCGCCTACACCTACGCGCACGTCGCCGAGAAGGGCGACGTGCCGCGCATCGATCACGCGATCGAGTACGCGACGATCGACAACGAGCACATGTACGTCGTCACGCTGTTCGGCTCGCCCGGCGAGCTCGAGCGCATCGAGGACGTGGTCGCGCCGAGCCTGCACGTGAAGTGGCAGACCGCGAAGGGGCTCGTGCCGCAGACCCGGCTGCACGGCCGCAACTTCCCGAGCGGGGTGCCGCGCGCGTTCGACTCGACCGTGATGATCCTCGTCGCCGACGTGATCGACGGCCGGCTGCGCGCGCGGGGCGGCGGCTCCGGCGTGATCGTCGCGAGCGATGGCTCGATCCTGACCAACTACCACGTCATCCACGACAAGGACGGCCGCCTCCACGACGTGTTCGTGATCGGCCGGTTCAGCGCGCCCGACCACGCGCCGCAGCTGTGGTGTGCCGGCCGGCCGAACCGCAGCAAGCTGCAGCGCGAGCTCGATCTCGCGCTGGTCAAGTGCGACATGGACCTGGACGGCCGGCCGTGGAACCCGGCGAGCGTCGGGATCTGGCCGACCCTGCCCGAGGCGCGGGCCAACGACATCCAGATGGGCCAGCACGTCTGGGTGCTCGGCTATCCCGACGTCGGCGGCGGTGGCCTCACGGTCTACGACGGCGAGGTCGAGGGCTGGACCGGCGCGGATGGCGCGGCCGGCCGGGACTACATCAAGACCGACGCCAGCATCGAGCACGGCAACTCGGGCGGCCCGGTGGTCGACGATCGCGGCCGGCTGGTCGGCGTCGCCGCGGCGTTCCGCACCAAGGTCACCGCGAACGGCGGCGTGATCGAGCTCGCGCAGGTCGGGCTGGTCCGCCCGCTCGGCGCGGCGAGCGATCTGCTCGCGATCGCCGCCGCCGGCTGGACCCCGCGCGAGGGCCACACCGACGTCGAGCTCACGCCGACCGCGGTCGAGGCCGCCGCCGAGGGCGTGCGCATCTACACGACCGTGGTCGACAACGCCAACGAGGCGCCGATCCGCGACGCGCTGGTCATGGTGCTCAAGCCCGACATCACGGCCAGCTCGATCGACATGAACCGGCTCGACGACCAGGCGATCGCGTGGGGCAAGACCAACACCGAGGGCGAGGTCCGCCTCAAGCAGCCGGTCCCCGTACCGGGCACGTACACCGTGATGGTCGTCGCCCCCGGCTACGAGCCCCTGATCGGCGAGGGCGAGCTCCAGCTCGGCAAGGACACGCCGCCCTCGTACGATCCATGGGGCAAGATCTGGCTGCGCTCGCGGTGACTACAGCTCGCCGTTGCCGACCGGCTCCGATTTCAGGGCCTCCTGGATCGCGGCCTCGAGCGTTCCCGCGGTGAACGGCTTCTCGATGAAGCCATCCGGCAGCTCGACGCCCCGGGCCTGCTCGGAGTAGCCCGACATCAGGACGACCGGGATCCCCGGCTGATGCTCGCGCGCGATCGGGATCAGCTCGTAGCCCGTGCGGCCCGGCATCAGCACGTCGAGCAGCACGAAGTCGAAGCGCTCGGTGCGCAGCAGCTGCTCGGCCTCCTTGCCGTCGGCAGCGAGCACCGGCTGGGCGCCGCGGCGCTCGAGCAGGCGGCGCACGGTGGCGCGCACGGTCGGCTCGTCGTCCGCGATCAGGATGCGCAGGCCGATCAGCGACTCGAACTTGGTCTGCTCGCTGGTCGAGCGGCGGCGCGGCGGCGCGACCCCGGGCACGACCGGCAGGCGCACGCGAAACGTCGTGCCGAGCCGGGGCACCGAGCGCACCGCGAGATCGCCGCCGAGCCGGCGCACGACGCCGAGCACCGCCGACAGCCCGAGCCCGCGGCGATCGGTCTTGGTCGTGAAGAACGGGTCGAAGATCCGCGCCAGCGTGGTCGGATCCATGCCGGTGCCGTCGTCGTGGATCTCGAGCTCCCACCACGGCCGGCCGTGCTCGGTGACGATCCGGCTCGCGAGCGCGATCGTGCCGCGATCGCGCACCGCCTCGGTCGCGTTCTCGACCAGCTCGCGGATCACCTGGCGGAGCAGCGCGCGGTCGGCCTCGATCGCGACCGCGCCGGCCGCGACGGCGACCTCGAGCTTGACGTTCGACGGCGCGCGCTTGGCGAGCGCCGCACCGAGCTCGGCGAGCAGCGCGTCCGGATCGAGCAACGAGGTCACGAACCGGCCGCGCCCGGCGTACGCCAGCAGCTGCCGGGTGAGGTGGGTCATGCGCTTGGCCGACGCCTCGATCCGGCCGAGCGCCTCGCGGGTGGGCTCGGCGAGCGCCTCGTCCTCGCGCGCGACCCCGGCCTCGGCGACCACGCTGACCAGGAGGTTGTTGAACTCGTGCGCGATGCCGCCGGCGACCAGGCCGAGGCTCTCGAGCCGCTGGCTCGCCGCCTCGCGCTGCACGGCCTGGACGTTCTCGCGCGCGGCCTCTTGCTCGCGCTTGTGGTGGGAGATGTCGGTCGCGAAGCCGATCACGACGCTGCGGTCGAGTGCGGCGCGGCGCGCGGTGACGAGCTCGACCGTGCGGGTCGTGCCGGCCGCGGCGAGCACGATCTCGCCGGTGTAGGACGGGCTGCGCGCGATCGCGTCCCAGCTGAGATCGAGCCCCGGCGCGAACTCCCACAGCTTGCGGCCGAGCGCGCTCTCGTCGCACGCGAGCAGGCGCCGCGCCGCCGCGTTCAGCGCGAGGATCGTCCCGTCGACCTCGAACACGCCTCCCGCGACGGGCAAGCGTTCGAAGTCGACCAGCGACGCCAGGATCTCTCGCTCCACGTGTTGTTCAATCGGTCCGCCGCGGGCAAGTCATGAGTCACGCGTCGGGTCGGCCGTAGTGAGCGCTCGGGTAACGCGATCGCACGGTGGAACATCACAGCCAAGTCGCGTACTTGCCCCCTGTTTGGGGGGCGTGCTAACGCTGGTTTCGTCACGATGCCGTCCCTGGACCGCGCAGCGATCGATCCCGACGCCGATCGCGTGGTTCGCAAGCTCACCCGCGCCGGCTACAAGGCCTACCTGGTGGGCGGTTGCGTACGCGACCTCCTCGTCGGCCGCACGCCGAAGGACTTCGATGTCGCGACGAGTGCGACGCCCAACGAGATCAAGTCGGCGTTCCGCAACTCGCGGATCATCGGCCGGCGGTTCCGGCTGGTGTACGTGTTCTTCGGCGCGAAGAACATCGAGACCGCGACGTTCCGCGCCAACCCGCGCACCGAGGACGATCACGACCTGCTGATCCGCCGGGACAACGTGTTCGGCACCGAGACCGAGGACGCGCGCCGCCGCGACTTCACGATCAACGGGCTGTTTTACGACGTCGAGCGCGAGGAGGTGATCGACCACGTCGGCGGGCTGGCCGATCTCGACGCCAGGCTGATCCGCACGATCGGCGATCCCGACATCCGGTTCCAGGAGGACCCGGTGCGCATGCTGCGCGCGATCAAGTTCGCCGCGCGGCTCGACTTCGGGTTCGATCCCGCGACCTGGCGGGCGCTGCTGCGCTGGCGCAGCGAGATCAGCAAGTGCGCCCCGCCGCGGCTGCTCGAGGAGGTCCACCGCCTGCTGCGCGGCGGTGCGGCGCGCAGGTCGTTCGAGCTCATGGTCGAGACCGGCGTGCTCGCCGTGCTGTCGCCGTACCTCGCCGGCCTGCTCGAGGGCCCGGGCGCGCCGATCGCCGCGCCGCCGGTCGCCGACGCGGTGCCGCGCCCGACCGTGGCGCGGGTCGAGTACGACGAGGAGGATCCGGCCGAGCACGATCCGGACGACCCCGAGGACGAACCCGAGGCGCTGGCCGGCGCCGGCGAGGCCGACGAGGCGGCCGAGGAGCTCGACGATGAGGAGCGCGAGTGGCACCGGGTGTGGGCCGACGAGCCGCCGGCGCGGCCGGCCCACGCGCAGGCGGTGAAGCTGTCGTTCCTGCCCGGCCCCGACATCGCGCGCCGCCGCGAGCTGGCGTGGGCCGCGCTGGCCCAGCTCGACGCCGCGGTCGGCGAAGGGCGCGATCCGTCCAACGCGGTCGCGTTCGGCGTGCTGCTCGCGCCGTTCATGCCCGACACCGCGCGCGGCGGCGATCTCACCGGCGCGGTGCACGAGCTGTCGCACGCGCTGATCCAGCAGCTCCACGTCACCCGGCGCGACAGCGAGCGGCTGCGCTACCTCCTGATCGCGCAGAAGAAGCTCGCGGCGGCGCGCAAGCGCGGCGCGCAGGCCGAGCTCGGCGGCGGTCGCGAGCTGATCGACGACGCCGTGCTGCTGTTCGCGCTGCTCGGCCGCGCGGCCGGCGGCGAGATCGAGCTCGCCGCGCCGGTCGCTGCGCCCGGCAACGGCGAGGCCGAGGGCGACGACGACGACGATCCGAACCGGCCGCGCAAGCGGCGGCGCCGCCGCCGCGGTGGCCGGCGGCGCCGTGGCGAAACCCACGCATGACGAAGCTGCCCGGCCTGCCCGACGAGCTGGTCGAGGACCTGGTCGATGCCGGCTCGCGCGAGCACTACGTCGACGCCGCGCTCTACGACCACGAGTACCGGCGGCGCCGCGCCGACGTCACGTTCTATCGCGAGCTCGCGCGCAAGCGCATGCCGGCCGGCGGCCGCGTGCTCGAGCTCGGCTGCGGCTCGGGGCGCGTGACGATCGCGCTCGCGCGCGACGGCCACGAGGTGGTCGCGGTCGATCGCTCGCGCACGATGCTCGACCGGCTGCGCGCGCGGATCGCGGCGCTGCCCGGCGCGGTCGCGCGGCGGATCGAGATCGTCGAGGGCGATCTCCGCCGGTTCGACGTCGGCCGCGCGCGCTTCCCGCTCGCGATCGCCGCGTTCAACGTGCTCGAACATCTCTACACGCGCGGCGAGGTCGCGGCGTGCCTCGCGCAGGTCGCGGCGCACCTCGCGCCCGGCGGCGCGTTCGCGTTCGACGTCCAGCTGCCCGACCTCGCGTGGCTGCTGCGCGATCCGGACAAGCGCTGGGCGCGCACGCGCTTCACCGATCCGACGAGCCACCGCGCGATGCTGTACTCGACCAACCACGACTACGATCCGATCAGCCAGATCGTGCTGATCCGGCTCTACTACGAGCCCGCCGACGGCAAGGGCCCGACCCGGATCGTCAAGCTGTCCCAGCGCAAGTTCTTCCCGGCCGAGCTCGAGGCCCTGCTCGCCCACGCCGGCTTCCGGGTCGCCGAGCGCTACGGCGACTTCGGCTGGCAGCCGCTCGATGCCAGCGCGGAGAGCCAGGTGATCGTCGCGGTCCCCGACCGCAGCGCTGCGCGCCGCGGCGGAGCCCTGCCGTCGATCGAAGCGGTTCGCTCCGCGAACCTCGACGAGAAAATGGCCTTTTCCGACGAGGATTTACGTCGCGTCCGATCTCCGTCGAGAAACAGGTTATCCACAGGCATTTCTCGACGAGGAGCTTCGCCCCGCAACCGGGTGCAACGATCCTCGACGAGAAAAAAGTGATCTCCGACGAGCTTTTTCGGGAGTGTTTGTCAGACGGTTCGTGTAGCGTGCCCGCACCCAATTACCCTTAGGGAGGGTCTCAAAACCATGGGTGAGAAGATCGCGAAGCTCGGTATCAAGCGTGACAACGACATGATGTACTACATCAAGAGCGGCGACGTCTGGGCGACGCCGCGCAAGAAGCCCGGCCAGCCCAAGGGCAAGGCGGCGAAGGTCGCGGCCGCTGGCATCGAGATGGACTACAGCAAGTATCTCTACTATCTCGACGGCGACGGTGACATCGCGCGCAAGGAGCGTCAGGTCGGCGGCAGCAAGCGCAAGAAGTCCGCGAAGGCGGCGCCGAAGAAGGCGAAGGCCCCCAAGAAGGCGGCGAAGAAGGCCGCGAAGAAGGGCGGCAAGAAGGGCGGCGGCAAGAAGGGCAAGCGGAAGTAAAGCTCGCTTTTCACCGCTCGTACCTGAAGGGCTCGTCGCGAGGCGAGCCCTTCGGCGTTTCGGGCCCGTGCGGTTCGATCACCTCGGCCTTTTGCGATAGCATTCCAACACAGTGACGATGCCAATGCTGTCGCGCGGGGTGCGGCTTGGGCTGATCTTGTTGCTCGCGACCGGCTATGTCGCCTGGCACACCCGCGACGCCCAGGCCAAGAAGCACGACAGCGACAGCGACAGCGACGACGACAGCGGCGACGACGACAGCGGCAGCGAGGACAACGGGGACGATAACGGCAGCGACGAGACCGACTGCGACGAGAACTGCGAGGACGACAAGGACCAGCCCCCGGTCACCGCGGGTGGCCTGTACACGCTCCAGACCTACCCGGTGAACGAGATCGTCCGCCCGCTCACCATGACCCAGCACATCAAGCAGGTGCGGGTCTCGCTCGGCACCGACATCAGCGCGAAGGGTGCGTTCGGGACGGGCGGGCTCAGCGTCGAGGGCGTCTACGGCCTCAGCGACAACTTCATGCTACTCGGCGGGTTCACCAACGCCTACAACATGATGGCGTACAACGCGTACTTCGGGTTCGAGGGCGCGCTCGCCTACGACCTGTTCGACATCCGGCTCGCGGCGTCGGTCGGTCGCAACGCGATCTCGGAGTACCAGTACTTCTGCTCGCCGGTCAGCTCCAACGACATGGTCAACCAGAACTCGCCCGACCCGAGTCAGTGCGGCGACAGCGCGAACGCCACGATCGTCAACCTGCCCGACGGCCACTATCACGCCGGCGATACCCAGTTCTCGCTCAACCTCGGGTTCCCGTTCCGCTACGCGTTCAAGCCCGAGATCGCGATCGTCGCGCTGCAGAGCCTGATCAAGATCGACTTCAACGGGGTCCAGCGCGACCACGTGCTGCCCAACTCGGTCGCCCTGGTCGACGCCAGCGGCAACCCCGTGCTCGACTCGATGGGCAACCAGGTGACGGTCACGCAGTACGTCCCGGTCGGCAACAAGGCCACGCCCGACCTGGTCCCGTCGCTCGGCCTCGCGGTCAACCCGATCCCGCAGCTGTCGATCGTCGCGTACGCGCAGCTCATCATCCCGGACTTCGACACCTCGGCCGGCGCGTTCCAGGTGCCGGTGACGCTGCGTGTGGAGGCCTCGCCGAGCCAGCAGTTCGACATCGGCCTGGCGTTCACGCTGCTGAACGTCGATCCGCCCGACCCGCAGAGCCCGATCGACAACCGCTTCCTCAGCGCCTACGTCCAGGCGAGGTGGTAGCGCGTGAAGGTCTGCCCGAAGTGCTTCACGCGGTTCCCCGATGGCGAGCGGTTCTGCCTGCACGACTCGGCCGTGCTCGTCGAGGAAGAGGACATCGCGCGGCTCGGCAAGCAGATCGGCAACTACCGGATGGACAAGATCCTCGGCCGCGGCGGCATGGGGACGGTGTATTTCGGCGAGCACGTCTACATCAAGAAGCCGGTCGCGGTGAAGGTGCTGCACCCGCAGTTCGCGCGCTACCAGGAGGCGATCCACCGCTTCCTGCGCGAGGCGCGCGCCGCGACGTCGATCAACCACCCGAACATCGTCGACGTCACCGACTTCGGCATCCTGCCCGAGGGGCCGGTGTACTTCGTGATGGAGTTCCTCGAGGGCAAGTCGCTCGAGGACCTGATCGAGAAGGAGGGCGCGGTCGAGCTCCATCGCGCGCTCAACATCGCGAACCAGATCGCGCTCGCGCTCGATGCCGCGCACGCGGTCGGGGTGATCCACCGCGACCTCAAGCCCGACAACATCATGCTGCTCAAGCGGCCCGGTCGACGCGACCTCGTCCGCCTGCAGCCGAACCAGACCTGGATCACCGAGCGCGAGGAATCGTACGACTTCGTCAAGGTGCTCGACTTCGGCATCGCCAAGGTGCTGATCCAGGACGAGCTCATGGCCGAGACCGTGCAAGGCGCGGTGTTCGGCACACCCGAGTACATGTCGCCCGAGGCCGCGCGCGGCGAGGATGTCGATCACCGCGCCGACGTGTACTCGCTCGGCGTGATCCTGTTCGACATGCTGTGCGGCCGCCCGCCGTTCGAGGCGCCGCAGTCGAGCGAGGTGCTGGCGATGCACATCCACTCGCCGCCGCCGTCGCCGCGCGAGTTCGCGCCGCATCGCGAGATCACCGAGCAGGCCGAGGGCGTGATCATGAAGGCGATGCAGAAGGATCCGAACCGGCGCTACCAGGACATGGTCGAGTTCCGGCGCGATCTCGAGGGCGCGTACGGCTCGATCACGTACCGGCGGCAAGGCGCGCCCGGCAAGGGGCTCGAGCCGCGCGGCCAGGAAGCGCGCGCGCCGAAGAAGCGGCTGACCGAGGAGCTCGACGAGTGGATCACCAACGACCCGTCGAGCATGTCGCCCGAGCAAGCCCGCATGGTCGCGCTGGTCGAGACCGCCGAAAAGGCGTTCACGCCGAACACGATGTCGCCGGCCGAGGCAGAACGGCTCGCCAACGCGCTCGATCGCGCGCTCGACGACGACGACTGAGCGAGCTGGCAACGTGAATTCACGTGGCCGTGGCGCTGGCCCCGGCCAAACGTGGTACGGTGAGCCGACGCAATGTCCGCAAACCTAGGGAATCAGTCGGGTACCCTGACGCTCCGCCACGACGTGAAGTTCAACGGCGTGAAGGTGTTCTCGGCGACGATGGTCGCCGACCGCGAGCAGCTGGGCGAGAAGGTGACCGCGTGGATCGCGGCGAACCCGAACCGCAAGGTCACGGACATCGTCATCACCCAGTCCTCGGACGAGGCGTTTCACTGCATCGCGATCACGGTGTTCTACTGGGAAGAGCGGCACTGAGGACGCTGAACTTTTCGTCGGGCCCGGCGACCCTTCCCGAGGAGGTGCTACGGCGGGCCCAGGAGGCGATCTGGGACCTCGACGGGACCGGGATCGGCATCCTCGAGCACAGTCACCGCGGCAAGGCGTTCGAGCGCGTGCTCGCCGGGGCGGAGGCGGCGGTGCGCGAGGTCGGCGCGATCGGCGACGACTGCGCGGTGCTGTTCATGACCGCCGGCGCGACCCACCACTTCACGCTCGTACCGCTGAACTTCCTGGCGCCCGGCGAGACGGTCGACGTCTGCCACACCGGCGTGTGGTCCGGCAAGGTGATCGCGGAGGCCCGGCGGATCGGCAACGTCCACGTCGCGTGCTCGTCGGAGGCCGACCACTTCGCCAGCGTGCCGGCGAGCTGCCGGTGGTCGGCCCAGCCGCGCTACGTCCACTACACCAGCAACGAGACGATCTACGGCACCCAGTGGACCGCACCGCCGGCGGGCGCGCCCGCGCCGCTGGTGTGCGACGCGTCGAGCGACATCTTCAGCCGGCCGCTCGCGCTCGCCGGCCACGGCCTGATCTTCGCCGGTGCGCAGAAGAACCTCGGGCCGTCGGGCATCTCGCTCGTGATCGCGCGGCGCAGCTTCCTCGACACCGGTCAGGCCGCGCTGTCGCCGATCCTGCAGTACCGCACCTACGACCAGGAGCGGTCGATGCCGAACACGCCCAACACGTTCGGCGTGTGGATGATCGGCGAGATGTGCCGCTGGATCCTCGCGCAGGGCGGGCTGGCGGCGCTCGCCGAGCGCAACCGGCGCAAGGCCGGCGTGCTGTACGCGTTCCTCGATCGCAGCACGCGCTGGCGCGGCCACGCGCGGCCCGACGCGCGCTCGATGATGAACGTCACGTTCCGGGGCGATACGCCCGAGCTCGAGGAGCGCACGCTCGCCGCCGCGGCGCAGCGCGGGATGAGCGGGCTGCGCGGCCACCGCTCGGTCGGCGGCATGCGCGCGAGCCTGTACAACGCGTTTCCCGAGGCGGGCGTGGACCGCCTGGTCGAGCTGCTCGACGACATGGAGCGCGGGTGACCGGCCGCCCCGCGCTCGTCTCGCTCGCGCTCGCCGCGTGCTCGACCAGCCACGAGCTGCCGCCGCCGCCCGCGCACGGCGCGCCGCAGGCCGCGCGTGCCCCGGACCCGCCGATCCCGAGCTCGGGACCGATCGAGATCGGCGCGCCACCGCCGTCCGACGCCCCCGGCGCGTTCGACTTCGACAAGCTCGCGTACGACGACCAGGTCGCGTACATGAAGAACGAGGTCCTGCCCCGGATGCGGGACGCGTTCCAGCAGTTCGATCCGGTGACCTACGCGAAGTTCACGTGCAAGAGCTGCCACGGCCCCGACCCGCTCGCACACAAGTACAAGATGCCGAACCCGGACCTGCCAGTGCTCGACTTCAAGGCGATCGAGACCGGCAAGCAGAAGCCGAAGCTCGCCGAGTTCATGATGAAGACCGTCAAGCCGACGATGGCCGCGATCCTGAAGAAGCCGGTGCAGACCAAGGACACGCCGGACGGGTTCGGCTGCCTCAGTTGCCATACGAAGAAGTAGCGGCACGCACGCGCTCGGCGAGCCAGGTGTAGCGCAGCCGCGCCTCGGCGTTGCGCACCGCGAGCTGGACCGCGCGCCGCGAGCCGACGATCACGACCAGCCGCTTGCCGCGCGTGACCGCGGTGTAGAGCAGGCTGCGCTGCAGCATCATGTAGTGCTGCGTGACCAGCGGGATCACCACCGCCGGATACTCCGAGCCCTGGCTCTTGTGCACGCTGACCGCGTAGGCGTGGACCAGCTGGTCGAGCTCGCCGCGCTCGTAGCTCGCGATCCGCGCGTCGCCGAAGTCGACCCGCACCACGCCGCCCTCGCTGTCGACCGACTCGATCACGCCGATGTCGCCGTTGAACACGTTGCGGTCGTAGTCGTTGCGCAGCTGCATCACCTTGTCGCCCTTGCGGAACGCGCGCTCGCCGCGCACGAGCTCGGGGCCACCGCCCGGGTTGAGCCGGTCTTGCAGCGCGCGGTTGAGCGACTGCGTGCCGAGCTCGCCGCGGTGCATCGGCGCGAGCACCTGGACGTCGGCGATCGCGTCGAGCCCGAACCGCGCCGGGATGCGCTCGGCGCACAGCTCGACGATCGTGGCGCGCGCGGCCTCGGGATCGTCGCGCGCGATGAAGTAGAAGTCGCTGGTCGCGGCCGGCGGGTCGAGCTCGGGCAGCTCGCCGCGGTTGATCCGGTGCGCCGACACCACGATCTTGCTCTGCGCGGCCTGGCGGAAGATCTCGGTCAGCCGGATCACGGTCGCGGCGTCGCTCGCGATCACGTCGTGCAACACCGCGCCCGGCCCGACCGACGGCAGCTGGTCGACATCGCCGACCAGCACGAGCTGCGCGCCCGGGCGGATCGCGTCGACCAGCGCGCGGAACAGCAGCGCGTCGACCATCGAGGCCTCGTCGACGACGACCAGGTCGGCGTCGAGCGGGTGCTCGCGATCGCGCGCGAACTTGCTGTCGTGCGGCTGGTACTCGAGCAGGCGATGGATCGTCATCGCCTCGACCCCGGTCGCCTCGGCCAGGCGCTTGGCGGCGCGGCCGGTCGGCGCGGCGAGCGCGACCCGGCGGTGGCCGATCCGCGCCAGGTGGACGATCGCCTTGACGATCGTCGTCTTGCCGACGCCCGGCCCGCCGGTGATCACCGCGATCGGATCGCGCAGCGCGGCCTCGACCGCGCGGCGCTGCTCGCCGGCGAGCTCGAGCGACGTGACGTGCTCGAACGCGTGGATCGCCGCGCCGATCTCGAACACCAGGCCGCGCGGCGACGAGCGCGCGAGCTCGGCCACGCGCGCGGCGGCGGCGACCTCGGCGTCGTGCAGCTCGGGCAGCGAGCTGCACGGCCCGCGATGCCCGAGCAGCTCGCGCACGACCAGGTGCCGCGCCTCGAGCGCGCCCAGCCGCGGCGGCAGCGCGTCGGCGGCGACCCCGAGCAGCTCGCCGGCCTGCGCGACCAGCTGCTCGTCGGGCAGGTGGAGGTGGCCGTCCTCGGCGCTGGTCTCGAGCGCGTGGAGCAGCCCGGCCTCGAGCCGCTCCGGCGCGTCGCGCGCGATGCCGAGCTTCTCGGCGATCGCGTCGGCGGTGCGAAACCCGATGCCCCACACCTCGTGCGCGAGCCGGTACGGGTTGGCGCGCACGACGTTGATCGCGTCCTTGCCGTACTTCTTGACGATCCGCGCCGCGAACGCCGCCGACACGCCGTGGCCGCGCAGGAACACCATCACGTCCTGGACGTGGCGCTGCGCCGCGAACGCCTCGGCCAGCCGCGCCGCGCGCTGCGCGCCGATCCCCGCGACCTCGGTCAGCCGGTGCGGTGCACGGTCGATCACCTCGAGCGTGTCCATCCCGAACTTCTCGACCAGCCGGCGCGCGAGCGCCGGGCCGATGCCAGGAATCAGGCCCGAGCCGAGGAACTTCTCGATCCCGACCACGGTCTCGGGCGTGCGCAGCTGGTAGGTCGCGACCTTGAACTGCCTGCCCCACTTGCGATCCGTCACCCACTGCCCGCGCAGCTTGAGCGGCATGCCCACGTCGACGCCGACCAGCTCGCCGAGGATCGTCACCTCGCCGACCGACGAGGCAAATCGCGCCACGGTGAAGTGCGTGTCGTCGTTGCGGAACGTGATCCGCTCCACGACGCCATCGAGCGTGGTCTCCGGCTCGGCCACGCGGCCATGGTAGCGTGGAGCCGTGACGCGCAGCGTGCTCGCCGCGATCTCCGCGTGGCTCGCCGCGTGCGGCACCAGCGGGCCCGCGCTGAGCGAGTACCCGATCCAGCGCCTGCACGCGCAGTGCGCGCAGCTCGCCCGCTGCGGCGAGTACCCCGACGAGGACACCTGCGTCACGCTGCTGCCGTTGTTCGAGCCGTCGTCGCTCGACGCCGCGGTCGCCGAGAAGCTCGTCACCTACCACCCCGACAGCGCGCAGAGCTGCCTCGACGAGCTGTCGAGCGCGCCGTGCGACACGACCCAGAAGGCCGCGCGCGAACAGCCCGCGTGCGACCGGGTGTTCACCGGCAACGGCAAGACCGGCGCGACCTGTGCGTTCGGCCAGGAGTGCGTCTCCGGGTTCTGCGACGTGCCGTCGTGCCAGACCTCGTGCTGCCTCGGCGCCTGCACCGCGCCCGCCAAGACCGCGGCGATCGGCGAGTCGTGCGCGGCGGCCGCGTGCGGCAGCGGCGCCTACTGCGACGACACCCAGACCTGCCAGGCGCTGCTCCCGATGGGCGTGAGCTGCAGCTCGACCGACCAGTGCGCCTACGGCCTGGGCTGCACGGTCTACGCCGACAGCACGTGCGAGCCGCTGCCGGCGGTCGGCGCGTCGTGCGCCGCGACCAAGCAGTGCGCCGACCTCGGCGTGAACTGCACGACCGCCGGGATCTGCACCGCCGCCGTGCAGGTCGGCGAGATCTGCAGCGACAGCCTCGACTGCGTGCGCTACGCGTCGTGCGATCGCACCGATCGCTGCGCCATCACCGACCCGCTCTTGCCCGACGGCGCGGTGTGCAGCGGCAACGACATGTGCACGTCGGGCTTCTGCGACGCGTCGATGCAGACCCCGACCTGCGAAGACCCGCCGCTGTGCTACTAGCCCGCTAGACCACCGCGACCGGCTCGTCGATCGTCGGCAGGCGCTGGGTCGGCACGTCGCGGATCGCCCGCACGATGCCGCACTGCTCGGCGGTCATGACCACGAACGTCCGCGGG
>DATJAE010000028.1:0-4204 GCA_035516595.1 Kofleriaceae bacterium | reverse complement strand
GTCTCGACCTTCGGTCCGGGCGTCTCGACCTTCGGTCCGGGCGTCTCGACCTTCGGTCCGGGCGCCTCGACCTTCGGTCCGGGCGCCTCGACCTTCGGTCCGGGCGTCTCGACCTCGGGCGCAGGTACGTCGGCTTTCGCTTCGGGCTGGTCGACCGTCGCCCCCATCGTGAGGATGAACCACACCGTGCCGAACGTCTGGAGCTCGAACTCGAAGTTGAACTCGCCCTGGATCTCGCGCGCTTTCTTGGCCGCCTCCCACAGCCGCGGGGTCGCCTGCGTGATGCTCGGGATCGCGATGTCCTTCGTGGTCCCGTTGCGATACTCGACGAGGATCACGTTCGAAAGGTTGCCGCCCACCGCCTTGTAGTCGAGCTTGTACTTCGCGGTCTCGAAGTCATCGATGCCGGCGACCGGCTCGGGTGTCACATGCTCGAACAGGAACTCGGGGTCGATCATGATGATCGACTGCAGCTGCGACCACGGCATGTTGTCATCGACGTTCGCGCTCGAGCCGGCGGACACCTGCAACGGGATCTTGTCGGGGTACCTGAGCGTCCACGGATTCGCTTGATCGAGGACGAGCTCGAAGCGCACGCCCTCGGGAACCTTCGGCTCGAGGAACCTCCACCGAGGCGGCGTCGTCTTGTCGACCGTGATCGTGTACGACCCGGGCTGGAGATCGGTCGTGACATCTCCGGTCAGCGCGCCGTTGGCCATGACCATCGCGACTCGACCTCGCGCGAGCGAGATCACCATCCGCGAGATCGGCGTGCCCTTCCACTGGTCGACCGGAGCCTCCTCGTCCTTCGCGGGGTTGTCGGGTTGCGCGGCGATCATGGGTGCAGCGGCCTGTTGCGGTCGCGCCGGCCCGGGCTCGCGCAGCGCCACGCGTGCCGTGCGGCTGGCATCGAGCTCGTGCCGATCGCCGTCGCGGGTGCGCTGCGGCCATGCCAGCCAGGATGCCGGACGCGGGATCGGGCCAGCCGATGCTTGCTGGACCACGTGCGCGAGCTCGTGAGCGAGTAGCTGGCGTCCCTCGTGGGTCCCGCTGCGATAGCTGGGATCTGCCAGCACGACGTGGTTCGCGAGTGTGAACGCCCGTGCGTGAAGCGCGCGCGCGGCGTCCAGCGACTCGCCGTCGGCATGGACGCGCACGTGGCTGAAGTCGTGGCCGAAGCGCGCGCCGAAGTAGTCGCGTTCGCCATGCTCGAGCGGAGTGCCGGCCTTCGTGTCGCTGGTGGCTGCCTTGGCCTTTCCGCCGCCACGTGCTTCCGCCACGATGCCTCCCACGCGTGACACGCACAGAATCTAGCCGATATCATCACGGCATGCGGGCGAGGGAGTTGCGTTCGGCGAGGTCGGGCTCGACCGTGGTCTCCGCGAAGTCGCGCGCTCCAGGTGCGACACAGCCACTCGGACGCGGGTTCGATCTGCGCAACGTGGCGGTCACGCCGCACGGCCCGGCCGCCGAGGCGCAGGCCGACCGGGTCGCCGCCGATGCGGTGGCCACGTCGCGCGGCCGCCCGCTGGTCGACTGGTTCGCAGATCGCCATGGCGTGGATCTGTCGGGCGTGCGGGTCCATACCGACGACGCCGCCACGCAGGCGCGCGGCGCCCGCGCGTTCACGCGGGGAAACGACGTCACGGTGGCCGCGGGCGAGCTGGCGGCGCCGCGCGGCCGCGAGCTGCTCGCGCACGAGCTCACCCACGTGGCGCAGCAGCGCGCCGCCGGCACGTCGACCGTCCAGTGCGCGCCGAAGGACGGCAAGGCCAAGGGCCCCGACCGCGCGGTCGATCATCGCGACGTGCAGATGATCTTCGACGGCGCGGATCTGATCGTCATGGCGGACGGCGCCGAGGTGTTCCGGTTCGGCGCGCAGTCGGGGCGCCCGCTGATCGTGCGACCGCAGGACCTCGCGAAGTGCGGGGGCGATGCGCGCACCGACTCGTACATGAACAATCCGCGCTACACCGGAGTGCAGGACTACGGCGCGATCCCGGAGGGGACGTACACGTTCTCGATGGCCGACATGCAGCGGTTCACGCTCGGCGAGGAGCTGTTCCAGATCGAGTTCTCGCATCACACGACGACCCACAAGACGGCGCAAGGCAATGTCACGGGCGGCGACTGGGGCTCGGGCCGCGTACCGCTCCGCCCACGCCACCTCGAGCGCGCGCCGTGCGGCGACGCCTCGGCACGCTCCGGCTTCTTCCTGCACGGCGGCTGGTTCTCGGGGTCGTCGGGCTGCATCGACATCGGCACCAGCTTCGACACGCTCGCCGACTGGCTCGCCGGATTCCCGCGGCCGATCACGGTCACCGTGAAGTACACGCAGGCGCCGTCGCCGCCGGGCTACCTCACCGGCCTGTCCGGCATGTTCGCGTACGAGGTGTTCGGGGACGCGCCGTTCAACCTGTCGCACGGCCCGCATGCTGGCGCGGGCACCGAGGTCGCCGCGCCGAGCGGCGGCCCGGCGGACACGCGCTTCCTGCTCTCGACCGGGTACGACGGCATCCTGCGCTGGGCTGGCGGCGCGCTCGCGGCGGGCGTGCGGCTCGACGCGTCGATCGGCAGCAAGGAGCAGTTCGTTCGCCTCGGGTTCGAAGGCTCCACCAACTTCCGGCTGTTCCGATCGCTGTACGGCACGCTGCAGGGCGGCTACCTGTGGCCGATCGGCGCGTCGGCAACGCAGACGCCGGGGCCATTCGCCGGCGGCGGCCTCGGCTACGACTTCGGCCGCGTTCACCTCGAGCTGCTCTACGACACCTTGTTCCAGGCCAAGTCGCAGCCCGCGGTGCATCAGGCCCTGCTGTCGATCGGGCTCACGCTGTGACGCCGCGCTGGCTCGTCCTCACCGCGCTCGCCGCGTGCCACGACGGGGTCGACGCGCACCGCGCGACCGCATGGCTCGAAGCCCGCGGCCGCGCCGCGCCGACGTGGGAGCCGTGCCTGCGCATGGCGGTCGCGATGCGCGACGCGTGCGCCGGCGATGCGCCGTGCGCGAACGAAGTCACGCGGACGTTCTCGTACTGGTGTTACGCCGGCCACTATCGCGGGCCACACGCCGCCGGCGGCGACGCGCTCTCGACCAGCCCCTGCTTCTGGGAATCGATCAACCGCCACGGCGATCGTTACACCCAGGCCGGCGAGCCCGGCTTCGTCACGCTCGACGCGTGGGCGGGCGGCGTGTGCGCGAGCTTTCACCTGCCGGCGCCGTCGTGCGTGGCGGAGCTGCACGACGTCGTCGCGTCGTGCGACATCGGGCTGACCGGCGCGGGGCCCTGACCCCGGGCTAGCTCTCGGGGAACGGCGCCGCCCACGGCTCGGGCTCGACCCGCGCCGCCGCGATCACGTACGCGATCACGTGATAGAAGCCGGCGAGCGCGGCGAGCTCGAGCACGCCGGCCTCGCCGAAGCGCTCGACCGCGTCCGCGAACGTGTGATCCGACAGCGTCGCCGTGTCGTGGAGCTCGTCCGCGACCGCGAGCGCGAGCGCGTCGTCGCCGGCGAGCTCCGGCCGGGCGAGCGTGGTCGCGCGCACCGTCTCGCGATCGAGCCCGGCGGCCGCGGCGTAGGCCGCGACGTGCACGCCCCACTCGTAGCGCGCGTCGCAGCGCGCGCTGGTGCGCAGGATCACGAGCTCGCGGGTGCGCGCCGGCAGCACGCCGCGGCCGAGCAGCCCGGCGCCGAGCGGCCGCATGCGGTCGCGCAGCATCGGGTGGCGCGCGAGCGTGCGGAACAGCGCGAGCGGCGGGATCGGCGAGCCCGGCGGCATCCAGCGCGCGAGCGCCTCCGCGGTCTCGGCGTCGTAGGGCGGTTCGAGCGGAGCGATGCGTGCAGTCATGCTACGGAATATGTAGCACGGTTGTGCGCGGCGCAAGCCTGCGCTAGCTTTTCCGTAGCACATGCCGAGGCCGTTCCACCCCGTTCGCGGCTCGCGCACCGGCCGGCCGATCATGGCCGTGCTCGACCTGCTCGGCCGGCGCTGGGCGCTGCGCGTGCTGTGGGAGCTGCGTGCCAGCCCGGCGACGTTTCGCGAGCTGCGCGCGCGCTGCGGCGCGATCTCGCCGACCGTGCTCAACACCCGGCTGCGCGAGCTGCGCGACGCCGGCATCGTCGAGCTCGGCCGCGGCGCGGGCTATCGCACGACCCGCCACGGCCGCGACCTCCTGGCCGCGCTCGCCCCGCTCCAGCGCTGGGC
>DATJAE010000027.1:0-34258 GCA_035516595.1 Kofleriaceae bacterium | reverse complement strand
CAAGGCGCAGGGCGGCAAGTAGTCACCGGTAGAGGTAGTCGACGCCCAGCGTCAGCGCGAAGCCGAGCGCGTCGCTCAGGTTCGCGTCGACCGGGATGATCAGCGCGAGGTACGGCTGGACGCGGCCGGCGATCAGCCGCGCCGCGATCGCGCCGCTGTCGATCGCGTAGCCACCGGTGCCGGTGATCACGTAGTTGTCGACCTCGGCGGTGAGCGCGAAGCTGCCGACCACCGCGCCGGCACCGAGGTCGAGCGCGAAGCCGGGATTGGTCGTCGGATTGTCGGAGCTGACGTTGAGATCGACCGCGAGGTCGCCGCGCATGAAGAAGCGGCCCTGGCGCAGCATCGGCGAGACGCCGAACCGCAGGGTGAGGCCATCCGGGATGTACTGGTAGAGATCGGGCAGCCGCGCGACGAACGCGCGCAGGTTCTGGTCGACGTCGTTGCTCGCGGCCGAGCCGGTCGGCAGGAACGCGCCGCCGTGGAACACCAGGCCGACGCCGGGCGGCAGGTTCGTCGGCGAGTACACCAGCTCGGCCTCGATGTCGCCGAGATCGAGGTTGTCGTCGTTCTGCTCGATCGCGTAGGTGAACGGCACGGATGCGTAGCCGCCGATGCCGTTGCGCGGCGAGAACAGCTCGAAGTAGGCATCGGCGCGGAACAGCGAGGTGTTCGCGACGTTCTCGGCGTCGACGTAGTCGAGCTCGACGCCGGCGCGCGACGCGCGCTCGTAGCGCTCGAGCGTGACGAAGCCCGGCGGCCCCGCCGGATCGGGATCGGCGTGCGCGACGCCGCCGAGCCCGAGCCCGAGCCCGACCGCCGCGATCAGTTTCCGATCTGCGTGGGAGTGGAGCCGGCGCTGGCGGACTGCGACGCGCCGGTGAGGGCGTCTGCCGTCACCGCGATGTCGGTCTCCTTGCCCGTCACCGAGCCATGGCAGCCACCGCATACCGCGTCGAACAGGGATTCTTGCACGCCCATCGAGATCTGTTCACCCGGTCCGAGCTGATGCTCTTCCGCCATCGTGACCACCGCCTTGCCGTTGCCGTCCTGCAGCTCGAGCACCACTCCCGTGCCGGACGGCAGCTCGACCTTGACCGAGCCGTCGCTCGCGAGCGGCGCCTTGCCGAGCAGCGTTCGGTTCTGGAAGATCCCGTTGGTGTTCGCGGTGCAGCCCGTCGGCGGGCACATGCCCTCGGAGTAGACCGCGAGATACTTCGCGCTGCGGAACGAGTCGACCGGCCGGCCGCGGCGCAGGTTCGCGGTGAGCACGGTGAACACCATCGGCGCATCCGGCATGTGCAGCACGGCGTGCGCCGGATCACTCGGATCGGTCGTGCCACCGAACACGAGCTGCCGGCGGTTCAGATAGAGCTCGCGCGGTGGGAACGCGTACGCGATCACCGGATCCATCGCGGACCGCCCCGCGGGCGGCGCGTAGAACGTGGTCGGGATCCCGGTCTGCGGGTTGACCGCGACGATCGAGAACTGGGTGTTCGCGGTGTCGGTGAGGTTGGTCGAGTACGACGCCATGATCTCGCCGTCGGGCATGTAGAACGGCGCGCGGTAGCCGGTGGCCGAGCCGGCGTGGCCGGTCGCGTTGGGATCGATGATCTTGACCGACTGGAAGAAGCCCGGATCGGTGCGGCCCATCTCGAACGGTCCGATGCTGCGGTTGAACGTCGCGAGCGCACCGGCCGCCGCGGGCAGCGCCGGGGTGCCGTCGGCGTTGAGGTCCGAGAGGATGATCATGAAGTTGCCGTCGTCGCCCTCGCGGACATCGGTGACCGACCCGTAGCCGATCGACGGCTTGGTCTGGGTGAGATCGGTCAGGCTCGCGTACAGCGAGGTCTCGCGCTGGCCGAGCAGCGGGTGGTAGTCGGTGAGGTCCCAGTTGATGCGGCGACCCGACAGCTGGTAGAAGCCGTCGCTCGCCTTCTCGGTCGTCATCGTGACCCTGCCCTCGCGCATGAAGTGCGGCGTCACCTCCGAGTTCGACAGGAACGTCATCTGCTCGACCGAGCCGTCGGACATCCGCACGCGCCACAGATCGGACTGGGGCAGGAAGCGCTTGCGCGACACCGTCGGGCCGGACTTGCCGCGGGTCGACGCGAACACGATGTAGCTCATGTCCGGCGCCCACGCGGGATCGAAGTTGTGGATCTTGATCCCGTTGACGTCGGGCACCGCCGGCGTGATCTGCGTGCACTTGCCGGTCGAGATCACGACCGTCCACACGCTCCACGGCGCGGCCTGGCTGGGGCGCGCCGCGAACGCGACGGTGTTGCCGTCGTTGCCGACGTCGGGACGGCCGATGTCGCCACCGGTCGCGCCGGCGCAGCTCGCATCGCCGAGCAGCGAGGCCGGCGCGCCGGTCACCGCGAGGTTCTCGCCGAAGTCGGCGCCGAACGTGGCGGTCACGACCTTGAGGTCGGCGCCCGGCTGGAACGTGTCGAACTCGAGCCGGCCGGCGTTCTGGCCGGCCGGCCGATCGACGAACACGATCGGCACCGTGCTGTTCTGGTTCATCGGCGTGACCTGGGTGCCGAGCGCGGCGCGCTCCCGGGTGATGAACTCCTGGATCGTGCAGAACGCGGTCGAGGTCGCGGCGTTCCACACGCCGCACATCGCGGGATCCGACGGCGTGCCGCTGGTCTCGAGCACCGAGCCGCCGCGGTGCGCGATGCCGCCGACCGTCGCGACGCGGTAGTCGTCGGCCAGGATGGTCTTGGCGATCGCGCGGCCGCGCCGCGCGTCGGGGAACTCGACCGCGGTGAAGTTGTCGACCAGGAGCTCGAAGTTCTTCTCGAGCGAGATCGCCGAGAAGAACCCCTGCGTGCCCGAGCGCAGCTTGAAGTCGTTGGTCGCCATCGGGCTGTGGCAGGCCTCGAACGAGCAGCCGCGCTGGAGCAGGATCGGCTGGACGTTGTCCTTGAAGAACTGCTTGACCGGATCGCCCATCGCGAAGTCGAGCGGGCCGACCGCCGACGCCCAGTTCTGGATCGTCACGTAGTCCGGGTCGTCGGTCCCCGAGAACTGGTCGCCGCCGGTGTGGCCGCGCCCGCCCGCCGAGACCGCGAGCGGGATGCGCAGCAGCTGCGAGTCGGCGACCGGGTTGTTGACGAACGCCCACGCCTGACTGAAGTTGAACGCGAGCTGCGTGTCGTCGCTGCCGCACGTGATGTAGAAGTCCGACTGCGGCGCGCCGTGGCAGTTGCCGGACACGCAGCCGTGCGCGGTGAAGATCGGCTGGACGCTGGTCTTGAACGTGTTGAAGTTCGCGTTCATCTGGTACGTCGTCGCGACGAAGCCGGGCGGCACCGCGGTCGAGCACGCGCCGGTGCCGGTCTGCGGCGGGGTCGCCGGCTTGAGGCCGTCCTCGGTCGCGCCGTTCTGCAGCCAGGTCTGCAGCGTGAAATAGGCGTCGGAGTCGACCTGGATGATCGAGCCGCCCGAGTGCAGCACCTGGATCGGGACGAAGTTGTTGTCGTCGCCGTATGCGAGCGACAGCTGGTTCGGATCGTTGGGATCGGGGACCGCGGGCGCGACCGCCTTGATCAGCAGCAGCGGATACGGATACGCGCCGAACGGCGCCAGCAGATCGCGGCGCTTCTGCACGCTGTCGAACGACGTGACGTCGAAGTTGCCCGCGGCGAACGCGTACGGGTCGGTGGGGTTGGTCGAGTGGCAGCCAGACGTGTTACCGGCGCACTTCTGGAGCAGGATCGGCTCGATGTTGCGCTGGTAGTAGGTGCGTCCGGGCGGCGAGCCACCGCACGCCGCGATGGCCGACACGAGGACGAGGAGGACGCCCCTTCGCTGGTCCATGATCAACATCCTATCTGGAAAAGCCAATGGCCGCGTCCCGAAGGACGCGGCCTCGATCACGCGAACACGCGACTACTTCAGCTGACCGAGCGCAGCCTTCGCGACCTGACGCACCAGACCCGACGCGTCGGTGCTCGCGATCGCGAGCGCGGGCGCCGACTGCTTCGACCCGATCTGCCCCAGCGCCCACGCCGCGTTGCGGCGGGTGCTGGCATCGACGTCGCTGGTCACGATCTGCTCGAGCACCGGGCGCGCCGCCTGGTCGGCATACGCGCCGACCACCATCGCCGCCTCCGCGCGGACGTGCGCGTCGCTGTCGCGCAGCAGCGGCTCGACCGGGACCACGCTGGTCTGGCCGAGCACGTTGCGCCACGCATCGACCGCGGCCGCGCGCACCGCCGGGTCGGCGTCGCCCATCGCGGTCTGCAGGATCGGGTTGCCCTTGACGTGGGCCATGAACGCGACCGCACGGACGATCGCGAGCTTGGCATCGCTGGACAGCCCGCGGCCCATCGCCGCGGCGAGCCCGGGCAGCGCCTGATACTGGCGCACCCTGCCGAGGAAGTCGGCCGCGTTGCGCACGTGGACCGAGTCACTCGATCCGAGGTCGTCCTCCATCGCGCCCACCATCACCTGGAGCAGCGCGGGCCGCTTGGCGAACCACCAGGCCGCGACCTCGCGGACCTCGTAGCGCGGATCGGCGGTCAGGTTGGTCAGGGTCTGGACGCACTCCTCGCAGTTGAGGCCCTCGGTGCGCTCGACCTCGGCTCGGATCGCGCCGACCGATCCGGACTGCACGGCGCTGTTGATCAGGGCGGCGCTGCCGCCCTTGCCGGCGTACGCGGGACTCGCGGCCATCACCGCGATCGCCACCGCTGCGAGCTTCGATAGATTCTTCATGGCAATTCTCCTCGGTTTCGCGGTGGTGGGTTAGTAGGTACCGTGCGGGTTGTTCTCGCGGCTGTAGTAGTTCACGCCCATGTCGGCCGCGAGGATCAGCTTGTAGAACTCGGTCGGGGTCAGCTCGGTGTAGCCCTCCTCCACCGAGTGCGGGGTCTGCCCCGGGAACGCGCGGACGCTGGCGTTGACCGCGGGGAACAGCTGCGTCGGGTTGACCTTGTTGATGACGATCGAGCCGTGCGCGTCCTCCGGGTTCATGTAGACCTTGAAGTCGCCGCTGATCATCAGCATGCCGCGCTCGATGGCTTCCATGTCGGGGCCGGCCATCGTGAAGTACGACGCGCTGTAGGTCTCGATCATGCCGTTGCCGTAGTTCATCGTGACCGGCTTGTTCGTGAGGTCGAACGTCCAGGTCGTGCTGGTCATCGTCACCGGGTCGGTGATCGTGTAGCTCGGGTTCGCCGGGCCCGGCGTGCCGTTGTGGCAGCTGATGCAGTGCGCGTCGAAGATCGGCTGGACCGCCTTGTCCCAGGCGACGCCGACGATCGTGGTGGGATCCGCGTTCGGATCGGCCTCGACCGCGTCGGTCGACAGGCGGTTGGCGCGCGGCACGAGGCTCATCGCATCCGTCGGGCCGATCGAGAACGCCTGGAGCAGGCCGGGCTGGATCACCGTGGTGGTCGCGCGGTTCTCGTGGCAGCCGCCGCACAGGCGCGACTCGCCGGGACGCGACGAGAACCACACCGGCTCGTTGAACAGCGACATGCCGAAGATGTCGACCGCCTGGAGGTGCACCGGCACGTTGGCCGGGACGTGGGCGATCCAGCTGCCGTCGGCCGCGACCCGCGCGATGCCGAGGTCCGCGTGGCCCTCGAACATCGTGGTGCCGAACATCTCGGGGAAGCCCTCCTCCGACGAGAAGCCTTCCATGATGCGCACGCCGTAGACCTCGCCCTTGGCGCCCGGCTGGTACGGCGTGGTGCTGAACGTGTGGAGCGTCGAGTCGTAGACGTCGAGCGCGCCGACCAGCGCCTGCGCGGCGTTCGACGTGTTGTCGACCTGCGAGCTCGTCGTGGGCGGCGCGTTACGCGGCTCGAGCGGGCGCGCGAAGATGTCCCACATCGCCGGGTCGTCGAGGATCGGGTGACGCTCCATGCTCGACGAGTCGTAGAGGTAGATGCCGAAGTTGGCGTTGAGGCCGGCCTCGCTCAGCACGCCCGACTCGACCGGGCCGTCGGCCCACGACACCAGGAGGTCCGGGTGCTCGCCGGCGTTGAGCGGGTACGCGTCGTAGTAGCGGCCGATCGTGTCGGCCGACGGCGAGTTGTCGAGCGGGACGTCCGGCGACATCAGGACGTAGCTCGCGTTCGCCTCCGACATCATCGAGTCGGCGCTCAGCACGCCGGTCGACGGGTCGGTGCTCGGGATGCCGAGGCGGACGTCGAGCAGTGCGCCGGCCTGCAGCGTGCGGTCGCGCGCCGTGCCGATCGCGACGAAGCGGCCGGGGCTGATCTCGATCGCCTTCAGGGTCGAGTTCGACGCCGCGGTGCCTTCCTTGCCGAAGGCCTCGCGGAGCCCGGTCATGTCGCTGTTGATGAACATCAGGTCGCCCTGGTTCTCCGGGCCCAGGTGATCCCAGTTCGTGAAGATGATGCGGCCGTCCGAGGCCAGGCTCGGGTGGGTGCGGTGCGACAGGTTGCGCGGGCCGTACTCGACGTCCGAGCCGTCGAGGTTCATCGTGCCCATCTGCGTGGTCGTGCCGCGCTCGTACTCGTCCTCGTGCTGCGGCGGGTTGACGTCGGTCAGCGTGTTCGACACCACGGCGTTGGTGTTGAACAGGATCTTGTCGCCCGGCAGGAAGATCGGGTTGACGAAGTCATGGCCCGGGTCGGTCGGCAGCTGCACCACGCTGCCGTCGGCGAGCGTGAGCAAGAACAGCCCGTAGGGCGTGCTGTCGGACAGCTTGGCGCTGAACACGATCTGCTTGGCATCGAACGAGATGTCGTACGAGCTGATGTCGATGTTCGCGTAGTCCGGCCCCTGGTCGGCGCAGCAGATGGTCGTCAGCTTCCCGTTCGCCGTCGGCGGCGACAGCTTTACGAGCCGCGCCCCCGGGATGTACGACGTGTACTGGAAGATGTCGCCCATATCGTTGCGCGCCGGCCGCTGCAGGATGATCAGCGAGTCGACGTTGCCCAGTGGGCCCGACGTATCGCTGCCGCCGCAGCCCAGCCCCGCGCTGCCCAGCAGCGCGGCGCCGATCGCGATGCTCTTCATGTTCATCATGGCGGCTGCCTACTACAAGGGGCAGGCCAAGCCGAAACCGAGGTGTGGACGCGAGTTAGCTCGTCGATCGGAGCGGGTGCCAGCCCCCTACTCCGGACCCTTGGGGGCGGGGGCCCACACGCTGGATGTGGTTATAGAAGCGACTTGAGCTCCGCGAGCAGCTGCAGCGCCTCCAGCGGGGTCGTCCGATCGACCTCGATCGCGGCGAGCCGCGCGAGCGCCGGTGACGGCGGCGCGCTCGGCAGGAGCGAGAGCTGCGGCGAGGCGGCCAGCTGTGCGCCGCCCTCGAGCTTGGCCATGATCTCGCGCGCCCGCTCGATCGCGCGCGCCGGCAAGCCGGCGAGCCGCGCGACGTCGATGCCGTAGCTGCGGCTCGCGCCTCCCGGCACGACCCGGCGCAGGAACACGATCTCGCGCTTGCGATCGTCCTCGCGCACCGCGACGTGGACGTTGCGCACGCGCGGCCGGGTCTCGGCGAGCGCGACCAGCTCGTGGTAATGCGTCGCGAACAGCGTGCGCGCGCCGATCGCGTCGTGCAGCTGCTCGGCGACCGCCCACGCGATCGACACGCCGTCGAACGTCGACGTGCCGCGGCCGACCTCGTCGAGGATCACGAGCGAGCGCCGCGACGCCTTCGCGAGGATCGACGCGGTCTCGCGCATCTCGACCATGAACGTCGAGTCGCCGCGCGACAGGTTGTCGGCCGCGCCGACCCGCGTGAACACCCGATCGCACACGCCGATCGAGGCGGCCTTCGCCGGCACGAACGAGCCGATCTGCGCGAGCAGCGCGATGTGCGCGACCTGGCGCATGTAGGTCGACTTGCCGGCCATGTTCGGGCCGGTGATCAGCACGAGCTGCTCGGCGGCTGGGTCCAGCCGGCAGTCGTTGGGCACGAACGCACCGTGCGGCAGCATCGCCTCGATCACCGGGTGGCGCCCGTCGCTGATCTCGATCGCGAGGCCGCCGTCGACCACCGGACGGCAATAGCCGCGGCGCGCGGCGACCTCGGCGAGCGACGCACACGCGTCGACGATCGCGAGCGCGCCGCCGGCCGCACCGACCTGCGTCGCGAGCGCGGCGGCCGCGGCGACCTCGCCGCGCACCAGCTCGGCCTCGCGCAGCGCGAGCGTGTCCTCGGCGGCGAGCACCTTGCGCTCGAGCTCGGCGAGCTCGGGCGTGACGTAGCGCTCGCCGCTCGCGATGGTCTGCTTGCGCACGTAGTGGCCCGGCACCTTCGCGAGGTGGCTCTTGGTGATCTCGATGTAGTAGCCGAACACGCGGTTGTAGCGGACCTTGAGGCTCGCGATCCCGCTGTGCTTCTGCTCGCGCTGCTCGATCGCGAGGATCGCGTCCTTGCCGCCGTCGGCGAGCCGCCGGCAGTCGTCGACCTGCGCGTCGTAGCCGGTGCGGATCGCCGGGCCGTCCTTGAGCGCGTGCGGCGGCTCGTCGACCAGCGCGCGGCCGAGCCGGGCGGCGAGCTCGGCGAGCGCCGGATCGCGCGCCGCACCGAGCTCGAGCAGCGCGGGCAGCGGATCGAGCCCGCTCGCGCCGCCGCGCACCAGCTCGATCACGCCGGGCAGCTGGGCGAGCGCGTCGCGCAGCCGGCCGAGGTCGCGCGGCGTCGCGATCCCGAGCGTCGCCTTGCCGGCGAGCCGCTCGAGATCGGCGATCCGCGACAGCGCGCGGCGCAGCTCCACCACCAGCGCGGGCCGCTCGACCAGCCAGGCCACCGCATCCTGGCGGCGCCGGATGTGCGCGACCTCGACCAGCGGATAGAGCAGCCAGCGCCGGAGCAGCCGCCCGCCCGGCGCGGTCACCGTCTGGTCGATCACGCCGAGCAGCGAGCCCTGCTTGTTCCGGCCGATCAGGGTCTCGCACAGCTCGAGGTTAGCGATCGCGGTCTCGTCGAGCACGACCGCGTCGCCCGGCTCGTACGACACCACGCGCGCGACCGGCAAGGTGCCGGTCGGCTGGGTCGCGCGCGCGTACGCGACCACCGTGGCCGCCGCGCGCGCCCGCAGCCCGTCGATCCGATCGGCCTGGCCGAGCCCGCGCAGCTCGGCGCGCGCCGCCGCGGCATCGGGCACCTTCGCCGCGTTCCACGCCGCGCGGTAGCGCGCGCGCAGCGCGGCGTGCTTCGCGAGCTCCTCGACCAGCACCTCGCGCGGCGCGACCCGCACCAGCTCGTCGGCGACCGCCGACATCGCGAGCTCGGTCGCGTACAGCTCGCCGGTCGTCGCGTCGAGGTAGGCGAGCCCGGCCGGCGCGTCGCCTCTTCCGGCGGGAACGATCGCCGCGAGGTAGCGCGGCAGCTTGGGCTCGAGCACCTCCTCGTCGAGCACCACGCCCGGCGTCACCACGCGCACGACCTCGCGCTTGACCAGGCCCTTGGCCAGGCGCGGGTCCTCGACCTGCTCGCAGATCACGACGGTGTGGCCGAGCTCGGTCAGCCGCGCGAGGTAGCCGCGCGCCGCGTGATGCGGCACGCCGCACATCGGCACCGCGTCGTCCTTGCCCTTGTCGCGCGTGGTCAGCGTGAGCTCGAGCAGGCGGGCCGCGAGCACCGCGTCCTCGAAGAACATCTCGTAGAAGTCGCCGAGCCGGAAGAAGATGATCGCGTCCGGATAGCGCTCCTTGACGTCGAGGTACTGCCGCATGAGCGGCGTGTCGGCCGGAGAGCGAGCCATCTCGGCTCCGGCGTTACCACGCCCCTCCGACAGCGGATTCACACCGCGGTGCGGCCCCACATCCCGGTCACGCCGGCGCCGAGGTCCGCCGCGGGATCGAACGCCGCGCTCGTGCCGTCGCGCCACTGGCGCAGCTCGACCATCGGCGCCTTGCCGGGGCGCGGCTGGATCAGCACGCTGGTGAAGCTGCGGCGCAGCCCGGGGCGGGTCGCGGGCAGCCAGGTCCCGCTGTTGACGTAGACGCCGCCGCCGTCGAGCGGCTGCCAGCGCGGATCGTGGGTGTGGCCGAACACGACCACCGGCGCGTCGACCAGCTTGCGCAGCCGGCTCGGCACGCCGCGCATCGGCAGCTGCGAGGTCACGTGGTGCTTGCCGAGCCAGCGCTGGATCCCGGTCGCGGCGCCGAGCGCGGCGGCGATGCCGGCGAACGCCCAGCCGATCGGCAGGAAGATCAGCATCGCGAGCATCGCGAGCGCCGTGCCGGTCAGCAGGCTCCAGCGGTCGAGCACGAGCAGGCGGCCGAGCCGGCGCCAGCTCACGGTGAGCGGGGTGCGCGCCAGCCGATCGATCGCCTGCGCGGTCTCGACCGCGAGCCCGCCGTCGCGCGCGACCGTCACGATCCGCTCGCGATGCACGCGGCGACGGCGATCGCGGCGGCGCATCGACTGGTGGAGCGTGCGCGCGCCGAGCATCGCCCAGGTGAACCGCATGTACGCCAGCCACAGCCGGCCGAACGAGCGGATGCCCTGCTCCCAGCCGTAGCGCAGGTAGCCCCAGAAGCTCCACTCCTCGATGCCGTGCGGATCGATCTCGGGCGACGCGGCGCCCAGGTAGCGCACCGCCGCGTAGTCGGCGTTGAACACCAGCCGGCCGTCCTTCGGATCGGTCGGCGAGAGGTTGAACTCGAACGAGCAGCCCTCGTCGTAGACGTGGCCGTGCTCGATCCACGCGACGCCCGGCACGTAGACGAACCACGGCACGACGCGGATGCGCGGCGCGATGCGATCGCTGGCGCCGGCCGCGCGCAGCTGGCGATCGAGCTCGGCGACGACCTCCGGTGCGAGCAGCTCGACGTCGTGATTGCCGACCACGATGTCGATCGAGTGGCCGGCCGCGGCGAACCGCACCATGTCCTCGAGCAGCGGGCGGTGGGCCTCGCACAGCAGGGTCATGCGCTTCACTCCCGCGCGCACGCCGCGGCCCAGCCCGAACCGGCGCTCGTCGGCCGAGCGCGCCGGGAGCTCGCGCGATCCCGGGATCACCACCGACATGAAGTCGAACAGGTCGCCCGCGATCACGAGGCGCCAGGCCCGGCCATCGAGCCGGCGCACCGCGTGGTAGCGCAGGAACTCGCGAAACGCGTGCGCGCCCAGCTCGACGGCGCGGCGCCGCTCGTAGGAGGCCCCTGGCAACAGCTCCTCCCCGAAGTGCAGGTCGCTCACGACCAGTATGTTGGCGACCTCTCCCATGACGACGCTTGTCCCTCCACCTTAACATCGCGCGGCGCCATGACAAATCTCGCGTGCGCGTGGTAAGCGGGGAGCGTGACGCAGCTCGTGTTCATCCTCCTGCTCGCGGCGTCGCTCGTGTTCTTCGCGCGCACGGTCTGGCTGTTCGGACGCGCCGCGGCAGCCGGGGTCGCCGACCCGCGCTCCCGCGTCGACGACCTGCCCGGCCGGCTCGCCGACGTCGGCATCTACTTCTTCGGCCAGAAGAAGGTCGCCGAGGAGGGCCCGCAGCACCGCACCAGCAAGCACCACCTGTTCATCTTCTGGGGCTTCCTCGTCATCACGATCGGCACGGCCGACGTCGTGGTGTCCGGCGTGGTGCCCGGGCTGTCGCTGGCGCTGCTGCCCGGCGCGATCTACCAGCCGCTGTACGCGCTGATCGACGTCTCGAACCTCATCGTGCTGCTCGTGATCGGGTGGGCGTTCATCCGCCGCACCGTGGTCAAGCCGCGCCTCATCCCGATGAACCTCGACGCCGGCCTGATCCTCGGGGCGATCGGCGCGCTGATGGTGACCCACCTGCTCTATCACGCGTACGGGATCGCGGGCGAGATGGCGGCCGGCGGCCGGGCGCCGGGCTGGATGCCGATCTCGTCGCTCGTCGCGCGCGGGCTCGCGCCGCTCACGCCCGAGGCCGCGGCCCGCGGCCACGCGATCGGCTACTGGCTGCACATCCTGGTGCTGCTGTCGTTCCTCAACTACCTGCCGTACTCCAAGCACATCCACCTGCTCGGGGCGCTGCCCAACATCTTCGCGCGCAACCGCAGCGCGCGCCGGATGGACCTGCCCAAGCTCGATCTCGAGGACGACACGCAGTGGGGCGTGGGCCGGTTCGAGCAGTTCTCGTGGAAGAGCCTGCTCGACACCTACGCCTGCACCGAGTGCGCGCGCTGCACCAACTACTGTCCCGCGTACAACACCGGCAAGAACCTGTCGCCGATGCAGCTCGTCCACGACATCCGCTACGAGATGCTCGATCGGGTCGAGCTCGCCGACGAGATCGCCGAGCTCGATCGCGAGGTCGCGCGGCTCGAGCAGTTCGGCGCCGAGCGCGGCGACGATCATCCGTCGCCGGATCTGATCGACGCGCGCGCCCGCCGCGAGGCCGCGCAGCACGAGCTCGACACCATGCCGAAGATGACCGGCGGGCGGATCGCGGAGGACACGCTGTGGGCGTGCACGACCTGCGGCGCGTGTCAGGAGGTGTGCCCGGTGTTCATCGAGCACCCGCTGAAGATCCTGCAGATGCGCCAGAACCTGGTGCTCGAGCAGGAGAAGACACCCGGCGAGCTCCAGCGCACGTACCGCAACATCGAGCGCCAGTCGAACCCGTGGGGGATCGGCAACGACAAGCGGATGGACTGGGCGCAGGACCTCGACGTGCCGACGATCGAGGACCACCCCGATCCCGAGTACATCCTGTGGGTCGGCTGCGCCGGCGCGTTCGACGCGCGGATCATCAAGCAGACCCGCGCGATGGTGAAGGTGCTCAATGCCGCGGGAGTCGACTACGCGGTGCTCGGCCACTCCGAGGCGTGCACCGGCGACCCGGCGCGGCGCACCGGCAACGAGATGCTGTTCCAGATGCTCGCCGAGCAGAACGTCGAGGCGCTGAAGACCGCGAACGCGAAGAAGGTCGTGACGAGCTGCCCGCACTGCCTCCACACGCTGCGCCACGACTACCCGCAGTTCGGCGGCGACTTCGAGGTCGTCCACCACACCCAGCTGATCGACCACCTCTACAAGGACGGCAAGCTCAAGACCGACAAGTCCGCGGTCGGCACGATCACCTATCACGACAGCTGCTACCTCGGCCGGTGGAACCGCGAGTTCGACGCGCCGCGCGCGGTGATCGAGGCGGTCGGCGTGCCCAATGTCGTCGAGATGGCGCGGTCGCGCCGCCACGGCTTCTGCTGCGGCGCGGGCGGCGGCCGGATGTTCATGGAGGAGCACGACGGCACGCGGGTCAACGTCGATCGCACCGACGAGGTGATCGCGACCGGCGCCGAGGCGGTGGCGGTGGCCTGCCCGTTCTGCAACATCATGATGACCGACGGCATGAAGCAGCGGAACGTCGACGACAAGATCGCGGTGGTCGACATCGCCGAGCTGGTCGCGCAACACCTGCCCGACGTGCCGGTGGAAAGGCTGGCGCGCCGGAAGAAGGATGTATGATTTCGCGCCATGAGATGGCTTATCCTGGTGCTCGCCGCCGCCGCGTGCGGCGCGGGTGACGACACCACCGACGGCGCGCGCGCCAACTGCGCGGAGGGCGGCGCCGAGAACGCCTGCCCCGCGCCGGCGCACGACGCCGAGTCGGTGTGCTGGTACATGGTCGATTGCGCGGCGATCCCGCTGAGCTCGAACAACAACGGCGTGTTCGACTGGGCGTCGTGCGTGAACTACATCGAGCAGCTGACCGACGACCGGCAGCGCCTGGTGATCGACTGCATCGCGGCGAGCTCGTGCGACCAGCTCAAGGTCAATAACTCCCCGGGCCAGCCCAACGCGGGCGACTTCCAGTGCCTGCAGATCGGCGATCAGTGATGCGCGCGCTCGTGGTGATCGCGCTGGTCGCCGCGGCGGCCGGGACGGCGCACGCGCAGCCGGCCGGCGACGTGCCCGCGCTGATCAAGCTGATCGAGAACCAGCCGAGCGACATGGATCGCTCGACCTGGAAGGACAAGCGGCGCGACGCCGCCAAGAAGCTCGGCCAGAGCAAGGACAAGCGCGCGGTGCCGGCGCTCGAGAAGCTCGCCACCGACGAGACCTTCGACATCATCGGCGAGATCGCGATCGAGGGGCTCGGCCAGCTCGGCGATCCGGGCGCGATCCCGACGCTGCAGGCGATCGCCGCCGACCCGTCGCGCGACAAGAGCCAGCGCGAGCTCGCGCGCAAAGCGATCGCCAAGCTCGGCGGCTCCGCCGAGGCGCCGCACCCCGAGGCCGGCGCGGGCTCGGGCAGCGCGGCGCTCGGCACCGGCGATCTCGGCTCGGGCAGCGCGGGCAGCGGCAGCGCCGAGGCGGCCGGCAGCGGCAGCGCGACGCCGCCGAGCGGCGGCGTCACCGGCGGGTTGCTCGGCGGCGGCAGCGCGGCGAGCGAGCTGCCGGCCCTGCCCGAGATGTCGGACGACACGCTCGCGGCCTACGACCGGGTGACGTTCGCCGGCGGCACCGCGAACTTCGGCTACGACACCTTGACCAAGCGGATGGACTTCGACGCCGACGTCGCCGGCAGCTACGCGCACCGCGTCGAGCGCGAGAAGCTGGCCTACGGCTACGACGCCGACGCGCACGTCGTCACCGGCTGGATCAACCCGTCGGGCCGCGCCGACACGCGCGGCGCGGAGGTCGACGCCGACGGCGACGGCGAGGCGCGGATCTACCGCGGCCAGGTCTACGGCGTCGGCAAGGTGACCGGCGCGATGCAGTTCAACTACACCGCCGACATCGGCGCGAACCCCGGCAACGACATCAAGAACACCACGCTCGCCGCGGACCTCGAGCTCGCGCTCGGCGGCGGCTACGGCCGCGTGCTCGACGTCGGCGCGCAGATCCGCGTGCACCGGCTGTCGCGCACGCTCGACGCCGCGCGCGCGCTCGGCCGGCCGATCGACGCGGCCACCGCGAAGAAGCTCGAGCTCACCTGGTGGGCGCTGCGCGGCGAGCGCACGACCTACCGCGCGCTGGTCGCGACCGTCGCGATCCTGCGCGAGGCCGGCATCCTGCTCGGCGAGCCCGACGCCGGCCTGACCTACGAGATCCTGAACGTGCTGCGCGACACCCAGCTGTACGTGCGGCCGAGCGGGTTCGACGCGCAGCTGACGTTCAGCGAGGGCTACCTCGATCGTCCGCCCGCGCCCGACGCGGCGTACGAGAACGGCCGGATCGAGCAGCTGCTCGCGCTCGTCGGCTACGGCCTCCAGCTCGACGACGACAAGCTCGAGCTGTCGGGCACGGGCTATGCGCGCTACCGGCTGTTCGCGCCCAACGGCGCGCCGTCGCCGTACGCGGCGGGTGCGAACCTCACGATGCAGCGCTTCACCTACGGCGAGCACGGCGATCCGCTCGGCGCGATCGACGTGACCGGCACGGTCGAGTTCTCGAGCGATGATCTGATGGGCAGCGACAAGTCGCTCTACGTCGGCGGGTCGATCGGGTTCACGTACTGGATCAACCAGGCCTCGGGCCTGCGCCTCGCCGGCCAGATCGCGGAGGACGGCGGCGAGCTGTTCCTCGGCGCGCAGCTCACCGCGACCTACGGCCTGCTCGACGGCACGTTCGCGCGGTGACGGCAACTGACGGGTTGAGTGGTCGGACCATTGTGTGCTACCCTCGGGCATGGCTCGGCTAAATCCGCGACAACGCGAGACATTACTGGCCGTTGCCGAGACCGCGCTGCCCGCCGGGAGGTTCATCCCGGCCGCGGGCGAGGCCACCGTCGCCAAGGTCGAGCGCTTCGTCGAGCACCTGCCCTCGCCGCTCCAGCGCGGCCTGGGCGGCCTGCTCGCGGGGGTCGAGGCCTCGTCCTGGCTCGGCGAGCGCCGGCCGTTTCGCAAGCTCGCGCCCCCCAAGCGGCTCGCCCTGCTCGACGGCTGGCGCAGGGCCGATCCGGTGCGCCGGCTGATGCTGCGCGCGCTGGTGAGCCCGCTCAAGGCCGCGCACCTCGACGATCCCGCGGTCTACAAGAAGCTCGGATGCGTCTACGACACCCGCGTCAAGGCCGAGGCCAAGCCGGCGTACATGCGCGACCGCGTGCACGAGCTCGACGGCGATCTCGCGCTCGAGTGCGACGTCGTGGTGGTCGGCACCGGCGCGGGCGGCGCGGTGGTCGGGCGCGAGCTCGCCGAGGCCGGGCTCGCCGTGGTGTTCGTCGAGGAGGGCCGCTACTTCGAGCGCTCGGACTTCACCGGCCGGCCGTTCGAGATGCAGCGCAAGCTGTACCGGCGCGGCGGCTCGACGTTCTCGGTCGGCAACACCGCGATCCCGATCCCGCTCGGCCAGACCGTCGGCGGCACGACCACGGTCAACTCCGGCACCTGCTACCGCACGCCGGATCACGTGCTCGATCGCTGGCAGCACGAGCTCGGCCTGTCCGAGCTCGGCCCGGCGCAGATGGCGCCGTACTTCGATCGCGTCGAGGCCGTGCTCGGCGTCGCGCCGGCCAAGGCGGAGCTGCTCGGCGGCAACGGCCGCGTGATCGCGCGCGGCTGCGACGCGCTCGGCATCAAGCGCCACGGCCCGCTGCGCCGCAACGCGCCGGACTGCGACGGCCAGGGCGTGTGCTGCTTCGGCTGTCCGACCGACGCCAAGCGCTCGACCAACGTGTCGTACGTGCCGCTCGCGCTGCGCGCCGGCGCCGAGCTGTTCGCTCGTGCCAAGGTCACGCGGGTGATCGTCGAGGGCGATCGCGCGACCGGCGTGGTCGCGCGCGGCGAGGACGGCCACACCCTGACCGTGCGCGCGCGCGCCGTGGTGATCGCGTGCGGCACGATCATGACGCCGCTCGTGCTGTCGCAGCAGGGCCTGGGCGGCGGCTCGGGCCAGCTCGGCCGCAACCTCTCGATCCATCCGGCGTGTGGCCTGCTCGCCGAGTTCGACGAGCAGATCATGTCGTGGAACGGCATCCCGCAGGGCTACGCGATCGACGAATTGCACGACGAGGGCATCCTGTTCGAGGGCGCGGCCGTGCCGCTCGAGATGACGATGTGCCTGGTCCAGCTGATCGGCCCCGAGCTGGTGCGCCTGGCCGAGAGCTACGATCACGTCGCGAGCTTCGGCTTCCTGGTCGAGGACAAGTCGCGCGGCCGGGTCACCACGGTGATGGGCCAGCCGGTGATCCAGTACTGGCTCGGCGAGCGCGACGTCGCGCACGTCAAGCGCGGGCTCGACGTGCTGGCGCAGATCATGTTCGCGGCCGGCGCGCGCCGGCTCCACGTGCCGATCGCCGGGTTCGACGTGATCGA
This sequence comes from Kofleriaceae bacterium, assembly GCA_035516595.1. Lineage (GTDB taxonomy): Bacteria > Myxococcota_A > Polyangia > Haliangiales > Haliangiaceae > JABFXX01. The sequence continues at coordinate 17,080 of DATJAE010000027.1, read as the reverse complement.
CAACCCCGGCGAGCTCGCCGAGCTGCGCCGCGCGCGCGTCCACGCGTGGGACTTCGACCTGTCCGCGTATCACCCGCTCGGCACCGCGCGGATGGGCACCGATCCGGCCAGCTCGGTGGTCGGGCCCGATCACCAGCTCCACGGCGTGTCCGGGCTCTACGTGGTCGATGGCTCCGTCGTGCCCACCTCGCTCGGCGTCAATCCGCAGGTGACGATCATGGCGCTGGCCACGCGCGCGGCGGAAAAGATCGCGGCCGCGCTCGCCTAGCCGCGGATTTCTGACGCCTCGCGCCGCGGTTTCGCATGCTTGCCGCGGCATGCGACGTGCTGTACGACCGGCGCATGAGGATCTGGCTCGCGAGTGCAGCCCTCGCCGCGGGCGCGACCGCCGCGCAGGCCGGCCCGCTCACGATCGGCGCCTCGCTCGGCGTGTTCCAGAGCGACGCCAACACCGGCAGCGAGTCGACCGGCACCGAGACCGTGTTCGCCCGGCTCGGGATCACGCGCGGCCTGGCCGCCGCGCTCGAGGTCCAGCGGATCGACGCGATCGGCGGCGACCTGCGCGCCGCGACCGGCCTGGTCGTGCTCGACCTCGGCGGCACCCACCTCGTGCCGATCCTGCTCGCCGGCGGCGGCTTCGACTGGCTGACCGACTCGTACGGCGGCGAGACCGACGCGCACCACCTCGAGGCCGGGCTCGGCCTCGAGTACCGCTCGCGCGGCGGCTTCGTGATCGGGATCGACTATCGCGTCGGCCAGCTCGCGGTCGACGCGCCGATGACCGAGCCGATCCGGCCGATCCTGAACTGCTGCACGCTGGGCGTGCCGGAGCCGTCGCTGTCGAACGGCACCTACCAGAGCGCGCGGGTCAGCGCGGGCGTGCGGTTCTAGCGCCGGCGATCAAGGGCCGCAGCTCGCGGTGGGCAGCGTGCAGACGCCCTGCGAGCCGCCGCCGGAGACCACGCACCGCGCCGGCGTCAGGCACGGCGGGCCGACCTCGAGATCGCACGCCGCGCCGTCGGGCGCCGCCGCCTTGCACGTGCCGGGCGCACCCGCGAGCGCGATCGTCCCGGCCGCGCCGTAGCACTCGCCGCCCGCAGCGCAGCTCACGTTGCCGTCGGGCTGTGCGCCGCACGGCTGACCATCGGCCGCGTAGGTCGCGATCTCGCAGGTGCGCGAGCCAGCGGGTCCGGTACAGCTCAGGTTGGCCTTCGTGTCGCAGTTGACCTCCGGCGTCCCGCTGCACGACTCGCCGAGCGTGCCGGTCTGCGCCGTGCACACGCCGAACGATCCGTTCGAGTTTCCGTCGCACGACAGCGCGAACCCGCACGGCTGGGTGTTGTTGTCGCACGCTGCGCCCGCGAGCTCGTCGGACACGCAGGTCAGCGTGCGACTGTCGCAGATCTGCCCGCGAAAGCAGCTGGCATCGCGACACGGCGCGCCCACCGCCGGCGGATCGGCGCACGTCCCGCAGCTCGCGGTCTTGTCGTGACCGCAGTACCCGCTCTGACACTGCGATGCGAACGCGCACGCCTGCCCGGCCGCGCGGCCGCCCGGCGGGGCGCACGCCGCGGGAAGGTTGTTGTCGAAGAAATCCGCGCAGCCGAGCGTCGAATACGCGGCCACGCAGGCCGCCACGGCGTCGGGGGTGTCGCCGGTGTCGGGCGCCTGCATCGCGAGCCTGCACGCCAGCGCCTCGCGCTGCAGGCAGGTCGCCATGTCGCCGAACGAGTGCGTGATGTTGCCGCCATCGCTGCAGCTCTGGCGGAGGTTGCAGCTCGCCTGGGCGAGCGCGGTGCACGACGCCGCCACGTCGCCGGCATCGCGGCCGGTGGCGGAGGCATCGACGGTGGGCTGCGGATGGCCGGCATTGCCACCGCACGCGACCACCAGGAGCGAGAGCATCGCGAGGGCGTGGTTCATGGCGCGTTGACACGGCTCGCGCGAGATCTTGCATCGCGCCGCGCACCTCGTGACGCCGGTCACCCGCGCTTCCTCGCCCGATGCCGTGCTCGGCCACGGGCCGTGACGCGCGGCTACGCCTTGACGAGCTCGGCGATCACGTCCTCGACCTTGGTCGCGCCGTGCTCGACCCGGTCGCCCTTGGACGTGACCTTGCCGGTGCCGAACGCCGCGTACATCTCGGCGAACTCCACGGCAAACGGCCTGGGCACGCCGGCCTGGACCAGCGCCTCGACGTGGCCCTGCGGCGGGATGTCGACGATCTGCAGCGGCTTGCCGACCGCCGCGCCGAGCTTCTCGACGAGCTGACCGACCGTGTAGGTCGGGCCGACCAGGTCGACGTTCTCGCTCCTGGCCGGCGGCGAGACCAGCGTCCTGGCGACGAGCGCGCCGATGTCCTTGGTCGCGATGGTCGGCATCGCCGCGTCGCGCGATGGCATGAAGTTGAAGAACGTGCCCATCTGCTTGGCCGGCGCGACCGCCTGGGCGAGGTTCTCCTGGAAGTAGGCCGCGCGGATCGACACCAGCTTGGTGCCGGTCGCGCGCAGCGCGTTCTCGGCGTAGTGCAGGCCCTTGATCGGCCCGGTGCCGCTCGCCAGATCGGCGCCGAGCGACGACAGCAGCACGACCAGCGGGACACCGCTCTGCTTGACGCCGGAGGCGATCGCGTCGGCGATCCGCTTCTGCGACGCGAACACGTCGGTCGCCGCGTAGTCGGCTGGCAGCAGCGTGAACAACCCGCTCGCACCCTTGAGCGCGCCGGCGAGGAAGCTCGGATCGTCGAGCTTGCCCGCGGCGAGCTCGGCACCGCGCGCCGACCAGTCGCGGCCCTTCGCCGCGTCGCGGACGATGACCTTCACCTTGTGCTTGTTCGCGAGCAGCTCGCGCGCCGCGACCCCGCCGACGTGACCTGTGGCTCCAGCAATGACGAACATGACGGCCTCCTGGTCGGCGACGATCGTCCGGAGTCGCGCCTGCGGCAAGCCCACGCGGCTAGCTGATCGGCCAGGTCGCTACAGCGGGTGCTCCGGCCGCGGATCGGGGATCACGATCACGAAGTCGTAGCCGAAGATCAGGCGCTCGAGCTCGGGCGCGATCGCGCCGAGATCGCGGAAGCGCGGGCGCAGCGCGCGCAGCTCGAACAGCGTCCAGCCGGTCTTGCGGGTCGCGGCGAACAGCGGCGCGGCGAACTTCCAGTCGGGGTCGGCGCGCAGATCGAGCGCGCCCGGCGCCGCGCGCTTGCCGACCCCGGCCGGGCGCAGCTGCTGGCCCTCGAGCCCGAGCACGAGCACGTTGACCGCGAGCACCTTGTGGCCCTCGGCGGCCTCGCCGATCATGTTGCCGAGCTCGCTCGAGTGCAGCGGGTTGAACCCGCGGTACAGGTGGTACGCGCCGAGCTTGAGCATGACCTTGGGGAGCTCGTGCTCGGCCTTGGCCGCGGCGGACAGATCGTCGAGGAACGTACCCTTCATCAGGCGGGCGCGCGCGCGGTTGGACAGGTACGGCGTGGAGCCGCTCTGGCCGAGGTAGATGTCGCGGCTGGCGAGCAGCGAGCCGAACAGCGCCTGCGCCTCGGGCGAGCCGTCCCTGGCGAGCGCGTCCTTGGCGCCGTCGAACGTCGACTGGGTCGCCTTCATCATGAACAGCGCGCCGTAGTCGCCGCTGCGGGCGGCGCCGGCGTGGTCGGCCGCGTCCTCGGCGATCAGCGCGTCGATCGCGGCGGTGCCGGCGGGGCCCGGCTTGGTCGCGAGGATCTCGCGGAGCACGTGGACCGGCGCGCCCATCAGCTCCTGGTCGACGCCCCAGATCTGCAGCGGCGCGGTCGAGCTCTTCGCGCACGCGCGCAGGAACTCGAGCTCCTCCTTCCAGTTGTAGAACGCGACGGTCTCGGGGTTGGCGCGATCGAACGCGGCGGCGCGCGCGACGCCGTCGGGGGCGCGCGCGAACTGTTCGAGCTCGGGGCCGACCGACGGGCCGACCTCGAGCGCGAGGTGATGGAAGCCGTGCGGCGCGAGCTCGGCGCACATCGCGGCCGCGAGCTGCGGGATCTGCGCGATGCCGTGATCCTCGCCGAGCATGACGAACTGCGCGGTGTCGAGCGCGGGGCGCAGCGTGTCGGCGCCCTTGCCGGCGAGCTTGCCGGCGTCGAGGCGGATCGGCTGGGCGAGGCGCGCGAGCGCGGCGTCGATGGGGTCGGCGGACGCCCCGCGCGCGGCTGCGACAAGGACGACCACGAGGCACGAGCGCATCCCCGAGCTATAGCGCGATCCGGCGCTACGGCGCGGGCAGCTCGGCCTCGGACTTCTCGAGCTGGTGAACGCGGACAGCGTGACCGACGCGCGCGACGGCCAGCTACAGCGCGATCTTCTCGCGCCAGGTCGCCGCGCTGCCGGCGCCGAACCGCACGTCGCGCAGCGCCTCGAGCACGCAGTCGACGTTGGGCAGGTCGCTGTCGAGCACGTTCAGGAAGCCGACCGCACCCGAGGCATCGACCGAGATCTCGATCGTCACGTAGGTGTCGGTGACGCCGGCCTTGGCGAGCGCGCGGGTGCAGCGCGCGAGCTGCGGGCGATGCGCCGCGATCCCGGCGTGCAGCTCGCGGCGGCGCGCGGCCGAGCTCGCGGTGGGCGGCGCGTCGACGTCGGTGTGGACGTCGAGCCGCGCCGGCGTGCCGGCCTTGACGTCGACCCAGCCGGCGCGGTGATAACGCCCGGCGCGATCGGCGGCCTCGACGGTGTGGCGGCCGGGCATCACGCGCACGCGCAACGGGGCCTGGCCGAGCTCGACCCCGTCGAGCCGCACCGAGCGGCGGCCGACCGTCGCGATGTCGAGCGCGGCCGAGCTGCGCGCGAGCTCGGCGACGTCGGTCCACAGCGGCGTGGTGACCGGCGTGGCCTGGACGAGCTGCGCCAGCTCGTCGGCCGACAGCGGCGCGACCGCCTGCCCCGCGACCGCGCGCCCGCTCGGCACCGCGAGCCGCCTCGCCGCGCCGACCTCGAGCTCGCCGTGCGCGTCGCGCACCGCGACCAGGCCGTGCCGGCACGCGACCACGAGCGCGCCGGCCTCGTGGACCACGCGGAACTGGGTGCCGCGCACCTCGATCTCGCGGTCGCCCGCGACCACGACGAAGCGCTGGCCCGGCGCGCGCGGCGCGACCGCGATGTCGATCGTGCCCTCGACCGCGAGCTCGATCGCATCGGCGTCGAACCGGCGCAGCTCCACGGTCGACCTGGGGCCGAGCGAGAGCGCGCTGGCGTCGCCGAACTGCACGTCGATCCGGCCATCGCCGGTCGCGATCACCGCGCCGGGGCCGAGCTGGCGATCGAACGCGCCGGCGCGCAGGCCGTCGATCATCACCGCGCCCGACAGCCGGCTGACCAGGCCGGCGAGCGGCGCCGGCGCGATCTCCTGCGGCGAGGTCGGCGCGACCGCGACCGCGCGCTCGTGCGCGACCTCGCGCGCGCTGCCGGTGACGACCGCGGCGGCGACCAGGCCGCCCGCGAGCACCCACGCCGCGGCGAGCGGCCGGCGCGACGGCCGCAGCCGCTGGTGGCGCTCGGTCGACACCGACCAGTGGATCTTCGCCCGCACCGCGTCCCACGACAGCTCGGGCGACGATTGCACGCGCATCGCGGGAAACGTGCTCGACGACGCGCGCGTGATGCGATCGCGCGCCTTGGCGCAACGCGCGCACGCCTCGGCGTGGCGATCCATCTCGGCGACCTCGGCCTTGTCGAGGCGGCCCTTCCACGCATCGGCCCAGCGGTGCGGCGCGACGTGCGCGGTCACGGCTCGTCCTCCTCGGCAGGCGCGCCGGCGAGCACGCGGTAGAACTCGCGGCGCGCGTAGAACAGCCGGGTCCGCACCGTCACCGGGTTGGAGTCGACGAGGTAGGCGATCTCCTTGAGGTCGAGGCCCTCGATCTCGTGGAGGTAGAGCACGATCCGCTTCTTGGGCGCGAGCTGGGCGAGCGCGCGATAGACCTGCTCCTGCTCCTGGCGGCGCTCGAGCGTGCGATCCGGCGTCTCGGGGCGCTCGGTCAGGCTGGGATCGGCCGAGGCGGCGTCGAGATCGGCCACGCCGTACGCGGCCGGCCGGCGCTTGCGCGTGCGGATCCGGCCGAGCGCGACGTTGACGCAGATGCGATACAGCCAGGTCGACAGCCGGGCGTCGCCGCGGAAGCGATCGAGCCCGCGGAACGCGATCACGAACACCTCCTGGACGAGATCGTCGAGGTCGGTGCGATCGCCGAGCACGCGGTAGAGGTTGCCGGCGACCTGACGCCGGAACCGCAGGTAGAACTCGTCGTGTGCCGCGCGCTCGGCGGCCCGGCAGCGCGCGATCAGATCGGCCTCGTCGGCCGGATCGAGCGCGGCGACGGAGCCCGAGTCTCGCTTCACCGGCGTCAGCATAACGTGCGCTGAGGAGGTTAGTGCCCCGGGCTTTGCCGTGCGTTCACGCACGGCAGCTCGGAAAAAGTGTGAGACGGCCTACATCAGCGTCGGGTCGGCAGCACGCTGAAGTCGAGATCGCGGTCGAGCGTGCAGTGCAGCGAGTCCTCGTCGCCGGCCCGCTCGAACAGGCACGGCGCCTCGTCCTTGGCCGACACCGCGTGGCCCTTGGTCGGCACGGTCAGGATCACGTGGTCGCCGTCGAGCCGCCAGGTGCCCCGGAACGGCAGGTCGACCACCTCGCCCTCGCACGCGGTGTGGACGCGCAGCCGGAACGTGCGATCGCGCGCGAACACCAGCTTGACCGTCGCGGTCTCGCAGCTCGTGCCGGTCTGCTCCCACTGCCCGCCGAACCCCATCACGCGCTCGTAGAGGGTCCGCGCGGGGCGATCGAGCCCGACCGCCTCGCGAAACTTCGGATCCGCGCGCAGCGCGGCGAACGCCGGATCGAACCGCGCCTCGACCAGCCACTCGATGGCGTCGGCGCGCGACGACGCGGCGAGCGCGGCCAGCGCGGCCAGCGCATCACCGCTGTGCTTGACGCCGGCCTCGGCCGCCGCGATCCGGAACAGCGCCTCGCTGTGCTGCGGATCGAGCGCGGTGACGCTCTTCCAGGCTGCGAGCAGCTTGGCCTTGCTCGCCTTGCGCGCGGCCAGGACGGCCTTGGTCACCGCCGGATCCTCGGGCGGCGGCGCGGTCGGGGTCGGTTGCGTCGTGGTCGGCGCGGTCGTCGGGGCGGTCGGCGCCGGGCCCCGCCCGGTCGTCTTCACCAGCTCGAAGCCGACGATCTCGGTGGTCTCCTTGCCGAGCCGGCGCACGGTGAACGCGACCGCGACGCGATCCTCGTACTGGCTGGCGTAGACGTCGCCGATCTTGTCGATCGGATCGAGCGCGTCCCAGGTCACGACCACGTCGCCGGCCGCGTTGGTGACCGTCATCGTCTTGCCGGTCGCGGTCGCGGCGAACCGCGCCTTGCCCGCCGGCGTCTTGAAGTCGAGCGCGGCGATCGCGTCGGTCGCGCCCTTGGTGCACGACGGCTGGCCGCGCGCGGCGCCACCGTCGACCGCGAGCGGCTGGCACACCCGATCCTGGTTGACCAGGTAGGGGCGGTCGACCCCGGAGAATCCCCCGAACGTGTCGGCGCGCGCCGCGCCCGAGACGCCGAGGATCGCGATCAGCACGGTTCGCCGCATGCCTCGGTGATAGCGCAAACGCCATTCATTCGCCCGTGTAGGTGAATTGCGGTACGGTCGATCCGTGCGTTCGATGTTCACTCGCGCGAGCGCCGCGATCGATCGCGGCGTGGTGCGCTTCATGGAGCGCCGCATGGCGCCGCGCACCCCGGTGCTCGATCCCGGCGGCGCCCGCACGCAGATGCTGGAGCTCGCGCGCGCCTACCGCGACGGGACGCTCGGCCATCCGTCGCCGTTCTTCCCCGAGCCGGCCGAGCCGCGGATCCAGCTGCGCGCCGCCGGTGACGGCCCGCTCGCCACCCAGATCGTCGATCTCGCGTTTCGCTCGGACTACGTACCGTTCCTGCCGGCCGCGCGCGATGCCTACCTCGCGCACGCCGAGAACATGACCGCGCACGCGCGCTGGTGGACCAGCGAGCGCGGCCGCCCGACGATCGTGCTCCTGCACGGCTGGGGCGGCGGCAACTACTGGCTCGAGGCGCGCGCGTTCGTCGTGCCGTACTGGCTGCGCCACGGCTACGACGTCGTCGCGTTCCAGCTGCCGTTCCACGGCGAGCGCGCGCAGGGCACGCAGGCCTTGCCCAACTGGCCGTCGCCGAACCCGCTGCGCACCAACGAGGGTTTCGGCCACGCGATCTACGACCTGCGCGCGCTCGCGCGGTTCCTGCGCGCCCGCGGCGCGAGCGGCGTCGGCGCGATGGGCATGAGCCTGGGCGGCTACACCACCGCGCTGTGGGCGTCGATCGCCGGGCCGGACGACGTCGGCGGGATCGACTTCGCGGTCGCGATGATCCCCGCGGTGTCGATGGCCGACCTGATGTGGCGCCACGGCGAGAGCTCGCCGGCGCGCCGCCGCGCCGAGAAGGCCGGCATCACCGGCGAGATGATCCGCGACGTGTTCGCGGTCCACGCGCCGCTCACCCGCGCGCCGCGCGTCGCCCCGGGGGCGCGCTTCGTGATCGCCGGCAAGGGCGATCGGATCACCCCGCCCGACCAGGCGAAGGCGCTCGCCGCGCACTGGGGGATCGCGCCGCTGTGGTTCGACGGCGGCCACCTCGCGCAGGTCGGCCGCGCCGATGCGCTGCGCGCGGTGCGGCGCGCGATCGGCGAGCTCGGCCTTGCGGGTCGCGTGTTCCGGACATGACCGCGACGCTGGCCGGAGCGATCGCGCACGGACCGCTGCTCGTCGACGGGGCGATGGGCTCCCTGCTGTACGAGCGCGGCGTCCTGCACACCCGGAGCTACGACGAGCTCAACCTGTCGCAGCCCGACCTGATCCGCACGGTGCACCGCGACTACGTCGCCGCCGGCGCCGAGCTGATCGAGACCAACACGTTCGGCGCCAACCGGATCGGCCTGGCGCGCCACGGCCTGGCCGAGCAGGTCACCGCGATCAACCGCGCCGGCGTCGAGCTCGCGCAGTCGGCCGCGGCGGGGCGCGCGTTCGTCGGCGGCGCGGTCGGCCCGACCGGCGTCAAGTTCGGCACCGCGACGGCGACCGAGCGCCGGCTCGCCCGGTTCGCGCTCGCCGAGCAGATCGACACGCTCGTGCTCGCGGGAGTCGATGCGATCGTGCTCGAGACGTTCTCCTCGATCCTCGAGATGGAGGCGGCGATCGACGTCGCCAAGGAGCGCGGCCCGCGCGTGCCGGTGATCGCGATGATGGTGTTCGACGCCGCCGGGCGCAGCGACGGCGGCCTGCCGCCCGGCGAGATCGCGGATCGGCTGATCGCGGCCGGCGCCGACGTGATCGGCGCGAACTGCGGGATCGGCCCGGCCGAGCTGTACCAGGTCGTGACCGGCATGGTCGGGCGCGGCCGGCCGGTGATCGCGCAGCCCAACGCCGGGCTGCCCGCGTCGGTCGAGGGCCGCACGCTCTACGTCGCCAACCCCGAGCACTTCGGCGTGTTCGCGCGCCGCATGCTGAAGAGCGGCGTGCGCATGGTCGGCGGCTGCTGCGGCACGACGCCCGAGCACACCCGCGCGATGCTCGGCGCGGTCCGCATGCTGCGCGGCGAGAAGATCGACGAGCGCCACGCCACCGGTCCGGCGATCTCGATCGCGACGCCGACCCGGCCGGCCAGGACGCCGCTGCCCGAGCGCAGCCGGCTCGGCGCGCGGATCTCGCGCGGCGAGTTCGCGGTGTCGGTCGAGCTCACCGCGCCGACCGGGCTCGAGATCGGCAAGACCCGGGCCGCGGTCGTCCAGCTGCTCGACGGCGGCGTCGACATCATCAACATCGCCGACGGCCCGCGCGCGTCGGCCCGCATGGCCAACGTCGCGGTGTGCGCGCGGCTGGCCGCCGAGACCGCGGTCGAGCCGATCCTCCACGTGTGCGCGCGCGATCGCAGCTTCCTCGGCCTGGTCGCGCACCTGCTCGGCGCGCACGGCCTGGGCCTGCGCGACCTCGTGCTGATCACCGGCGATCCGCCGAAGATGGGCGACTACCCGTTCTCGACCCCGGTGTACGACGTCGACTCGGTGGGCCTGCTGCGCATCGCGGCGGGGCTCAACGCGGGCGTCGATCCCGCCGGCAAGGAGTGCGAGCCGACGTCGTTCGTGCTCGCGACCGGCGCCGAGCCCGGCGCACACGATCGCGAGCGCGAGCTGCGCCGGCTCGAGGACAAGAAGGCCGCCGGCGCCGAGCTGGTGATGACCCAGCCGGTCTACGATCCGCGCACGCTCGAGCGCTTCCTCGACGACGCCGCGCCGCTCGGCCTGCCGGTGATGGTCGGCATCCTGCCGCTCGCGTCGCACCGCAACGCCGAGTTCTTGCACAACGAGGTGCCGGGGATGGGCATCCCGGCCGAGTATCGCGAGCGCATGGCCAGGGTCGGCTCCGGCCCGGCCGCGCGCGCCGAGGGCATCAAGATCGCGCAGGAGGCGCTCGCCGCGGTCAGGCATCGCGTCGCCGGCGCGTACGTCATGCCGCCGTTCAACAAGGTCGAGTCCGCGCTCGCGGTGCTCGAGGTCGTGCGCGATCGCTGGAAGCCGGTGCGGCCGTGAGGCGCCTGCTCGTCGTGCTCGCGGCGTGTGGATCGCGCGCGCCGCAGCCGCCGCTCGCGCCGCTGCCGCCGCTGCCGGCCGACGCCGGCACCGCGGCGCCGCACAGCGCGCTCGAGCCGGGCGATCCGCCGCCGTCGGCGCCCGAGGGCGACCCGATCGCGATCGGCTTCGTCCCGCCCAAGGCCGGCGACTCGTGGCAGCTCGTCACCGACGACGACTCGGTGATCGACACGGTGTGGGCCAAGGGCGACACGCCCAGGAAGCACCAGGAGACCGTGCGCAAGTTCGACTACCGCGCGACCGTGGTCGAGACCGCCGGCGATCACCCGTCCAAGCTCGACGTCAGCATCGCGACCGCGCACGAGATCGTCGATCTCGGCGACCAGCACCAGGACGAGGAGCTGCTGCGCGGCGGCTACCTGGTCGCGGCCGGCGGCACGCCCGACAGCTTCGGCCACGGCGGGGTCACCGCCCGGCGCAGCGACGGCGCGCCGCTCGGCGATCGCGAGCGCGAGGAGCTCGAGAGCCTGTTCACCCAGACCCTGTCGGGCGCCGATCCGCTGCCGCGCGTGCTCGCGGCGAGCCCGTTGCGCCTGCACGAGACCCGCACGCTCGATCCGGATCAGACGCGCGCGATGATGGGCGAGCTGCCGCAGACCGCCAAGATGTCGGTCGCGCTGATCGCGGCGGATCCCGACCATCACCGCGCGACGCTCGAGCTCGACCTGTCCGCGCACGACACCGCCAACGGCGTGACGGTCGACGGCGGCGTGCGCGCGATCCTGGTCTACGACACCGTGACCGGCGCGCTGGTCGACGGCAAGAACGTGGCGCGGCGGGTCGAGGTGATCGAGGACATGACGACCACGACGACCGCGCGCGGCACGCGCCAGCTGGTCCGGCTGCGCTGAGCCTCAGCGCCGCGGCTCCGCGAACACGCCGACGTCGACGTACACGTCGACGTCGCGGATGCGTCCGGACCCGGGTAGCTCGCCATGGCGGTCGTCCCAAGCCTGCGACGGCGCGCTCGCACCGGGGATCGACAAGCCGGTCGGGGCGACGACCTGATCGCCGTCGCGCTCGATCCAGCCGCTCGCCGGATACGCGTGCTCCCACGCGTGCCCCTCGCCGTCGTCGACGTGCACCGCGAGCGTGCCGTCGTAGCGTTCGCGCGCGCGACCCGGCGACCGGTCGCGACGGCTCGCCGGCGTCAGGGTGACGCGAACGGTGTAGCGCCGGTGCTCGAGCTCGTTCACGGACTCGGCGGAGGCGCCGCCGCCGAACACCGCGTCGCCCAGATCGAGCGGCAGGCGCAGCTCGCGCGCGAAGCCGTTGCCGTTCGCGATGCGGCCGTAGATCGACACGCCCGCGGCGACGTCGGCGACATAGCCGTCGGGCAGCATCGCCCCGCCCGGCGGGACGAGCGAGGCGAGCGCCGGCGACGGCGCGTGGGCCTCGAAGCGCTGCGCCGCGGCACCGATCCTCGCGGCGAGCTCGGGCGTCGGCTCGGTCACGAGCAGCGTGCGGCCGTTGCCCGGCCGAGCCAGCTCGACCCACTGCGCGTCGGCCGGCACCTCGATCAGGCCGAAGCCGCTGGTGGTCTCGACCGCCTTGATGATCGTCGACAGCGACGCGTCCATCGCCAGCGTCGCCTGCGCGCTCCAGCCCATGCGCCCCGTGCCGGCGCCGTCGTCGTGCGCGATCAGCTCGTAGACCCGCACGCTGCGGAAGTTGCCGTCGTACGCGAGCTTCCAGTCCCTCGCCTGCGGGTTGCGCCGCTCGAGCTCGCGCTGCACCTGCCGGGCGAGCGGCTCGACCTGCGCCGGGATCGCGGCGACGTCGTTCGGCGCGACGCCGAGCCCGCCCCAGTAACCGCCCTCCTCGGCGAGGACGAGCGCGCCGTCGACATCGCGCCAGACGTTGACCCGCACCATGGACGGCTCGATGTCGCGAGACCACGCCGTGAAGTGCTCGCCCGCGTGCTCGACCCCGGTCACCGCGACGTAGTTGCGGAACGCGCGCACGTCGCCGAGGTTCGCGAGCTTGACCTCGCGCGGCCGCGGCGGTGGTGACCTCATGCTCGGCAGCGGCGCTCGTGCGGCACACGCGGCGAGCACGACGAGGGCGACGCGCGGCATCGGAGGTGGACGCTATCACCCTCCGGCACGACCGCGACGGCAAGCCGCGGCAGGCGATTTACCGCACTGGCGGGCCGCCCGAGCCGATCCGATCGCGCCGGAGTGCTAGGGTGGCGCTGTGCCGCTCACGCTCGACGAGGCTCGCGCGCTCCACGCCGAGGTGCCGGTGCTCGACCTCCACGCCGACACGGCGAAGCTGATGGCCAAGCTCGGCTACGACCTCACCGCGCGCCACGAGCGCGTGATGCCCAGGCGCGCCAACTGGCTCGGCCACGTCGATCTGCCGCGGCTGCGCGACGGCGGGGTCGCCGGCCAGTTCTTCGCGTACTGGACGTGGCCCTATCCCAAGCGCGGCGACGCGCGCGCGGTGTCGGTGCAGATCGACGCGCTCGACAAGGTGATCGCCAAGCACGGCGATCAGCTGCGCTGGGCGCGGACCGGCGCCGACATCCGCGCCGCCAAGGCGGCCGGCCGGGTCGCCGCGCTCGGCGGGATCGAGGGCGGCCACGCGCTCGGCGGCGAGCTCGCCGCGATCGAGGCGTTCGCGCGGCGCGGCGTGCGCTACCTCGGCCTGCTCCACCTGTGGCACAACGCGCTCGGCGAGTCGTCGCGCAAGGGCGACGCCGATCGCCCGCTCACCGGGTTCGGCCGCGAGGTCGTGCGCGAGTGCGAGCGCTGCGGCGTGATCGTCGATCTCGCGCACGTCAACCGGCGCGGCTTCTTCGACGCGCTCGAGCTGTCGACCCAGCCGGTGATGGTGACCCACACCGGGCTGGCGCAGGTCCACGCGAGCTGGCGCAACATCGACGACGACCAGCTGCGCGCGGTCGCCGATCGCGGCGGCTGCGTCGGCGTGATCTTCGCGCGCCAGTTCCTCGGCGGCGCGTCGCTCGACGTCGTGGTCGACCACGTGAGCCACATCCTCGACGTCGCCGGCGAGGACGTCGCGGCGCTCGGCAGCGACTTCGACGGCTTCGTCGTGCCGCCCGAGGGGCTCGAGGACATCGCCGCGCTGCCCAACCTCACGGTCGCGCTGTCGCGCCGCGGGATCGCGCCGCGCGTGCTCGAGAAGATCCTCGGCGGCAACGTGCTGCGCGTGCTCGATGCCGTGCCGGCATTTGGTAGATTGCCGGCGTGATCCGCCGCGCGCTGCTGCTCGCGGTGCTGGCCGGCTGCCCGCACCACGAGAGGACGATCGAGCCGCAGAAGCGCGACGCCGGCTCGCACCTGCTGCCGCCCGACGACGCGCTGGTCGCGCTGCCGCCGGCGCCCCCGCTGCCGGCCGTCCCCGAGGGGCTGCCGCCGATCGACATCCCGCCCGCGATCACGCCCAACGCGGTCGCGCTCGGCGAGCTGCTGTTCGCCGAGCCCCGGCTGGCGAGCGATGGCAAGACCACCTGCGCGAGCTGCCACGATCCGGCGCACGGCTTTGCCGGCGGGCGGCTGCCGACCGCGACCGGCCAGCCCAACCTGCGCGCGGCGCAGCCGCTGGTCGACCTCGCGTGGGCGACCTCGTTCGGCTGGGACGGCCGCTACGCGACGCTCGCCGAGCAGCTCGGCGCCCACGTCCGCGGCCAGCTCGGCCGCGACCTCGCCGATGGCGTGGCCGCGCTCGGCTCCTCGCCGGTCTACCGCGCGCAGTTCGCGCGCGCCGGCGGCGCGACGCCCGACACCGCGCTCGCCGCGCTGTCGGCGTACGTGCTCACCCGCTACGCCGGCGCGGCGTGGGACGCGCTCGAGCGCGCGACGCCGCCGCCCGAGCTCGATGCCGGCTACAAGCTGTTCACCGGCAAGGCGCAGTGCGCGGTGTGCCATCCGCCGCCGCTCTACACCGACCTCGGCTTCCACCGGCTCGGGCTGATCGCGCTGCACGACGAGGGGCGCGGCCGGGTCGATCCGGCGCAGGCCGGCGCGTTCGCCACGCCGACCCTGCGCGGCGCCGCGGCGCGGCCGTCGTTCTTCCACGACGCGAGCGCGCGGTCGCTCGACGCCGCGATCGACTGGCACCTCGCGGGCGGCACCGGCCAGGGCGCCGATCCGAGCATCATCGATCCGGCGCTCCGGCGCGTCGCGCTCTCGCCGATCGAGCGCGCGCAGCTCGGCGCGTTCGTCCGCGCGCTGGCGGCGCGCTAACATGCGTCCGATGTGGTGGCGCCGCGCCCGCTACGTGCTCGCCCTCGTCGGGCTGTGCGCGCTCGCGACCGTGCCGATCGCCAAGCGCGGCTGCACCGCGAAGGCGCGCGCGCGCGAGGCCGATCAGCTGCTCGACTACCTCGGCGATCGCGTCGCGGACGCGGTGACCGCGACCGGCAAGGTCCCACCCGCGCCGGCCGGCCCGACGCCCGCGCAGGGCTGCTGCGATCAGGGCGGCGCGTGCGCGCCCGATGCCGCGACGTGGGACACCCCGGGCTGGCGCGCGCTCGGCTTCTCGATCGATGGCGACTATCGCTACACCTACCAGTACCTCCCCGATCCCGACGGCGCCGGCGCGACCGTGCGCGCGACCGCCGATCTCGACTGCACCGGCGCGACCTCGACGGTCGAGCTCCACCTCGCGGTCAAGGATCGCGCGGTCCAGCGCACGTGGACCCGCAAGTGATATGACTCTCGGCATGCGTTGGATGCTGTCGTTTGCCCTCGTCTGTGCGGTCGGGTGCGGCAAGGGGGAAGAGCCGCCGGCTCCCACCAGCGGGTCTCCGAACGCTCAGCCCGAGACCGGGCCGACCAGCGGCGGCGGACTGTCCGCCCAGCAAAAGGCCGAGGCGCTGTTCGGCAGCCAGTGCGCGATGTGCCACGGCGCCGACGGCAAGGGCGATGGCCCGGGCGCCGCGCAGCTCAACCCCAAGCCGCGCAACTACACCGATCCGGCGTGGCAGGCGAGCGTGACCGACGACCAGATCAAGCAGACGATCGTGCTCGGCGGCATGAAGGTCGGCAAGAGCGGCATGATGCCGGCCAACCCGCAGCTCCAGCGCCAGCCCGAGGTGCTCGACGGGCTGGTCAAGATCATCCGCGGCTTCGGCAAGAAATGATCCGCGGGCTCGCGACCAGCCCCGACGGCCTGTGGGCGGTCGCGCGCGCAGGTCGCGAGGCCTGGTTGCTCGCCGGCGGCGCCGGTCCGCCGGCCGGCCACCTCGTGCTCGACGGCGACGACGCCGAGCTCGCGTTCGTCGGCCCGCCGAGCGCGCTGCTCGCGATCGCGCGCGCGCCCGGCGCCACGCGCGTCGCGCTCTACCAGCCGCCGCTCGCCGAGCCGGTCGCGCGGCTCGAGCTCGACCTGGCGGCGCGGCTCGGCGCGATCACCGGCCCGCGGCTCGCGCTGATCGCCGACGATCGCCAGCACGTCGTGCTGGTCCGCGCCGCGGGCGCCGCGCTCGCGCACCACACGATCGACGCCGGCGCGCCGATCGAGCTGGTGGTCGGGCTCGAGCGCAACCAGCTGCTGCTCGCGGTCGCGCGCGAGCTCAAGGTCTACGACGCGGTGTCGGGCCGGCCCCTGCTCCGGCTCGGCCTTCAGCTGCCGCCGATGCCGCGCACGATGGGCAGCGCGGCCGGCCACGCGTGGGCGATCCGCGGCGGCGGCCAACGCTCCGGACCGGATCGCTTTGCCGGCGCGGACGACGTGTTCGTGTACCGGCTGTCGGATGGCCGGCCGTTCCGCCACGTGGTCGGCGAGCCGATCGAGGCGATCATCAGCCACCCCGCCTCGCCGATCCTGGTCGTGGTCACCGCGCGCCGGCTGATCCGGCTGCACTGCTTCGCGCACAGCCTGACCCTGATCGACGCGCCGGCGTGGCGGCCGGGCGACGCGCTCGCGCAGCTGGTGGTCGGCGACGACATCAGCCTGCTCGGCCTGGCCGAGGACGCGACCGAGCCGTGGCGGCTCGCGATCGGCGGCGCCGGCGCGCCGCTCCAGCCGACCGCGGCCGAGCCGAGCGAGCCCGCCGCGATGGTGACCGCCGCCGATCGGTTCCGCCAGATGCGCGCCGGCAGCGGCGAGGCCGCGACCGCCGCGGCGCCGAGCGCGCCGGTGCGAGCCCCGGCGCCGTGGCGCGATCCGCTCGCGAGCTACGGCAACGAGCTGGCGCGCGGGGTCGACGCCGAGCCGCCGCAGGTCGGCGCCGAGCACGAGCTCGGCGAGCTGGCGCAGCGCCTCGCGCTGTCGGCCGCGGCGCGCCGCGCGCTGGTCGCGCTCTACGCGCTGCACCTGATCGGCGCGCCGGGGCTGGCGATCGCGCGGCTCGCACGCGCGCTCGGCGACTGGACCGAGCCGCTCGGCCAGGGCGAGCTCGCCGCGCTCGCGATGATCTCGCGCGTGCGCGGCCGGGTC
>DATJAE010000026.1:0-8064 GCA_035516595.1 Kofleriaceae bacterium | reverse complement strand
GCGCTCGGGCGCGATGTAGTGCGGGCTGCCGGCGAGCGCCTCGTCGTCGGCGTGATCGTGACGGCGCGCGAGCCCGAAGTCGAGCAGGCGCACGATCCGCCGGCGGCGCGCGGCCGCCGTGCTCCCGGGCTCGCTGGTCAGCATGATGTTGTCGGCCTTGATGTCGCCGTGGACGATCCCGCAGCGGTGGATGTGATCGACCGCGTCGGTGACCTGGGCGAGGATGTCGATCGCACGCTTGACCGGCAGCCGGCCGCCCTCGGCCAGCAGCGGCACGCCGTCGACCAGCTCCATCACCATGTACGCGCCGAGCTGGTGGTCCTCGCCGAAGTCCACCACCGACACGATGTTCGGGTGCGTGATCTCGCTCGCCAGCTTGGCCTCGCGATTGAACCGCGCGCGCGCCGCGCCGTCCTCGGCAAACGCTGGCGAGATCACCTTGAGCGCGAACGCCTTGCCGAGCTGGACGTGACGCGCGCGATAGACCTGGCCCATCCCGCCTTCACCGAGCCGTCCGTCCAGGACGTACCGACCACCCACCGTGTCCATTGCGATCCAGTGTAAACGAGCTCACGCCGCGGGGTAACTGCCGAGCACGCGAAGCTCCGCGGTCAGCGGCTGGATCTCGTCGAGCGCGGCCTGGAACGGCGCGGCCGCGGCGTGGCCGAGCACGTCGGCGTAGAACCGGTAGGTGAACGGCGTGTCCGGGATCGGCCGCGACTCGAGCTTGGTCAGCGACAGCCCGCGCGCGGCGAACCGCATCAAGATCTCGCCGAGCGCGCCGGGGCGATCCGCGAGCGCGAGCACCAGCGAGGTCTTGACCCGCGCGCCCTCGGGCACGGGGGCCGGGCGCAGCGCGATCTCGACGAACCGGGTCGCGTTGCTGGCGGCCGACTGGATGCCGCGGGCCACGATCGCCAGGCCGTAGCGCGTGGCCGCCGCCGCGCTCGCGATCGCGCCGAGCGTGCGGTCCCCCGCGTCCGCGACCCGGCGCGCCGCACCGGCGGTATCGAGCTCGGGACGAGCCGCGAGCTGCGGGTGGGAGGCGAACAGCGCCTGGCACTGCGCGAGCGCCTGCGGGTGCGAGATCACCACGCGCAGCTCGTCGAGCCCGACTCCGGGCAGCGCGAGCAGGCAATGCTCGATCGCGCTCACGACCTCGCCGGTGATGTGGAGCCGGCCGTCCGCGAGCAGGTCATACGTCTCGTTGATGCTGCCGGCGGTCGTGTTCTCGATCGGCAACAGCGCGAGGTCGGCGGCGCCGTGCACGACCGCGTCCGCGGCGGCGCGAAACGTGTCGAAGCCGGCGAGCAGCGCCCCCGCGGGACGCCCGGCGTAGCGCCGCTGCGCGGTCAGGTGGCTGTAGCTGCCCTCGACGCCCTGGTACGCGACGCGCAGCGGGATGTCGGGCCGGCTGCGCAGCGTCACCTCCTGATGCGCGACCGACATGTCCATCACGACGCGGTAGAGCCGCTCGATCTGGTGCGGGTCGAGCCCGGCGCCGGTCGCGCGCTCGCGCAGCGCGACCAGCAGCCGCTCCTCGCGCTCGCGGTCGCGCAGCGGACTGGCCGCCTCGAGCTTGGCCAGCGCGACCTCCTCGACGATCTGCAAGCGCTGCGCGAGCAGCGCGAGGATCTGGCGATCGACCCCATCGATGCGGTCGCGGAGCTCGGAGAGATCGGGTGCCGGCATGCGCGCACTGTACCGCCCGCCCGCGTACCATCGCTGAACCGCTCGCGGTTCGCGCCACACTTGACGTTCGCCGCTCGGTCCGGCACGGTCTGCTCGGCGATCCCATAGCTCAGGTGGATCAGAGCGGCGGTTTCCTAAACCGCAGGCCGCAGGTTCGAGCCCTGCTGGGATCACTCGCTTCGCTCGTGCTCCCGGCCGGCTGCGCCGGCTGCGTCGGCCGCGTCGGCTGCGGCGCGGCGCGCCGCGCAGGGCTCTCCGCCTTCGGTAGCGAGCCCTGCTGGGATCACTCGCTTCGCTCGTGCTCCCGCCGGCCGCTCCCGCCGCTCGAATGGGTGGTCGACCCATCGCGCGCCGCGGACGGCGGCCTCATGCTGGCGGTCATGAAGGCAGCGAGCACGGAGTGGCGCGAGACGATCGGCGCCGATGAGGAGGCGAGGTTCGCGACGTATGGCGAGCAGCTGGTGGAGCTCGCGCGGCGCGCCGGTGCGCCGGGACGCGCGCTGCATCGCAACCAGCGGCTCGGCTTCCGCGCGACGTTCGAGGTGCTGGGCGACCTGCCGGCCCACGCGCGCCACGGGATGTTCGCGACGCCGCGCCGCTACGACGCCCAGATCCGGTTGTCGAACGGCAGCGGGATGCAGACGCCCGATCGCAGGCCCGACGTGCGCGGCTTCGCGATCCGGGTGGCCGGCGTCGACGGCCCGGGCGCGCTCGGTGGCACGACCAGCGCGCAGTGCTTTCTCCTGATCAACAGCGCGACGTTCACGTTCCCGAGCGCCGAGGCCTTCATCGGCGTCGTCGTCGCGGCGTCGCGCGGTCAGCTTGCCGTGCTGCGCCATCTGATCAAGCGCCACGGCTTGATCGGCGGCTTCAAGCACGCGCGCGCGCTCGGCAAGGGCCTCGGCAAGCCGTTCGCCGGGTTCGCGCGCGAGATCTTCCACTCGGCCGCGGCGATCGCGTGCGGGCCGTACGCGGTCAAGCTGCGCCTGGTACCGAGCGGTGCCGACGGCGGACCGTCGCCCCGCAAGGATGACTGGTCGGCCGACGTGATCGCGCGCCTGGCGCAGGGCGAGCTCGCGTGGGACCTCCAGCTCCAGTTCTTCGTCGACGCCGCGACGACCCCGATCGAGGACCCGACCGTGCTCTGGCCCGAGGCCGAGTCGCCGTTCCTCACCGTCGCACGCGTCGTGGCGCCGAAGCAGGATCCGAACAGCGCGGACGGCAAGGCGCTCGCGCAGACGATCGAGGCCGGCGCGTTCGATCCGTGGGTCGCGCTCGCCGAGCACCGCCCGCTCGGCGAGATCATGCGGGCGCGCAAGGCAGCGTACTTCGCGAGCCAGCAGGCGCGCCGGGCGGTGTAGCCGAGGGCGAGCCTCGTGTATGTTCCGCGCGTGCTTCGCTCCGCGGTGATCGTCCTCGCGCTGGCAGCAACCGCCGGTGCCGCACCGGCGCCGCACCTGAGGTTCTCGCCGCACGCCGACGTCAAGACCCTGGTCAAGGTCGGAGAGGTCGGCTTCGAGCTCGACCCGTGGACCCCGGGCGACAAGCCACGCCCGATCGTGCACATGGCGGCCGGCGCGGCGAAGGAGCTCGCGGCGCTTCACGACGGTGCCGCCGCGGTCGTCCAGGCGAAGACCGCGATCCTCGTCGTCGACTATCCGCTGAACCATCCGGTCGAGCTCAAGCTCGCGGCGGCAGGCAAGGCGTTCACGCGCGCCGAGCTCGTCAAGGCGGTCTGCGACGCCTACCAGCAGATCTACGCGGAGGAGGAGGCTGCGAGCGCGGTCAAGACCGTGCCGGCGGGCCAGCGCGGCACGCTGCAGAACCGCAACACCACCGAAGGCCCGTACGGCATCTGGGGGCACGACCTCGACGACCTCGATCTCGTCACGATCGAGGTCGACAAGGCCCGATCCGGAGACATCTACCTGATGCTTCGCGTCGATTCGTAGGTGGGACGAGTCAGCGGCTGAAAGCGCCGCGGTTGAACCGCCCGGCCGGCTCGTGCGTTGCCATCCGGATGGTCGACCTGCAGCGCGAGCTCGCCCGCCTGGAGACGCGGCTCGGCGAAGCCGAGGTGCCCAAGGCGGCGGTGATCGACGAGCTGTCGAACCTGCGGAACGAGCTCGGGCGCGGGACCGACCGCCGCGGGCCGGTCCAGCTCGCCAACGTGCGCATCGCCTCGCCGTGCAAGGAGCGGTGGGCCGACATGACCGGCGACGATCGCGTGCGCGTGTGCAACGGCTGCGATCGCCCGGTGTTCAACCTCTCGGAGATGACGCGCGACGAAGCCGAGGCGGTGCTGGCGACGCGCGGGATCACGCCGTGCGTCCGGTTCTATCGCCGCGCGGACGGCACGGTGATGGCGGCGGACTGTCCGACCGGCGCGCGGCGCAGCCGGCGGCTCGCCGTGGTCGCGGCGGGTACGACGCTGCTGGGATCGTCGGCTGCGATCGCCGGGCCGCTGCCGCCGGCGGCCGACGAGGTGCCGGCGACCGCCGATGCACCCGCGCAGGGCGATGCGCCGTCGCCGGAGCTCAGCGATGCCGATCTGGCGAAGCTGGCGGAACAGGATCAGGAGCCCGAGATGGGCGAGATCGTCATCGCGCCCTCGCCCGATCGGCCGCTGATCGAGTGGTCGACCTGGCTCAGGCTCGGCTACGGCGTCGGGTCGCAGGCTCCGCGCGTCGCGGCGCGCACCATCACGCCGCCGATGCCCGCGGCGACGGAGGTCGACGAGGTGGCGCTGGCGGCCGACCTGAGCCTGCCGGTGGTGCACGGCGGCGACCTGCGCCTCGGCGCGTGGGGCGAGGTGCGCACGACCTCGGGCCCGGTGATCGGGGCCGAGCTGCTCGTCGATGCCCGGCACCACCACGGCGTCGACTTCGACGGCAGCGGCGTCCTGGTGCTTCGCGCCGGCGCCAACGCGCACGTGATCACGACGGCGCTCGGGTTCGGCTACGTCGGCTCGTGGTCGCGCACCGATCCGTGGATCCCCTCGATCGGCCACGTGATCGGGGCGCGCCTCGTCGGCTCGCTGACCAAGTCGCTCGACGACCCCCGCGACTGGTCCGTCACGGTCGGCATCGAGGTCGATCCGATCGGAGTCGTCACGTCCATCTATCATCTCGTGTCGGGGCGCTAACGCCGTGATCCGCGCCGGTCGCTTGCACCGCCACGAGCTCGCATCATGATGGAGCCATGCTGATCCGGACGCGTCTCGTGTGGTGGGCCTGGCCCTCGGCCGGCGCGCTCGCGCTCGCGGCGACCGCGGCGCTCGCGCTGGTCCCGCGCGCCGATCGCGCGGACGTGCCGCCGGTGCACGTCGCGCCGGTCGTGCTCGCCGCGCCGCGCTGCACGGCGGACGAGCCACCGCCGCAGGTGCTGCGCGCCCCGGTCGCGGCCGACCTCGCGCGCTACACCCGCGGGCTATCCGGCTCGGGCTCGCTGGTCGCGACGATCTCGACCAGCCTGGGCACGTTGCATTGCACGCTGTTCCCCGAGGTCGCGCCGGTCGCGGTCGCGAGCTTCGTCGGCCTGGCGACCGGCCAGCAAGCGTGGCGTGACCCGCGCACCGGCGAGCTCCGCCGCGGGCGGTTCTACGACGGCCTGGTGTTTCATCGCGTGATCCCGGGGTTCGTGATCCAGGGCGGTGATCCACGCGGCGATGGCACCGGCGGCCCGGGCTACACGTTCGCGGACGAGCTCGCGCCGCAGCTGCCCCTCGTGCCGGGCACGCTGGCGATGGCCAACGCCGGCCCGAACAGCAACGGCTCGCAGTTCTTCATCGCCGAGGGCACGCCGAGCTACCTGATCGGCCGACAGACCGTGTTCGGCCGGTGCGCCGAGCTCGACGTCGTGCGCCGGGTGGCGCGCGTCGCCCGCGACCATCGCGACCACCCGATCCGCCCGGTGGTGATCGAGCGCGTCACGATCGCGCGCGCGCGCTGAGCCGGTCCTGCCCCGTAACTCCGGCCGCGCGCAGCCGCGTGCCGAGCCGAAGGCCGATCCGGGCGCGCTCCTCCGGGCACGCGCGGTCACAAAACACCGAGCGTCCTGGTCCAAAGGTCCGAGGCTCGAGCTCCGGGCCAGGAAGGACCATCGTCGTGCAAGAGACTTCAGGCATTCGCGTCTCCGTCGCCCTCGTCGCCGGCGCGCTCGTCGCCGGCTGCACCGCCAGCAGCACGCCCGACAAGCTGGCGCTGCCCGGCGACAACTTCTTCCCGTACTCGATCAACGCCGGGGCCGACGACTCGATCTACGTCGGCAGCCCCGCGACCGGCGAGGTCGTGCGCTTCGCCGCGGGATCGACCAGGTCGAGCGTGCTCGTCCCGGCGGCAAGCCCGGCCGCGGGCGTCAACGGCATCCTGGTCGACGACGCCAGCGGCGTGCTCTACACGTGCACGAACACCTTCACGTCGCAGACCACGGCGACCGCGATCGTTCGCAGCTACGACCTCGACGGCAATCCCGGTCCGACCTATCCGCTGCCGGATCAGGGCGGCTCGCTGTGCGAGGAGCTCGCGTTCGACGCCGACCACACGCTCTACGCGCTCGACGCGTGGGGCGGCGCGGTCTACGTCAAGAGCGCTTCGGCGGCCGCGTTCACGACCTGGACGTCGGATCCGCTGCTGCAGCCGACGTCGGCCGCGTCGATCCCGTTCGGCGCCCGCGGCATCCTGATCGAGGGCAGTGACCTCTACGTCACCAACTTCAACACCGGCGCGCTGGTTCACATCCCGATCGAGCCCGACGGCAGCGCCGGCGTGGCGAGCGCGATCACGGTAACGCCGGGCCTGACCAACCCGGAGAGCGTGCGCGCGCTCGATGCGCAGCACTTCGTGGTCGCCGAGGACGTGTGGGAGTCTCCCGACGGCCTGGTCTCGGAGCTGACGGTGTCCGGCGCGTCGGCGACCAAGACGGTCCTGGCCGACCACCTGCTCGGCCCGTCGACCCTCGTGATCGTCGGGGACAACCTGTGGGTCCCGCTCGGCGAGGTGTGGCACACGCTCGACAACACGCCGCCCGATAGCCTGCCGTTCACGGTCGAGCGGCTCGACCGGTAGCGCCCGGGGCGCGCGGCGAAGCTGGCGGGTTCTGGCAAGCAGCGGCAGCGAAACAGTTCGATACGAACACTTCACGCTTGGTTTGCGAGCGTGATCGCAAGCTGGCCGCATGCGTATCGCCATCGTGTTCGCGCTCGCGCTGTTCCCCGCGTGCTTCCAGCCCCAGGACAACCCGCTCGGCGGCCCGAGCTGTCCCGAGTTCGGCTGCTCGGGCGACGGCGACTGTCTGCAAGGCTTCGTGTGCACGCATGGCGCGTGCGCGATGCCGGTGTCGTGCGGTCAGCTGGAGGGTTGCCCGCAGGACGGGCTGACATGGGGCCTCGACGATTGCTTGTGGACCGGCTGCAGCTGCTACGCGAACGCGACGTCGACGCCCCCGCCACCGCCGGGATGCGCGTGCACCACCGACGCCCAGGCCCAGGCGCAGGGCTTCCCGTGGTGCGACGAGCAGACCGGGACGTGCACGACCGAGCCGCAGCCGCCCGAGAGCTGCGCGGCGGCGAGCACGTGCGCCGCTGCGCCGCCGGCCTGCCCCGACGGCCAGATCCCGGCGGTGCGCGACGGCTGCTACGACGGATCGTGCCGCGCGATCGCGTCGTGTGACGTGCCGCCGCCGTGCACGGTGCTCGCCTACGAGGACGACTGCTCGGCGCGCAGCGACTGCGAGCCGGAGTACACCGGCGAGGACTGCGTGGACTCGACCGGCCGCGCGTGCACCGCGGGGGACGCCAACTGCACGTGCCAGACCTTCGTGTTCAGCGCGTGCGTCGCGCGCTAGGACGTCAGCGCCGGCCGTCGAACGCCTGGCTGTGGAAGCCCAGGCCGAGCCCGAACATCCGCTCCGAGCGGTCGAGTGCGTTCACGCCGGCGTAGGCCTCGATCACCCACCAGCGATGGATCCACAGATCGGCGGCCACGCGCGGTGCGACCAGCGGCGCGACCGTGCTCGCGGCGAGCCCCTGCGGCGTGTCGGTCATCGAGCCGAGCTCGGCGCCGTGGATCCCCGCCACGACCTCGGCGCGCAGCGAGAGCGGCCCGAGCGGGAGGCGCGCGCCTGCCACCGCCGCCATGGTCATCACCGAGGAGCTGTCCCACGTGATCGTGTCGCCGCCCCGCGCCGCGAACGCGGGGTTCACGCTGCCTCCGAACGCGGCGCCGAGATCGATGCCGACGTACCAGTGCGGCGCCGGGTGGACGCGGACGTCGATGTAGAAGCCGTTGGCGTGGATCGGCGCGAGCCCGCCGGTGAAGTGGCCGATCGTGTTGAGCGCTCCTGCCCGGGTGACGTCGAACGAGTGACCTGCCG
>DATJAE010000025.1:0-12171 GCA_035516595.1 Kofleriaceae bacterium | reverse complement strand
CCGCCTTGCGGTCGTAGCCGACCACCTTGCCCTGGGCGTTCTTCTCGAGGTTGAAGTTCGACATCGCCCACGACGTCTGCTTCTCGAAGTCCGCCATCTTCGACGGATCCATGCCCTTGGGCGGGATCGGCTTGCCGTCGGGGCCGATCTGCACGTTGCCGAAGCCGGGCACGTAGACGCCCTTGCCGCCCTCGCTGAGCTTGATGTCGCCCTCGCGCGCGACCAGCTCGCCGCCGAAGTACGCGGTGCCCGCGATCGTTCCGCCGATCACGCCGCACAGCAGCGCGCCGGCGATCGGACCGCCGAGGCCACCGGTCGCGACCGTGATCGCGACCGCCGCGACGGTCGCCAGGCCGATGATGATCACGGTGCGCCACGGTCCGTTCCAGAAGTCGACGAACGCCTTGGTCCACGACGCCGGGATCATGTCGACCACGGCCTGCGCGATCTTGTCGACCGCGGTGAGGACCTTGTCGGCCACCGAGATCGCGAACTGCGCGACCGCGTGCACGCCCTTCTGGATCAGATCGAGCTGCGCGATCTGCAGCGCGACGTAGGCCTTGACCGCGTCCTCGGCGAGATCGAACGCCTTGTTGACGACGAACTCGGCGGCATCGAACGCCGCGTTGATCGCCTTGGCGCCGAGCTGGTAGGCGAGCTCGACCGCGTTGTTGAGCGTGGTCTCGATGACCGTGACCGCCTCGTTGAGCACCTTCTCGGCGGCGTCGACCACGGTGATCGCGGCGTCGGCGGCCTTCTGGATCCCGGCCTCGAGGGTGTGACCGGCGGCCTGGATGTCGCTCTGCAGCCGGTTCATCGCGTTGTTGAACGCGGTGCGGAAGCCCTGCGTCGCCTGGCGCAGCTTGTCGCCGAGGTTCTTGTCGACCAGGCTGACCGCGGCGATCAACCCGTCGAGCAGCGCGTTGACCGCGGCCTGGAACACCTTGACCAGCGTGGTGAGCAGCGTGGTCAGCGCGGCGACCAGGCCCTTGAGGATGTCGGCCAGGCCCTGGATCAGCGCGCGGATCGCCGAGGCCGCGGCGCTGATCACCGCGCGGATCGCGCTGGCGCACGCCGAGATGATGCCCTGGATCGCGCTCTTGACCGCCGACAGCGCGGCGAGCGCGGCCTGGCGCGCGGCGTTGAGCGCGGCGACCGCGGCGTTGCGCGCGGCCTCCATGATCGAGCACACCGCGTCGCACGCCGCCTTGAGGATCGACTTGACCGCGTCGAGCAGCGCGTTGACCGCGTCCTCGACCCAGCCGCAGATCGTCCCGAAGATGCCGCCGCCGTGATGCTCGCTCTTCTTCTTGTCGGCCTCGGCCTTCTTCTGCGCGGCCTCCTGCTCGGCCTGCTGCTTCTTCGCGTTGGCCTGCGCGATGCCGGACTGGATGTGCTGCTGGTACTGCTGCTCGCCGTCGCTGAGGTGCTGGCTCACCTGCGCGTTGCCCTGCGCCTGCTGCGCCGAGACCTGCGACGACATCTGCGCCTGGTGCTGCTGGACCTGCGCGTCCATCTGCGACTGGGTCTGCTGCATCTGCGCCTGGTGCTGCGCCGATGCCGCCTGGACCTGCTGCTGATGGCTCGCGTACGCCGCGGCCTGCTGCGACTGGAGCTGGGACTGGTGCGACGCGAGGTCGGCGTCGGCCTTGGCCTTGGCCTGCGCGGTCTGCGCGGTGGCCTCGGTCTGCGCCGCCTGCTGCTGGCTGGTCATCGTCGCCAGCGCCTGCTGGTTGGCGGCGGTGAACTGGCCGTGCGCCGCGGTCTGCGCCGCCGCGTACTGCGGCATGACCTGGCCCTGCACCGTGCTCGTGTACGTGCCGTGCGCGGTCGCGACCTTGGCGTCGCGCTCGCCGCGCGCGGTGACGACCTGACCCTGCGCGCTGCTCTGCGCCCCGGCGATCGACGAGGTCATCTGCTGGTGCGCGGTGGTCGCGGCCTGCTGGTGTGACAGGTACTCGGGCTGGGCCTGCGCCGCGGCCTGCGCGCCGGTGATCGGCGGCGGGCGGTTCTGGACCTCCTGCGCCTGGGTCTGGCCCGACGACACCGCGGCCTGGGTCGCGGCCTGCGCGCCCTGCTGCTGGCCCTGGACGTGGGTGTTCAGCTGGTTCTGTACGGTCGCCGCCGCCTGCTGGAACTGCGCGGGCGCCTGCGCCTGGCCCTGCGCCGTGACCTGCTGCTCGATGTTGGCGATCGCGGCCTCGCGCGACGGCGCACCGCTCGGACCGGCGGGCCCGGTCGCCAGCGCCGGCGCGGCCTGCGGTGCCTGCAGCACCGGCGGCGGGATGTTCGACAGCTGCTGGATCTGCTGGCCGGCCTGCTGGTAGGTCTGCTCGGCGGCCTGGTTGCCCATGTCGACCGCGCTGGTGTCGAGCGGCGGCAGCTGCTGGTGCGCCGCCTGATCGATCGCGCCGAACCGCTGCGCGTCGAACGGCGGCAGCTGATCGTGGAGCTGCGCCGCGGCGGCGTGGCCGCGCGCGATCACGCCGGGGCTGATCGACGCGCCGGTCGCCGCGACCGCCGCGGCCGCCGACTGCACCGCCGCGCCCGCGACGTTGGCGGCCGGCTGCATCATGCCCGGCGCGGTCTGCGCGAGGATCGCCGGCGGCGGCAGGCCGGCGTAGTGCGCGCGCTCGCCCGCCGCGCCCGCCATCTCGCCCGCGATCTCGGAGTGCGCGGTCGCGTCCTCGCTCGCCTCGCGCGAGCGGCCGCTCGCGGCCTCGGCCGCACCCTGCGACGTCGCCGACGAGTTCGCCGCGGCCATCGGGGCATCCGCGCTGTGCGCGGTGGTCTGCATCTGCGGCCCGAGCGGCGTGACCTCGGAGGCCTTCTGCGCCTGCGCGGCCGGCGCGACGCGCGACTGGGTCGCCGCCTCGGCCGAGATCGCCGAGGACGCGGCCGAGCGATCGCCCGAAAGCGACACGCTCTGCTGGACCAGGCTCGCCGGATCGGGCGGCGTGTCACCGCCGGAGCCCTGGACCTCCGGGACGTTCGGCGCCGGCGGCATCGTCGCGGACGTCGAGGGCGGCGCCGGCGTCGACGACGCGCCGCCGGTCGGCGCGGCCGGGATCTGCGACTGCGGCGGTGCCGGCGTCGCGGGCGCGGAGGTCGGCACCGCACCCGCCCCCGCCGGAGCGGCCGGGGCAGACGCCGGACCCGCCGCCGGGCCTGCGGGCCCGCTCGCCGCGGGCAGCGGCGTGATCGATCCCTTCGGCACCGAGATCCCGCCGGCCGCGGCACGACCGGCCGCCAGCGCCGGGTTCTCGCCGGCCGGCGCCGACGCGGCCGCGCCCGGCAGCGGCGCGACCTGGCGATTCGACGCGGTCGGCTGCGCGACCGTCGCGGGCGGCGCGGGCTGCGACGCGGGCGGCGCGTTGATCTGCGGCGCCTGGGGTTGATCGCCCGGCAGCGCGGGGATCGGGCCGGCATTGCCGGTCGCGGAGATCTCGAAGCTCGGCTGCGTGATCGGGTTGGCGTTCGGATCGACCTTGGGGGCCGGCGTCGGCACCGGCTGGAGTTGCACCGTCGCGGGCTGCCCGGTCGCCACGGTCGTGCTGGCGCGGCTGGTCGACGGCTGCAGCTGCGGCGGCTGCAGCGCGCTCAGCCGCTCGGCGTTCGCCGTCGTCGAGTGGACCGGCGCGCGCGGCGCGGGCGCCGGTCCGCGCGGCATCGGCTCGGCGCCGGTCGGATTGGCGTGCGCGTGCGTCGTCGCGGCGGTGTGAGGCGTCGGCGCGTGGGTGACCGAGCCCGACGCGGCGTGATGCGGCTGCACGGCGAGCGGCTCGTGGACCGGCGGGCGCTGCGGATCGCGATGCCCGGCCGCGGCCGCCCCGGTCGCCGCGGTGGTCGCGGTGGTCGCTGGCTTCGCGGCGGTCGTGGCCGCGGTCGACGGCGTAGCCGTCGCGTGCGCGCTCGCGCTCGGCGCCGAGCTGCCGGTCGCGGTCTGCGCGGCGAGGCGCAGCGCGCCGCTCGCGGTCTGCGCGCCGAGGCCGAGCACGCCGCCCGCGGTCCGGGACGCGAGGTCGAGCTCGCCGCCGGCCGTCTTCGCGGCGAGGTCGAGCCCGCCGCCGGCCGTCTTCGCGGCGAGGTCGAGCCCGCCGGACGCCGTCTTCCCCGCGAGGTCGAGCCCGCCGCCGGCCGTCTTCCCCGCGAGGTCGAGCACGCCGCCCGCGGTCTTGCTCGACAGGCCGAACGCGTCGCTCGCGGTCTTGCCCGCCAGATCGAGCGCCCCGCCCGCCGCCGACCTCGGGTCGATCTCGCCGCGCGCGGCCTTGCTCGCCAGATCGAACGCGCCACCGGCGGTCCGGCTCGCCAGATCGAACCCGCCGCCCGCTGCCTTGGCCGCGAGATCGAACGCGCCACCCGCGGTCTGGCTCGCCAGATCGAACCCGCCGCCCGCGGTGTGGGTCGCGAGGTCGAGCTCGCCGCGCGCGGTCTTGCCCGCGAGGTCGAACGCACCGCCCGCCGACCTCGCCGCGAGATCGAGCTCGCCGCTCGCGCCCTTCGTGCCGAGATCGCGCGCGCCGCTCGCGGTTCGCGTCGCGAGCTGGAACGCGCCGGAGGCGCCGCCGGTCGCGCGATCCACGATCGTGCGCGCGTCGCTCTCGAGCTCGGCGCCGACCCGGCGCGGATCGAGCCGGTCGACCACGCCCGCGACCGCGCCGCCGATCGGTCCGGCCGCGCGCTCGGCTTGGCCGGGCAGGCTCGGGAGCCCGAGGTCGGCGTGAATGCCTCCGAGGTCGAGCTGCGCGCCGCCGTTGGCGTCGAGGTCCGCGTGCACCTGCTTGTGCTCGGTCTCGCCCTCGTCGCGCTCGGCCTGCATGAGGTCGGCGAGCGGATTGCTCGCGACCGCC
The DNA here is from genome assembly GCA_035516595.1 of Kofleriaceae bacterium. Classification (GTDB taxonomy): domain Bacteria; phylum Myxococcota_A; class Polyangia; order Haliangiales; family Haliangiaceae; genus JABFXX01. The sequence continues at coordinate 7,318 of DATJAE010000025.1, read as the reverse complement.
GCGTGCTGGCGGACGTCCCCGCCGGCCACCGACGATACGCGCTGCACGGCATCGGTCACCGTGCGCGCGGCGTTCTCGAGCCCGCCTTGCAGCCCGGAGCGCGTGGTGTCGACCACCGCGCCCTGGATGGTGCGCATCGCGTCGTGGATCTGCCCGATCGCGCGCTGCCCCTCGGCCTGCATCAGCTGGCGGCGCGCCCGCCGGCTCATCCCACGCAGGTCCGGCGCGTTGGTCGCGGTCTCGAACAGCACGCGCGACAGCCCGCCGACGCGCCGCCCCGCGGCTCCCGCCGCGTCCTCGGTCGCTTGCTGCGCGGTCCCGGCCGGATCGCGCACCATCTGCTGGGTCTGCTTGCCGACCTCCTCGAGCCGGCGCACCGCCTCGTCGGCGCGTTGCTGGCGCCGCCTGGCGCGCTCCTCGTCGAGGCGAGCCAGCTTGTCCTTACCCAGGAATTCCATGGGAAGCCGTCGCCCATTCTACGCGTGGCGTCCCCCTTTTCTCCCGCAAGGGGCTAGGATCCGGGGTGGTGGGTTCCGACCGTCGACGTCGCATCTTGCGATTCTTTGGCCCACGCGGAGATCTGCTCGTCGCCGAAGCCCCTGCAATCACGGTGTATGACGGGTCGGGCCAGGCCCGGTTTCGTACCGAACTAGATGATTTTGTTGATGTGGCGGCGGTCGGCGACGAGCTGTGGGCGATCGGGTCGGGCCGGCTCACTCGGCTCTCGGCGCGGGACGGGAGCTCCATCGGAATCGAGGCCTTCGATTATCTCGACCCGGCCGGGCGGTTCCTGATCTCGGCGACCGCGCCGCAACTCCCGGTGTGGCATGGCGCCCAGCCGATGGCGCTGCGCGTCCAGCCGGCGCGCAGCGAGGTCCCGGGCAGCGGCGGCGACATCGTGCTGCCGATCGCCGATGGCCGGTGGCTGCTCTGGCAGGGCGGCCAGCTCCGGCTGTGGCGCAGCATCGGCGAGGCGTGGCGCAAGCCGGTCGGCGAGCCGGGCACCCGGCCGGCCGACGCGCAGATCGTGCTCGATGGCCGGCTGTTCGTGCTCGCCCAGCAGCGCGCGCCGCGCATCGGCGAGGACGCGGGCGAGCTCCGGCTGTCGGTCGCCGCGGTGACCGATGGAACCCAGCACGCGCAGCTGCGCATCCCGCGCGCGACCGCGGTCGCGATCGCCGCGCGGCGCGGCGTCGCGCTGGTCCGCGTCGACGACCGGCTCGGCGTGTTCGACCTCCGGTTCGGCCGCTGGCTGCGCGATCTCGTGCTGCCGCCGGGCGTGACCGAGCTCGCGGTCGACGACGGCCTCCAGCGCATCGCGCTCGGCAGCGACGCCGGGATCGAGCTGGTGCGGCCCGACGCGCTGTCGGCGCCGCCCGCGACCGACGAGGTCGAGGAGTCCGCGGAGCCGGAGGTCGCGGCCGAGCCGCCGAGCAACGGCGCCGCGGTCGAGGTGCTCGAGGACGAGCCCGAGCCCGAGCCGGAGGTGGCCGAGCCGCCGGCCGCGCCGCGCGAGGACGACGAGCCGCTGCCCGACGCGCCGCTGCTCCGCCTCGATCCGGTCGCGGTGACCCCCAACGCGACCGCCGCCGAGGTCGCGCAGTCGATCGATCTCCGGCTGCAGCTGGTCGGCGCGCGCACGAGCTTCGCGATCGCCGAGGCGTGGGACAGCGGGCGGATCAGCAAGCCCGACGCGCTCAAGCCGCCGTTCGCCGACGAGGTCGCCGGGCTGCAGCGCCTGGTCGCCGGCCGCGCGCCGGCCGAGCTCACCGCCGCGGTCAGCCGCCACCGCGGGCTCGAGGACATGGTGATCGCGGCCGAGCGCGCGCGCGGCGGCCGGCTCACCCCGCTCGACGTGCTCGCGCGCGACTTCAAGCTCACGCCGCTCGCGGTGTCGATCCTGTTCGCGATCGCGGCGCCGCGCATGCGCGGCGAGCTCGCGCGGCTCTACGGCATCCTCGCCAACGATCCCGGCCGGCCGCTGGTCGACGAGTTCCTGGTCTCGCAGATCCTCGGACCGGCCTACCAGGCGCAGATCGCGCGCGAGCTCGACGGCGATCGCCCGCTGCGCCGCTATGGCCTGGTCGCGGTCGGCGCCGGCGAGCGGCCGTTCGCGGCGCTGTCGGTCGATCCGCTGGTCGTGCGCTACCTCGCGAACCAGCCCGCCGAGGGCGAGCCCGATCAGTACCTGTTGCCGCGCACGGTCGACCGCGATCTCGAGGAGCTCCAGCTGCCGCGCCCGCTGATCGTCAAGGCGCTGCGCGCGCTCGCGCTGCCGCGCGACGACCAGCCGGTGCGGATCGTCGTGCGCGGCCGCACCGGCTCGGGCCGGCACACGCTGCTCGCGTCGCTCGCGTCGCGCGCGGGGCGCGGGCTCGGCGTGATCGATCTGTCGACCGTGCCGCGCGAGGGCGCGCGGCTCGGCCACATCCTCGAGGGCGTGCTGCGCCGCGCGATGCTGCGCGGCCTGGTGCCGTGCGTCGACGGCCTCGAGCTGATCGGCAGCGACGACCCCGACACCAAGCTGCAGGTCCAGGCCGCGCTGCGCAACCACCCCGGGCCGCTCGCCGTGCGCATGCCGACCGAGGGCGCGGTGCCGCTCGATCCCGGCTATCTCGCGCTCGACATCCCGTCGCGCAACGAGCTCAAGCGGATCGAGTCGTGGGAGATCGCGCTCGAGCGCCACCAGATCGATCTGCCCGACGCGAGCGAGCTCGCCGCGCGCTACCGGATCGGCCCGGGCGTGATCGAGCGGGTGTGCGCCGAGGTGGTGCGCCGGCCCGATCCGCCGACCGACGCGTCGGCCTGGGTGCGCGAGCTCGACGAGGCGGTGCGGCAGCACCTGGAGAACCGGCTCGGCCAGACCGCGACGCGCGTGACCCGGCTCGCGACCTGGGCCGACGTCGTCCTGCCCGAGGACATCATCGACTCGCTGCTCGAGCTGACCGCGCGCGTGCGCCACCGCAAGCAGGTGTTCGAGCAATGGGGCTTCGATCGATCGATCACGAGCGCGCGCGGGATCACCGCGCTGTTCCAGGGCAGCCCCGGCACCGGCAAGACGATGGTCGCCGGCGTGATCGCGCGCGACCTCGGGCTCGACCTCTACCGGGTCGACGTCTCGCGCATCACCTCGAAGTGGATCGGCGAGACCGAGAAGAACCTCGGCGCGCTGTTCGACGCCGCCGAGGATGGCCAGGTCATGCTGCTGTTCGACGAGGCCGACTCGCTGTTCGCCAAGCGCACCGAGGTCCGCACCTCGGTCGATCGCTACTCGAACATGGAGGTCAACTACCTGCTGCAGCGGCTCGACAGCTTCGAGGGCATCGCGGTCTTGACCACCAACTTCGGCAACGCGATCGATCCGGCGTTCAAGCGCCGCCTCACCTACCGCGTCACGTTCCCGTTCCCCGACGAGGAGATGCGCGAGCAGCTGTGGAAGTCGCTGATCCCGCCGCAGGTGCCGGTGCAGGGCACGCTCGACTTCGCGGCGCTGTCGCAGCGCTTCCGGCTGTCGGGCGGCTACATCCGCAACGCGGCGCTGCGCGCGGCGTTCCTCGCCGCCGAGGAAGGCACCGCGCTCAGTCACGAGCACCTCGAGCGCGCGATCCGCATGGAGTTCCGCGAGATCGGCAAGCTCGCCGAGAGCGGCACGCTGGAATAGTCAGCGCTGCGCGCGGAGCAGCTCGGCGATGTCCTTCTGCCCGGCCGGATCCTCGAGGATCGCGAGCGGCTGATCGGCGAGCGCGCGATCCTCGAGCACGATCTCGATCGCGCGGCGCGCGCCGATCAGACCCGACGCGCGCCCCGGCATCTGCACCGCCCAGTCCTTGACGCCGGCCCGCGTGACCACGCCGAGGATCCACGCCAGGTCCTTGCGGAAGCGCTCCTCGGTGTAGCCCCTGGACTCGCCGAGCCCGAACCACAGGATGCGTGCGAAGCGCAGGCGCCGGCCGGGCGGCAGCATCAGGGTCTCGCCGGCCTCCGCGGTGGCGCGGCTGTGCTTGAGCAGGCGGGACAGCCGGCCGCACAGCCGCCAGTCGGCGAGCCCGGCCGCGCCGCGCAGCGGCCGGTCGTCGCGGAACACCGGCAGCACGAGGCAGTCGCGCGCGGCCTCGTCCCAGCGCGCCAGATCGAGCGGCAGGACCGACAGCGCCATCAATCCTCCGGCGTGCGGCCGACCGCGGTCGCGATGCGATCGAGCACGCCGTTGACGAACGCCGAGGACTCCGCGGTGCCGAACCGCTTCGCGAGCTCGACCGCCTCGTTGATCACGACCTTGACCGGCACGTCGCGAAACGCGACCAGCTCGCACGCGCCGAGCCGCAGGATGTTGCGATCGACCCGCGACATGCGATCGATCCGCCAGTTCTTCGAGGCTGCCGCGATCAGCTCGTCGAGCTGCGCGGCGCGCTCGCTCGCGGCCGCGCACAGCTCGCGCGCGAACGCCTGCGCCGCGCCGTCGATGTCGAGCTCGAGCTCGCCCGCCCAGCGCGGCGCGAGCTCGGCCACGTCGATCGAGCCGTCGCCGTCGCGCGCGTACAGCAGCTGGAGCGCGAACGCGCGGCCGGCGCGGCGAGTCCCTGCGGTCATTTCCGCTGCTTCGCGCGGCCGGCCAGCGCGCGGTAGAGGTTGGCGAGCTCGATCGCGGCGAGCGTCGCGTCGAAGCCCTTGTTGCCGGCCTTGCTGCCGGCCCGCTCGAGCGCCTGCTCGATCGTGTCGGTCGTGAGCACGCCGAAGCTGATCGCGACGTCGGCGGTCGCCGCCGCGCCCGCGATGCCGCGCGCCGCCTCGCCCGCCACGTAGTCGAAGTGCGGCGTCTGGCCGCGGATCACCGCGCCGAGCGCGACGATCGCGTCGATCCCGCCGCGCGCGGCGACCCGGCGCACGACCTGCGGCAGCTCCCACGCGCCCGGGCAGCGCACGATCGTGATCGCGTCGGCATCGCCGCCCGAGCGCACGAACGCGTCGATCGCGCCGGCCACCAGCGGCTCCACGACGAGCCCGTTGAACCGGCTCGCGACGATCGCGAGGCGGAGGCCGGCGGCGGACAGGGTGCCTTCGATGGTGGTCGGCATGCCGTCCGGATATACACCTAGCCCGCGTCCTTGCGCGCGGCGGCGCGCCGGCCGGGAATCGGCACGCGCTCGACCACGTCGATCCCGAAGCCCTCGAGCCCGGGAATCTTGCGATCGCTCCACATCATCAGGCGGATCTTGTGGCAGCCGAGGTCGGCGAGCACCTGCGCGCCGAGCCCGAAATCGCGCAGCGCCTCGCTGGTCGGGCCCGAGAAGCTCGGACGCGCGACCTCGCGCTGCAGGACGAGCCGCTCGAACGAGCTGCCGAGCCGCAGCCGGCTGCGGTTGACGACGTAGAGCAGCACGCCCACGCCGGCCTGATCGATCGCGTCGAGCGCGGCGCGCAGGTCGGGCCGCAGCTCGAACGGATCGGCGAGCGGATCGATCGCGGCGACGCGCACCAGCACGGTGCCGCCCGCCGCCGACACGCCCGCGACGTCGCCGCGGACCAGCGCGAGGTACTCGGTGTCCTCGACCTCGGTGTCGTAGTAGTGCGCGGTGAACGCTTCGCCCGGGCCGAGCACGCCGGGCCGGAGCACGCCGCTGCCGCGGCAGCGCACGATGTGCTCGCGCTGCAGGCGGTACGCGATCAGATCGGCCACGCTGAGCAGGAGCAGGCCGTGGCGCGCGGCGAACTGCTCGAGCTCGGGCCGGCGCGCCATCTCGCCGTCCTCGCGCATGATCTCGCAGATCACGCCGGCCGGCTTGAGACCGGCGAGCCGCGCGAGGTCGACCGAGCCCTCGGTCTGGCCGGTGCGTACCAGCACGCCGCCCTTGCGCGCGCGCAGCGGGAACACGTGGCCGGGCGACACGACGTTCGCCGGGCCGGCGTCGTCGGCGATCGCGGCGCGGATCGTGGTCGCGCGATCGCGCGCCGAGATCCCGGTCGAGACGCCGTGGCGCGCCTCGATCGACACGGTGAACGCGGTGCCGAGCGATGCCTGGTTGTCGCGCACCATCATCGGCAGCTCGAGCCGGTCGATCAGCCGGTCGTCCATCGCGAGGCAGACCAGGCCGCGCGCGTGGGTCGCCATGAAGTTGATGTGGTCGGGCGTGACCAGCTCGGCCGCGAACACCAGATCGCCCTCGTTCTCGCGATCTTCGTCGTCGACCAGGATCACCATCTTGCCGGCGCGGATCTCGTCCAGCGCGTGCGCGACGCGTTCGAGTTGGCTCATGGCTGCCTCCCGGATACCAGCTTCTCGACGTGCTTGGCGAGGATATCGCTCTCGAGGTTCACGCGATCGCCGACCGCGAGCTCGCCGAGCGTGGTGTGCTCGCGGGTGTGCGGGATGATCGCGACCGAGAGCGTCTCGGCGTCGACCGCGTTGACCGTGAGCGACACGCCCGCGATCGCGATCGAGCCCTTCTCGACGACGTGGCGGAGCAGCGCGGCCGGCGCGCGCACGACCAGCACGAGGTTGGCGCCGAGGTCGCGCCGCGCGGCGAGCTCGCCGGTGCCGTCGACGTGGCCGGTCACCCAGTGCCCGCCGAGCCGGTCGCCGACCCGCAGCGCGCGCTCGAGGTTCAGCCGCGCGCCGACCCGCGCCGCGCCGAGCGTGGTGCGCGCGAGGGTCTCGCCGCCGGCGAGCACGACGTAGCCGTCGCGCTCGACCGCGGTGACGGTCAGGCACGCGCCGTCGTGGCAGATCGATTCGCCGACCGCGAGCTCGCCGAGCGCGATCGCACGCGGCCGGATCGCGAGGACCAGCGCGTCGCTGCGCCGGTCCGCGCGCGCGACCTGGCCGACATCCTCGACGAGCCCGGTGAACATCTCACCGGCGGTGTACCACGGTCGCGGTGATCCGGAGGTCGTCGCCCAGCCGCACCACCTCGCCGAGCTCGCAGCGATATGCCGCGCGGAGGCTCGCCAGGCCCGGCCCGCCGACCCAGCTCGGCGCCGGCCCGCCGACCAGCTTCGGCGCGAGGTAGAGCACCAGCTGGTCGGCCAGCCGCGCCGTCAGGAACGCCGCGTGGACCTCGCCGCCGCCCTCGACCAGCACCGAAGTCAGGCCCGCGTCGCCGAGGCGGCGGGCGAGCGCGTCGAGCGCGATCCGGCCGCGCCGCACCGGCAGCCGCCACACCTCCGCGCCGGCGCGGACGAGCGCGCGCTCGGCCGCCGCAGGCGCGCGCGGCCCGGCCGCGACGATCGTGCGCGGACCGCGCCGGCGCGGCAACAGGCGCGCGTCCGGCGGCGTGCGCAGCCGGCTGTCGAGCACGATCCGGATCGGATCGCGCGCGCG
>DATJAE010000024.1:0-11657 GCA_035516595.1 Kofleriaceae bacterium | reverse complement strand
TTCTCGTCGGTCACCGGTATCTGGACCTGGGATACCCAGGCGAACAGCAAGGCCGGCGGCTACGAGATCGTGCTGACGCAAGCGCCGACACCCTGACGTGGGACGGCCGCGCATCTGCTGTACGATCTCATGATCGATCGTACACGCCGCGGCGGCATCGACTGCGGCGCATCGAATCCGATCGGAAGTCTCACCGGCGTGACCGACCCGGCCGCTACTGCATCCCCGCGATCACCTTCGCGGCCGAGGCCTGGATCAGCGCGGGGACCTTGTCGAACGAGTCGCCGTGGTGGGCGCCCTGGTTGTCGGTCCAGCTCTTGGCGGACTGGATCGCGTTGTAGATCTGGAGCATGTGGCCCTCGCCCATGCCCTGGTCGGCGTCGGGCGGCTGCGTGCCGCCCTCGTTGGTGACGAAGTCGATCGTGCCGTGGAAGGTCCAGCTCGGCACGGTCATCGCCAGGCTCGAGGCGTCGAGCGAAGCGTCGCGCGCGTCGGTCGTTTGCGGCGAGCACGAGGTGGTCATGCCGACGTAGTTGATGATGTCGTCGTAGGCGCTGCCGGTCGGGCTGCCGGTCTGCGGCGCCATCACGGTGGCGACGCGGCAGTTGTTGGTGGTGTCGCTGCCCGGGCACACCGGGTCGTCGTTGCCGAAGCTCGACATCGCGTTGCCGGTGCACGGCGCGGCGTCGACGTCGCAGAAACCGGCGGCCTGGTGCACGCGGCCGCAGCCGAGGTTGACGTCCCAGAAGCCGGGGCCGCCGATCAGCATCTGGTAGTCGAGGATCGCATCGAGGCCCTGCCAGACGTGGGCGCCGAAGGTCGCGGCCGTGCCCATGCTGCTGCCGACGGTGCCGAGCTTCTGGCCGGCGGCGAAGTGGTCCTTGACCCACTGGATCGCGGCGGCGGGGCGCGCGGTCAGCGCGCGCACGGTCGTGGGGCTCGCGTCGGGGCGGGTGAACCAGCCGCCGCCCCCGTTGCCGCCCTGGATCGCCGTCGTGCCGGGCTCCCAGCCCAGGGTCACGGTCTTGAGATCGCTGCCCTGCTGGAGATAGCGGTCGAACGTGTTGACCGTCGCGACGCCGCCGGCGCCGGCATGCGTGATCACGACGTCGTTGCCGTCCGAGGTGAACGCGAAGTGGCCGGCCAGGCCATCGACCACGAACGCGAGCGCCTGGATCGGCAGCTTGCCGCGGGCCGAGACGATCGGCTGGCCGCTGGCGTCGACCAGGCCGAACTGACACTGGGTGTAGTCCGCGCACGGGGTCACGCACGTGTAGTGGACGTACTGGCCATCGGTGGTCGACGCGAACGCGCCGGCGAGGTTCGTCGGGTCGGCGACCGTGCAGAACTGGAGTGCCGGCAGCGCAGAGCCGCCGCCGTCGACCGGCGCGGCGTCGACCGCAGGGGCGTCGGCTGCGCTGGCATCGGGCGCGGACGTGCCGGGGTTGGAGGACGAGCAGGCCGCGCACGCGACCCAGACAAGATAACGAAGGTGGGATCTCATGAGACCACCAAGCGCAAGCGACGGGCCGCGCCGAACTCGACGAGATCGCGCACGTGTCGGGACCTCCCCTGTCCGCGATCGCGGTGCGGCTGGCACCTCGAGGTACCGGGTCAGTCGTCGAGCTCGAACGCGATCGCGCGGGTCTGCTCGCCGGCGATCGTGCTGTCCGACGGGTAGGGCGCCGCCATGGTGCCGCGCCGCGACCGGGTCAGCGCGAGCGATGCGCTGCAGGCTCCGCTCCCCGGCTTGGGCAGCTCGCTCGCCGAGATCTCGAGTCTGCCGTCGTCGGCGATCGTGCGCGGCTCGCTGATCGAGTCGGCCCCGTTGGACGGGCAGCTGACGTTCGCGGTCCATGTCATGGCGTCGGTGCTGCCGGGCTGCCACGCGAGCGCGACGCGATCGCCGCGCGCGACCGGGCCCGATGGACCGGTCAGGTCGAACAAGGGGGGCAGCGTGACGGTGCCGGTCGCGCCGTCCTGTCGCGTCACGGTGATCGCGAGGTCGGCGGCGTTCACGTCGAACGTCGCGTCGAGGCCGCCGAAGCTGAGGAAACCCGCGCTGGCCTGCTCGGTCACGCCGTCCGCCGTGACCGCGAACGCGTCGTTGTCCTGGTTGCAGTCGAGCAGGCCCGAGGGCCCGGCGCAGATCGACACGTCGATCGAATGGTCGTCCCGCCCGGTGGCGTGAACGCTCGTCCCGTCCGACTCGAAGCTGAGATCGAGATCGCAGGCCGCGATCGGCAGCACCGAGACCAGCCACAGCCAGCGCACGTCGCGCTGCAGGAGCAAGCCACGTGCCGTCGGGATACCGCGCAGTTATCCCGAGCGCGGCACGCGCCGCCGAGTGATTCCGGACGGCGATGTCAGAGGTCGGACGCGCGCGTGGCGCGCCGGCGGCGCAGGATCCCGGCGCACAGCACGACGACGAGCACGCTCGCGGCGAGGCCGGCGAACTGGATCGGCCGGTTGGCCTCGGCGTAGCCGGCGTCGCGCTGCGCGTCGGTCTCGGCGCCGCGATCGGCGCGTGCCCGTCCGGACCACGTGCCGTAGGCGCCGGCCGCGAGGATCAGCGCGACGAGCACGAACGCGGCCCAGCGCAGGCCCTTGCGCGGCACGAACAGATGGACGATCGCGAGGAGCAGGGCGGGGACGGCGAGGTACTCGATGACGAACATCATCGGGCCGCCTTGCTGGAACATGGTCGCGAGCCAGGTCGTCATCGCGCGCGCGATACGGTACACCCGGGCCGTGACGCTCGACCCGGCGTTTGTCGCCGATTGTCCCTACGGCCCCGGCGCGCTGCTGATCGACGAGATCGTGTCGGTCGATCGCGAGGCGAGCGCGGTGGTCGCGCGCGCCTCGACCCACGACGACCTGCCGCTCACCCGCGATCAGCGGGCGCATCCCGAGCGCCACCCCAGGCACGTCAACGGCGGGCTGATGATCCACCTGACCGGCATGGTCGGGTTCGCGCACGCGTACTACGTGCTCGGGCTCCGCCACGCCGACGGCTGGATCGGCTACGGCACGCACGTCCACTCGGGACGGTTCCGCAAGATGGCGACGATCGGCGCGCCGCTCGTGCTGTCGTGCCGGGCCACATCGGTGCGGCGGATCGGCGAGGCGCTGTTCGCGCGCTACGACCTGCGGTTCACCCAGGGCGAGGCGGTGGTCTACGAGGGCGACCAGAGCGCGATCTGGACCCGCGTGGTTTCCGGAACTGAACGCGAGCCACGTGATACGTCACGGGTGTGACACCGCGCGGCCTGCTCGTGCTCGTCGCCGCGTGCTCGCAGGCGCCCGCCGCGCCGAGCTGGCACGTGCGGGATGGCGCGCTGCGCGACGTCGACGGCCGCGCCGCGATCCTGCGCGGCTTGAACGTGTCGGGCGCGCAGAAGATGGCGCCGTACCTCGACGACAAGCAGCCGGCCGACTACCAGCGCATCCGCGACGCGTGGGGGATGAACGCGATCCGGTTCGTGATGACGTGGTCGGCGGTCGAGCCGAGCGAGGGCAGCTACGACGACGCGTACCTCGATCAGGTGGCCGAGCGCATCGGCTGGGCGGCCGACGCCGGGCTCGCGGTCGTGCTCGACATGCACGAGGACGTCTACGGCGAGGGCTTCGGGTTCGACGGCGCGCCGGCGTGGACGTGCGACGCGACGTACTACCAGGCGTTCGTGCCGCAGTCCGACTGGAACCTCGACACGTTCGATCCCAACGTCGAGGCGTGCGTCGATGCGTTCTACACGACCGACCGGCGCGCCGAGTTCATCGCGGCGTGGCGGCACGTCGCGGAGCACCTCGGCAAGGTAGACGGCGTGATCGGGTTCGACGTGCTCAACGAGCCGAGCTGGGGCACGTACTCGCTGTTCACGTTCGAGCACGATCGGCTCGAGCCGCTGTATCGCGACGTGGTCGCCGCGGTGCGCGGCGCGGCGCCGGGCTGGGTCGCGTTCCTCGAGCCGGGCGCGACGCGCAACGTCGGGATCGCGACCAGCCTGGTGCCGTTCGGGGTTCGCGACGTGATGTACGCGCCGCACTCGTACGACCAGGACGCCGAGACCGGCCAGGGCTTCGATCCGACGCATCGCCAGGCGATCCTCGACAACGTCGCGGCGCTCGCCGGCGAGGCCGACATGCTGCACGCCGGGCTATGGATCGGCGAGTACGGCGGCCAGGACAGCGAGCCGGGCATCGTCGACTACATGACGGCGCAGTACGACGCGGCGGGCGCGGTCGCGGGCAGCACGATGTACTGGTCGTACGACCCGGGGCCGGGCTACGGCCTGGTCGACGCCAGCGGCAACGAGAAGCCGGATCTGGTCGGCGCGCTGGTCCGGCCGTATCCGGCGCGGGTGGCCGGCGATCCGATCGCGTACGGCTTCGACGCCGCGAGCCAGACCTTCACGTTCTCGTATCACCCGCGCGGCGAGCTCGCGACCGAGATCGCGGTGCCCGATCGGCTCTATCCCGGCGGCTACACCCTGGCGTGCGTCGACTGCACCTGGCATCGCGCGCCGGGCGAGGTGGTGATCGATGCGCCGCCGCACGACGACCCGGCGAGCGTGACGATCGCCCCGGCGGCGCCGTAGACTCCAGCCATGGCGACGGGCTACTGGGACACGGTGTTCGACCCGCGGTTCATGCTTCACCGCGAGGTCAACGAATGGAACGACATCCAGGATCTCCAGGACCAGACGGCCGACGCCGCCGCGCAGCTGCGCCAGCTCACGAAGATCGCGACCGCGGCACATCGCCAGCTCTACGAGCTGTCGATCACGACCGGCGTGCTCGTGAAGATGCTGGCGGAGGCCAACCTGCTCGATGTCGAGGTGCTGCGCACGCGCGCCGAGGCCGAGCTCGCGGCGGCCCGCGCCCAGCCGCCGCCGCCGGTCGTGATCCCGGATCCGTGGGCGAGCGCGCCGGCACAGGCTGCAGTGCAGGCCGCGCCGCCGGCGGCCGCGCCGGTCACCTGCCCGCTGTGCGGCAAGCAGGTGCCCGCGAATCAGACCACGATCACCGCGCGCGGCACGGTGTGCGACGGCTGCGCGGCGACGCAGCGCTGACCTGTCAGAGCGGGCTGCTAAGACCCGCGCATGTCCGGGCAAGGTGGCGCGAGTTACGGCGATCTGCTGATCACGTCGCTGCTCGTGCTCGGCGCGGTGTGCGTCGCGGCGTTCGTCGCGGTGCGGCTGTTCGGGCGGCTGCTCGCGACCGGGAGGTCGCGCGGCGCGCACCTCATGGACGTGATCGCGCGCGTGCCGCTCGAGCCGCGGCGCAGCCTGTACGTCGTCGAGGTGGCCGGCAAGGCGCTGCTGGTCGGCACGAGCGAGATGGGGCTGTCGGTGCTGTCCGAGCTCGACGCCGGCGAGGTCCGTGCGCGCGCCGGCGAGCGCGCCGCCACGTTCGCCGAGATGGTGCGGCGCGCGTGGGCCCGCCGCAAGGGCGGCACATGACGTGGGGCAGCGCCGCGGCGGTCGCGCTCGTCGCGATCGTTCCGCTGGTCGTGCTCACGCTCACCAGCTTCGTGAAGCTGTCGGTCGTGCTGTCGCTGGTGCGCAACGCGATCGGCGCGCCGGATGCGCCGTCCGGGCTGGTCGTCACCGGGCTCGCGCTGGTGCTGACGTTCTTCGTGATGGCGCCGGTGGCGGTGGACATGGTGCACGCGGCGGAGGCGCCGGGGCCGCCGCTGCCCGCGCCGGGCAAGTACGACAAGACGGTCGAAGGCGCGCTGCGCACCGCGGTGCCGGCCGAGGATCAGCCGACGCTCGCGGCGGCCGAGCGCGCCGCCGAGCCGCTGCGCGCGTTCTTGCTCGATCACGCCAGCGCCAAGGATCGCGAGACGTTCGTCGCGATCGCCCGGAAGATGGGGCGCAGCGTGCGCGGCGACGAGCTGTGGGTGATCGCGCCGGCGTTCGTCGCGTCGGAGCTGCGCGAGGCGTTCGCGATCGCGTTGCTGGTGTTCATCCCGTTCCTGGTGATCGATCTGGTGGTCGCGCTCGGGCTGGCGTCGCTCGGGCTGACCTCGACCTCGCCGCAGACCGTGGCGCTGCCGCTCAAGCTGCTGCTGTTCGTCGCGGTCGACGGCTGGCGCCTGCTGCTCGACGCGCTGCTGCGAGGCTACGCGTGACCGCGAGCCTGGTGCCGGTGGTGCGCGAGGGCTTCCTGCTCGCGCTGCTGCTCGCCGCGCCGATCCTGATCGCGGCGCTGATCGCCGGGATCGCGAGCGGCCTGGTCGGCGCGTTCACCCAGATCCAGGATCCGGCGGTCGCGCTGGTACCGCGCGTCGCGGCGGTCGGCGCGGCGATCGTGCTGTTCGCGCCGGCGATCGCGCACCAGCTCGCCGCGTTCGCGGCCACGCTGTGGCCGCTGGTGACCGCGGCGGGACATGCATGACGTTCGTCGTGCTCGCGCTGCGCGGCGCGGCGGCGATCGCCGTGCTCACCACGCTGGTCGGCGGGATCCCGCGCGTCGTCCAGGCCGCGCTCGCGGTCGCGATCGGCGGGTGGACCGCGCTGCTGGTCGCACCGCCGCACGCGACGTTCGTCGGCCTGCCGTTCGCGGCGCAGGAGCTCGCGATCGGCGCGGCGCTCGGCGTCGCCGCGGCCGTACCCCTGGTCGCGGCGGCGACCGCCGGCCGGCTGGTCGACCTCGCCGCGAGCCGGCGCGCGCGCGGGCCCTACGCGACGCTGTTCGGCGTGCTCGCGGCCGCGGTGTTCGTCGGGATCGACGGCCACGTCGCGGTGGTCGCCGCGATCGTCGACAGCCATCGCACGCTGCCGGCGCTGTCGGCGAGCCAGCCCGGCGCGCTCGCCGTGCTCGCCGCGCTCGTGCCGCAGGCGGTCCGGCTCGCCGTGCCGTGGCTGGTCACCGCCGCGGTCGTCGAGATCGCGGTCGGCGCCGGCACGCGGGTCGCCGGGCGCGCCGCGCCGCACGCGCCGGCCGCCGCGGCGGTGCCGGCCGCGCTCGTGATGATGACCGCGAGCCTGGTCGCGACGCTCGCGATCGCGATGGCGGCGCTGTTCAGAGCAGCCACAGCATGACGAGCGAGACCGCGAGCGTCGGCAACAGCACCAGCGTGCCGATCCGCACGAACCGGCGCAGCCCGATCTCGATCCCGGCGCGGCGCAGCAGGTCCATCCACAGCAGGCCGGCGAGCGAGCCGATCGGCAACAGGCGCGGCCCGATGTCGCCGCCGACCAGCGCCGCGAGCAGCGGGCGAGGGCCGTGCGAGACGTCGATCGCCATCATGTTGAGGATCGACATCGGGTGGTTGTCGATCATCGCCGAGCCGAGCGCCGACACGCCGCCGATCGTCGCGAGCTGCGCTCCGCTGCCCGCGGGGGCGCTGCCGTAGGTCGTCGCCAGCCAGTCGACCACGCCGACCGAGCGCAGCCCCTGCACGACCAGGAAGATGCCCCACAGGAACGCGAGGATGTCGAACGACACGTGGCTGGCCACCTTGCGCGCGGGCGCGACCCGGTAGACCTGCGAGATCGCGAACGCGCCGAGCGCGCCGGCGACCGCGACGAACCAGATCTCGCCGCCGGCCGCCGCGGCGATGGGATAGGCGGCGAACACCGCGATCATCAGCGCGACCGCCGGGCGCTCGGCGGGATGGCGATGCACCGTGGTGACCGGCGTCGGCGCGGGCGGCGGCGCGCCGGCGAGCACGCGGCGGAAGATCCGGCGCAGCACGGCGTAGGTCAGGGCCACGCCGACCAGCGAGATCGGCAGCATCACCGCGGCGTATCCGTTGAAGCGCAGGCCCGCGAACTCGGCGACGATCATGTTCATCGGGTTCGACACGATGAACGGCGCGACGCCCGGCGCGAGGAACACCGCGAACGCGAACGCCACGGTCAGCTGCGGCCGGCCCGGATAGAGCCGCCGGGTCAGCGCGACCACGATCGGCGTGAGCGCGAGGATCGCGGCGTCGTTGTTGAGCACGGACGGCGTGATCGCCGACAGCGCGAACACCAGCGTGAACAGGTGGACCGCCGAGCGGCCGCGCGCGCGCGCCTCGAGCCACGCGGCGAGCCGGTCGAACGCGCCGACCTCCTGGACCACGCCGGTCATGACCATGATCGCGGTGAGCGTGACCAGCGGGCGCCACTGGATCGCGGCGGCGGCGGCGAGCTGGCCGGGGCGGAGCAGCCCCGACGCGACGAGCACCGCGACGCCGAGCACGGCGGCGCTGCCCGGCGTGAAGCGCAGCGCGCGCAGCCGGGGGCGGAAGACCGCGAGGCCGATGGTCATCGCGAGCGCCGAGTACGCGATGGTCTCGTCCACCGGTACCAGGTCGAGCAAGTCCCGGGCCACGCGGGATGGCAATGGAATCACGGCTCTCGCTCGGCGTCACGGGGGGGACGACCCCTCACCGCGGCGATCACCTCGGCCAGGCGCGGCCACACCGCCTCGGGGACCGGGCCGAGCCCGTCGAGCGCGGCTGCGAGCCCGGGGTCGCGGTGGACCGGCAGATCGTGGCGGCGGGCCAGGCCGAGCAGGCGGCGGGCCTCGGTGCCGTGGCCGGCCGCGATCCGCGACGGGATGGGCTGGCGCGCCGGGTCCCAGGCGATCGCGATCACCAGGTCGTCGCCGAGCACGATCGCGGCCGCGCCGGCCAGCGACGGGGCGCGCGCGAGCTCGGCGCGGCGGGCGCGCCACCGCGGGTCGGCCGCGGCCAGGCGATCGTCCTCGCGCTTCTCGGCGGCGGTCATCGCGAGCGCGCGCGCGAGCTCGCCGCGCCGGACGAGCGCGTCGACCGCGCCGAGCGCGACGAGCGCGCTCGCGAGCGCGGCGAGCAGGCTCGCGAGCAGGGCGGCGGTCGCGGCGAGCGCGGTCGCCCCCGAAAGCTCGACCAGCGAGGCGAGGCGAGGCGCGACCAGCCACAGCCAGCCCAGCGCGACGCCGCCGATCGCGGCGGGCGCGGCGAGCTCGAGCAGCCGCCGGGCGGCGCTCGGCCGCACCGCGGGAGCGCCGCGGATCCGCCGGCGCGGCAGCCACGCGCCGCGCGCCTGCGCGAGCTGCGCGGCGATCGCGGCGATCGCGGCGGCGGCGCACAGCGGCGCGGCGAACGCGAGCACGGCGGCCGGCGCGTCGCCCGGCGCCAGCGAAGCGCGGCCGGCACAGGCGGCGGCGATCGCATCGCCGAGCCGCGCCGTCGCCGCGCGCGCCAGCGCCGCGATCGCGAGCAGCGCGCCGATCGCGGCGGCCGCGGCGACCACGGTCGGCGACGCGGCGGTGACGCCGGCCTGGCGCGCGAGCGCCCGGCGCCGCGGCGACGGTGGGAACCGGCGATCCTCCGTCATGTCCGACCCCGATGCTAAGGTTCGCCGCGATGTCAGCTCCGCGCAAGGTGCGAAAGGCAGTGATCCCGGCGGCCGGGCTCGGCACGCGGTTCCTGCCTGCGACCAAGGCGATCCCCAAGGAGATGCTGCCGATCGTCGACGTGCCGACGATCCAGCTGGTGATCGACGAGGCGGTGCGCGCGGGGATCACCGACGTCGTGCTGATCAATGGCCGCGGCAAGGGCGCGATCGAGGATCACTTCGATCACGCGTTCGAGCTCGAGACCACGCTGCGCGCGCGCGGCAACGCGGCGCTGGCCGACGCGATGGCCCAGATCGCGCGGATGGTGCGGCTGATCTCGGTGCGCCAGAAGCAGCCGCTCGGCCTGGGCCACGCGGTGCTGTGCGCGCGCGAGGCGGTCGGCGACGAGCCGTTCGCGGTGCTGCTCGGCGACGATCTGATCGACGACCGCGGCGACCCGGGGATCGCGCAGCTCGCGCGGATCTACGAGCGCACCGGGCGCGCCGCGATCGCGGTGATGGAGGTGCCGGCCGGCGAGGAGCACAAGTACGGCATCGTGGTCGGCGATCGCGACGCGGAGGGGCGCGTCGCGATCCGCGATCTGGTCGAGAAGCCCAGGCCGGGCACCGCGCCGAGCCGGCTCGCGATCATCGGGCGCTACGTGCTGCCGCCGAGCATCTGGCCGGATCTCGCGGCGACCAGGCCCGGCGCGATCGGCGAGATCCAGCTGACCGACGCGTTGCGCGCGGTGGCGGCGCGCGAGGGCATGTACGGGATCGTGCTCGACGGCGAGCGCCACGACGCCGGCGACCGGCTCGGCTATCTGCGCGCGAATCTGGCCTACGCGCTGAGGCGCCCCGAGCTGCGCGACGCGGTGATCGCGCTGTGCAAAGAGATCGCGGCGATGGGGTGACCGAGTTCACCGAGGTCGCGGTCACGCTCGCGGTGCCGGGCCGGTATCACTACATCGTGCCGGCGCGTCTGGCTTTGCGCGCGCGGGTCGGAGCGCGCGTGCTCGTGCCGTTCGGCCGGCAGAAGGTGACCGGCGTGGTCGTGCGCGCCGATGCGCCGCCGCCGCCCAGCGGGGTCGCGGCGGTCGAGCTCAGCGACGTGCTCGACGACGAGCCCGCGCTGCCCGGCGAGCTGGTCGAACTGTGCCTGTGGATCGCCGACTACTACGAGGCGCCGCCGGGCGAGGTGCTGCGCGCCGCGCTGCCGGCGGGCAGCGGCGTCGCGGCGCGCCGGGTGGTCGAGCTCACCGACGCGGGCCGCGCCGCGGCGGGCGAGGCGGGCGGCGCGCTGCCGGCGCGGATGCGCGAGCTGCTGGTGCGGCTCGAGCGCGCACCGCTGCCGGTGGCCGGCACGAGCGCGGCGGCGCGGCGGCTGGTCGCGGCGCTCGCCGCGCGCGGCTTCGTGCGCGAGGGCGAGCAGCGCGACGCGGCGCGGGTCAAGCTGCGCCGCGAGCGGGTCGCCGCGGTCGTCGCGGGCGTCGATCTCGAGGCGGCGCGCGCGGCGCTCGGCCGGGCCAAGACGCGGCGCGCGGTGCTCGACACGCTGGCGAGCGCGCCGGGGCAGGAGCTGGCGGTCGCCGCGCTCGGCCGGATGACGTCGGGCGCGAGCGCCGCGGTCAAGCAGCTGGTCGCCGCGGGGATCGTGCGCACGTTCGAGCGCGAGGCCGAGCTGATCGCCGCGGGTACCGGTGATGCGATGGCGGCGGTGGTCGGCGGCGCGGTCGAGCTCACCGCGGGCCAGCGCGAGGCGGTGCGCGTGATCGAGGAGCAGCTCGCGGGCGGCGAGCTCCAGCCGGTGCTGCTCCACGGCGTCACCGGCAGCGGCAAGACCGAGGTCTACCTGCGCGTGATCGCGAGTGCGCTCGCCGCCGGCAAGACCGCGATCGTGCTCGTGCCGGAGATCTCGCTCACGCCGCAGCTCGCCGCGCGGTTCCGCGCGCGGTTCGGCGACCGCGTCGCGATCCTGCACTCCGGGATGTCGGAGCAGGCGCGGCTCGGCGAGTGGTCGCGGCTGCGCCGCGGCGAGGCGCGGATCGCGGTCGGCGCGCGCTCGGCGGTCTTCGCGCCGCTCTCCGAGGTCGGCGTGATCGTCGTCGACGAGGAGCACGACGGCTCGTTCAAGCAGGACGACGGCGTGCGCTACCACGCGCGCGACGTCGCGCTGGTCCGCGCGCAGCGCGCCGGCGCGGTGTGCGTGCTCGGCTCGGCGACGCCGAGCCTCGAGAGCTACGCGCACGCCGAGCGCGGCACCTACCGGCTGCTCGTGTTGACCCAGCGGCCGACGGCGCGGCCGATGCCGTCGGTCGAGATCGTCGACCTGCGCACGCA
>DATJAE010000023.1:0-2073 GCA_035516595.1 Kofleriaceae bacterium | reverse complement strand
GAGCTCGCCCGCCTGCTCCACAGCGACGCCGACGACCTCGCGGCGATCCAGGCCAAGCTCCACGGCGTCACGCCGGATCCCGCCGCGCTGGCGCGCCGCCGCGAAGACCGACGCAGCGAGCTCGCCCGGCGCGCCGAACGCGACGAGCTCGCCGCGCGCTCCCGGGCCGCCGAGCGCGACGTACGCTGGCTCGAGCTCGAGGCCGCCCGCCGCGAGGCCGCCGAGCGCGCCGAGCGCGAGCAGCGCGTCCGCGACGGCGCCGCCGCGCAGCCGGCGCGCAGGCGCAACGAGCTCGCCGAGGCGCGCGTGCACCGGCTCGAGCTCGCGCTCGCGACCGCACGCGCCGAGGTGGCGAGGCTCGAGGGCGAGCTCGCCGACGCGCGCGCCGCGCTCGACGACAGCTAGCCCGGTTCACCCCGATCCGACCGTTTCAGGCGAACCGGGCTAGTACCTCGCCACAGAGGAGATGATTGGTTGCGGCTGCCGAGGTGCGCCGAGCGCGAGGCGCCGCGACGCAGCGCTACCGGGCGTAACGCAAGGAGCGGCAACGAAGCGATCGGCGATGGATCGGCGGCCCCAACCGATCAGATCCTGTGTGGCGAGGTACTAGGGCGACTTGTAGACCACCCCGCCCTTCATCACGAACGTCACGCGCTCGAGCTCGGTGATGTCGGCGAGCGGGTTACCCGCGACCGCGACCAGATCGGCGTGCTTGCCCGCCGCGATCACGCCGACGTCGGAGTGCGGGCAGGTCTTGGCGTCCGGCCGGCACGCCGGATCGAGCAGCTGCGCGGCGACCGAGGTCATCGCGCGGATCACCGCGATCGGCGACATCCCCGCGTCGACCATCAGCTTGGCCTCGCCGGCCGGATCGATCGACCACGGGAATGCGCCGGCGTCGGTCCCGAACACGATGCGCACGCCGCGCTTGTAGGCGCGGGCGAGCGCCGCCTTGTGATACGGCAGCATGAACGACTTCGGGTTGGGGCCGAGCTTCCTGGTGTCGTACTGGTACGCGAGCAGGGTCGGGCACCATGCGACGTGCTGGTCGAGCATGCGCGCGAGCAGATCGTCGGTCAGTCCCTGTCCGTGCTCGATCGAGTCGACGCCGGCGCGCAGCGCCGAGTCGATGCCGTCCCAGCCGTTGGCGTGCGCCGCGACCTTGACGCCGAGCCGGTGCGCCTCGTCGACGATCGCGCGGATCTCCTCGGGCGTGAAGTTGACCACGCTGCGCACCGGGCGATCGGCGCGCCCGGTCTCGTACGGCGCGTGATCGGCGTAGACCTTGATCCAGTCGGCGCCGAACGCGATCTGCTCGCGCACCGCCTTGCGCGCCTGGTCGACGCCGTCGATCGTCTGCACGCCGATCGGCACCTCGATCTCCCAGCTGTAGCCGCGCAGCGGGTACATTCCGGTCGGCGCGAGCGCGCGGGTCGCGACCGTCATGCGCGGCCCGGGCACCACGCCGCGCGCGATCGCGGTCTTGAGATCGACGTCGGCGTACATCGCGCCCTCGGTCTCGAGATCGCGCAGCGAGGTGAAGCCGTACATCAGCGCGGTGCGCGCGTGCGCGCTCGCCTCGATCGCGCGGTATGGCGTGCTCTTCTTGAGCAGGATCGCGTCGTACACGCCCGGCCCGACGTCATCGTCGAGGAACACGTGGGTGTGCGCGTCGATCAGGCCCGGCAGCAGCGTCGCGCCGCCGAGATCGATCACGCGCGCGCCGGGCGCCTTCTTCGCGAGCGCGTCCGGCGCGCCGACCGCGACGATCGCGTCGCCGTCGACCAGCACGGCGACGTGGTCGCGCGCGCGATCGCCGACGCCGTCGATCAGGTGAGCGGCCTTGACGATCACCGGCGACGCCGCGGCGGGCACGGCGATCGCGAGCGAGGCGAGCACGACGGCGCATCGAGTCATGCGCCGGATGCTACCGCTAGTACCTCGCCACACAGGATCTGATCGGTTGGGGCCGCCGATCCATCGCCGATCGCTTCGTTGCCGCTCCTTGCGTTACGCCCGGTAGCGCTGCGTCGCGGCGCCTCGCGCTCGGCGCGCCTCGGCAGCCGCAACCAA
>DATJAE010000022.1:0-21758 GCA_035516595.1 Kofleriaceae bacterium | reverse complement strand
CGGGCATGGCGCGCCCGGTGTTCGAAGGAAGTGCAGGCCGGCGTCGTCGACGGCTCGGTCACGTTGCTCGAGTTCTATCGACGCGATCTTCCTTTGCGCGTCGGTCCAGTGACAGAGCCGGCGCGTAGCCTGCGATCGTGGGGTGCTGCCCGCACGATCAACTCTGCGATCGTTGTCTCGCGGACCAGCTCGCGCACTTGCGAGGGGTCGCCGCGTGCCGCGGCGAGCTCTGGGCCGTGTCCGTCGCATCGCGCGTCAACTCGCGGCGCGCGTGGCCATCGTTCGACGATCCGCGTTGCGGGCGTATTGCGCGCGCGAAGGTAAACGATCTCGCGCGTGATCCTCGTCCGGAAGGTGGAGCGCAGGACGCCGTGGCGCGATCCGATGACGGCGGACGACCGCCTCCATAACGCGATCATGAAGACCCTGGATCGCACGGTTGCGTGGGATCCGGCACGCGTCGACCTCGAGCGGTTTCTGCTCGGCGTGATCGCGAGAGCGAGCGCCCCGATCTCGCACTGATCGATGCTGACGTCTGGCACAGGGTGCAGCAGAAGCTCGAAGCCGTGCGCGGCCGCTACGTGACCGACGCGACGCGCATTCGAACGAACTACCTGTTCTCGGGCCTGCTCGTGTGCAAGCGCTGCAACCGCCCGCTCACCATCGTCGGAGGCTCGCACTCGCGCTACTACCGCTGCACCACCAGCCGCAGCGATTCGAAGTGCGAGAACGTGCGCCACATCAAGCAAGGTCTGGCCCGCACCCGGATCCTCGATGCGATCAAGCAGCGGCTCGCGAGCCCCCAGGGCAAGGACTACGTGCGCGAACGCATCGCGAGCTACGCCAAGGACCACTCGATCGAAGTGAACGCTCGCATCGCCGAGTGCCGCGATCGCATCGCGAAGACCGAAGCGCAGATCAAGGAGATGGTCGACTACATCAAGAAGGGCGAGCACTCGCAGTTCCTCGGCTCGTCGCTTCGCGAGCAGGAGTCGTATCTGCGCGCGGAGAAGGCCACGCTTGCGAAGCTGCTCGACGAGTCTGCCAAGCCGGCCCGCCTGCCGTCCGCGGACGAGGTCGCGCGGCTGACGTACGACTTCGACAAGCGACTCGCGCGGGACATCGAGGTCGGCCGCGCGCAGCTCGTCCGTTGGCTTCGCACCGGCAGTCTGCGGGTTTCGCAGGAAAGCGACGGGGCGGTACACGCGAAGGGTGCTTTGAACCTACGGGCTATTTTGGCGGACGCCGAAAACTCGAAACCCGCCAAGGGTTTGGCGGGTTCGAATTTTCGGCCGGTATACCGAAGGAGTAGCGGGGGCAGGATTTGAACCTGCGACCTTCGGGTTATGAGCCCGACGAGCTACCAGGCTGCTCCACCCCGCATCAAGTTGTCAGGCACTGACTTGTGCCATGGGCGGATGCGGGCGTCAAGAGTGGAAGGAGCGCGGATCTTTGAGATGGTAGAGGCAGATGGAGGTCGCGACCTTTCACTACGCGCGCGGTGCGTGGTCGAGGTCGTTTCCTGCGCTGGATTCGGCGCAGACGCTCGTGATGGCGTTCGCGGCGCCGGCGTATCACGACCGGCCCGGGCTCCTGGCCGAGCTCGCCGCGGCGTACCCGGCGAGCGTGGTCGTGGGCTGCTCGACGTCGGGCGAGATCGATCATACCGAGATCCGCGATGACTCGATCACGGTGGGCGCGATCCGGTTCGCGGGCACGCGGGTGAAGCGGGCGGTGGCGCGGCTCGCGAGCGTGGCGGATTCGTTCGACAGCGGGGTCGCGATCGCGAACGAGCTGGTGGCGGAGGATCTGCGCGCGGTGCTCGTGCTGTCGGAGGGGCTGCACGTCAACGGCAGCGAGCTGGTGCGCGGGATCAACGCGCGGCTCGACGAGGAGGTGGTGGTGACCGGAGGGCTGGCGGGAGATGGCGACCGTTTCGGGCGGACGTGGGTGCTGGCGGACGGGCGGCCGGAGGCGAATGGCGTGGTCGCGGTCGGGCTGTACGGCGAACGCGTGCGGATCGGGCATGGCTCGAAGGGCGGTTGGGACACGTTCGGGCCGGAGCGCGTGGTGACGCGGTCGCTCGGCAACGTGCTCTACACGCTCGACGATCGCCCTGCCCTCGCGCTGTACAAGGAGTATCTCGGCGAGCGCGCGGCGGGGTTGCCGGGATCGGCGCTGCTGTTTCCGCTCGCGCTGCGGCAGCGCAACGACGAGCCGAACAGCGTGGTGCGCACGGTGCTGTCGGTCGACGAGGCCACGCAGTCGATGACGTTTGCCGGCGACATTCCGGTCGGGCACTACGCGAAGCTGATGCGGGCCAACTTCGACCGCTTGATCCTCGGGGCGCAGGCGGCGGGGAGCGCGGCGGCGCGGCACGATCTGGGGACGCCCGCGCTGTCGATCGCGATCAGCTGCGTCGGGCGGCGACTGGTGCTCGGCGAGCGCAGCGAGGAGGAGACGGAGGCGACGCTCGAGGCGCTGCCCGCGCTCACCCAGCAGATCGGGTTCTACTCGTACGGCGAGATCTCGCCGCACGTCACGGGCAGGTGCGACTTGCACAACCAGACGATGACGCTCACGGTGCTGAGCGAATCGCCATGAGCCAGCCGCCGTACCATCCGCTGATCGATCGGCTGCTGCGCAAGATCGGCGCGACGGATCAGGACACGCCGACGCTCGAGGCGTGGCAGATGCTGCTCGCGCTGGTGTCGCGGACCTACCTCGATGCGGACCAGGATCGCTACACGCTCGAGCGATCGATCGATATCTCGTCGCGCGAGATGCAAGGGCTGTATCAGGATCTCAAGCGACGCACCGACAGCGAGCTCGCGGCGGGGCGCCAGCGGGTCGAGGAGAGCCTGGCGGTGTTGCGCGCCACGCTCGAGGCGACGACCGAGGGCATCAGCGTGGTCGACCAGCACCGGCGCGTGGTCGCGGTGAACAAGCAATACGCGCGGCTGTTGCAGGTGCCCGACGACGTGCTGGCGGCGCGCGATCATCACGAGATGGTCGCGGCGGCGACGCGCAACTTCGGGGATGCCGAGGACAGCCGGCTCGAGGCCGAGCGCATCCACGCGACGCGCGAGGTGGTGCACGACGAGATCGTGCGCAACGACGGCGCGATCATCGATCGCTACAGCGCGCCGGTCACCTTGCCCGACGGCACGGCGGTGGGCCGCGTGACGTTCTTCCGCGACGTCACGGCCGAGCGCGCGGCGCGCACCCAGCTCGAGAGCGCGCGGGCGGCGGCCGAGGCGGCGAGTCAGGCCAAGAGCCTGTTTCTCGCGAACATGAGCCACGAGCTGCGCACGCCGCTCAACGCGGTGATCGGGCTCGCGGATCTGCTCTTGCTCGACGGTGGCGATCCGATCACCGCGCGCCAGCGCGAGTACCTGCAGGGCATCGTGCAGAGCGGCCGCCACCTGCTCGCGATGGTGAACGACGTGCTCGATCTGGCCAAGATCGAGGCGGGCAAGCAGCGGCTCGTGTTCGAGCACGTCGGCGCCGAGGACGCGATCAACGAGGCGGTGCAGCTGCTGCGCCCGGCGGCGAGCGGCCGCGGGGTGGCGCTCGAGGCCGAGGTCGAGCCGGGCACGCCGCAGGTGCTCGCCGATCCGCTGCGCCTGCGCCAGGTGCTGGTGAACCTGATCGACAACGCGGTGAAGTTCACCGATCGCGATGGCCGGGTGCGGGTCACGGCGCGGGCGGACAGCCGGGGCGTCGCGTTTCGCGTGGCGGATACCGGGATCGGGATCGCGCCCGACAACATCGCGCGGCTGTTTCGTGCGTTCGAGCAGCTCGACCTGCCGTCGGGCGACCGGCCGGGCGGCACGGGCCTGGGGCTCGCGCTCACCAAGCGGCTGGTCGACATGCACGGCGGCACGATCGATGTCGCGAGCGAGCTCGGCGCCGGGACGACGTTCACCGTGCGGCTGCGGGGGGCGTGATGGCGAAGGTGCTGGTCGTCGAGGACGATCCGTGGAGCCGGCGCATCGTGCAGGAGCTGCTCGAGATGCGCGGGCACGCCGTGGTCACCGCGGCGGCAGTCGACGACGCGCGCGCGGCCCTCGCGCAGCGGCCCGACGTGGTGCTGCTCGACATCCACATCCCGGGCGGCGGCGGCGAGACCCTGCTCCGCGAGATCCGCGGCGACACCGCGCTGCGCGAGCTGCCGGTGGTCGCGCTCACCGCGTCGGCGATGCACGGCGATCGCGAGCGCTTCCTGCGGCTCGGCTTCACCGCGTACCTCAGCAAGCCGATCGACGTGCCGTCGTTCGGCACGACGGTCGAGCGGCTGGTGCGAGGCGCGCTGTGATCGGCGATCGCGTGCTGGTGGTCGACGACTCGGCGCCGAACCGGCTGGTCGCGATGGGGCATCTCGAGTCGGCCGGCTACACCGTGGTCACCGCGTCGAGCGGCGAGGAGGCGCTCGGCGTGCTCGATCGCGAGCGCGTCGACCTGGTCGTGCTCGACGTGCTGATGCCGGGGCTCGGCGGGTTCGAGACCTGCCGGCGCATCCGCGCGACGCCCGCGATCGCCGACACGCCGATCCTGTTCCTGACCGCGCTGGCCGATCGCGACACCACGCTGCCCGCGCTCGAGGCGGGCGGCGACGACCTGCTGCCCAAGCCGTTCCATCGCGCCGAGCTGCTGCTGCGGGTGCGCGCGCTGATCCGCCAGCGCCGCACCACCGAGGGCCTGCGCGACGCGATGCGCGTGCTCGCCACCCAGCACGAGCAGCTGCGCCGCGCCGAGCTCGATCGGCGCCGGATCGATCAGCTGATCGTCCACGACCTCAAGGGCCCGGTCACCGCGATCGCCGGCAACGCCGAGCTGCTGCGCGAGGCCGCGCTCGGCGGCGAGCTCGCCGAGATCGTCGACGACATCTTGCTCGCGGCGGGCCAGCTCGATCGCACGACGCGCGACCTGCTCGACCTGTCGCGCGCGCAGGACGGCGCGTTCATCGCCAGGCTCGAGTCGTTCGACCTGCCCGAGCTCGCGGCGGAGGTCGCGTCGGCGCTGCGCGTGCTGGCGCGCTGGACCAGCGTGACGCTCGAGCTCGCGATCGCGGTCGAGCGCGCGGTCGCCGATCGCGAGCTGGTGCGCCGCATCCTGCAGAACCTCGTGCACAACGCGGTCCAGCACGCGCCCGCGAACACCGCGGTCCGGATCGAGGCGGTGCGCGACGGCGACATGCTCGAGTTGCTCGTGCTCGACGAGGGGCCCGGCGTCCCCGCCGAGGAGGCCGAGCGGATCTTCGAGCGCTACGTGTCGACCGCCGAGCGCCAGCGCAGCGGCGGCCACGGCCTGGGCCTGGTGTTCTGCCGGCTCGCCACCGAGGCGCACGGCGGCAAGGTGTGGGTCGAGAACCGCTCGCCGCGCGGCGCCGCGTTCCGCGTGCGGCTGCCCCAGCCCGCGGTTCGCTGATATGGTCCGGCGAATGCCGGTGCTGGTGCTCGACTTCGACGGCACGATGACCGATGCCGAGGCGGAGGGCCGGCCGTTCCGCGCCGGCTACCTCGAGGATCTGTGCGTGCTGGTCGGGCGCGCGCCGGGCGACCCCGACGTCGCCGCGATCGCCGACGAGGTCGAGGCCGAGCTCGCGCGCGCGCCGGCGTCGCATCCGTTCACCTGGCTCGGCCGCGCGGTCGCGCCGGCCAGCGTCGATCCGTACCTGCGGATGGTGCCGATCGCGCACGGCATCCTCGATCGGTTCGACGCGCAGCCGAGCGCGGTCGATCGCGGCCGCCTGCTCGGCGGCGTGCTCTACAAGTACAACTACGCCAAGACGCTGGGCCACCCGGTGTTTCGCGACGGCGCCGGCGCGGTGCTGCGCACGCTCGGCGGCAGCCCGACCTGGATCGTCACCAACTCCGACACCCACGCGGTCGCGTCGAAGATCGCCGCGCTCGATCACCTCGCGCCCGGCGTGGCGTGGCTGACCTCGCGGGTGCGCGGCCACGCTCGCAAGTTCGACGTCGACGACGCCTGGTCCGGCGCGCCGGCCGAGCTCGCGGTGCCGGGCCTCGGCCGCCCCGTCCTGCTGCGCCGCCGCTGCTACCACGACATCCTGCGCGCGATCCTCGACGAGGCCGGCGCGTCGTTCGCGGATCTGGTCGTGGTCGGCGACATCTTCGAGCTCGATCTCGCGATGCCGCTCGCGCTCGGCGCGCGGATCGGCCTCTGCGCGAGCGAGCGCACGCCCGCCTACGAGCGCGCGTTCGTCGCCGCTCATTCGCGCGGCAAGGTGATCGAGTCGCTCGCCGAGATCCCGGCGTTCGCGTTCGGCTAGACCGCGGCGGGCGCTATTCGTCCAGCGCTTCGACGTACGCCACCATGTCGCGCCCGCGGCGCGCGATGCTCGCGATCAAGTCGGTCCCGGGGCCGAGCTCGTCGGCGGCGCGAAACGCGTCGATCGCGCTGCGACGATGACGTCGCGAGCGCTCCCGGAACCGCTCCGCAGCCGCGGCAGACGGGGGCCGCGAGAGCTCGAGCAAGAGCTTGCCGTGACGAAGATTGCCGAAGAACGAAACCACTGGATGCTGCGCGGCGAGCATCGCGCGGCGCAGCATCGCGCGGAGCTCGTCGAGCCGTGCATCCTCGGTGCCGGCATACTCGCCGTACTGCGAATCCCGGTCGGCTCGGGCGCGCGAGACGACGAGCTCACCGCATCCGGCGGCGAACGGACCGAGGAGCGACATTCGCTCAGCCGCTCGAAGCAAGGGCCCTAGCTCGGCGCTGTCGCGAAACACCGTCGCCGCGGCCGCAGGGGCGGCCGCGACGCGATCGAACAGCCGAGGGGCGCCGAGGTCTCCCGGAACGATGCCCGCGAGGATGCCTGCTCTCGCGCCGGCGAGGATGTCGCGCACGGTGGCAAGCCAGCCGTCCAGGTACACGTCCACGAGCTCGGTCCGGGCCCCGAGCGGCGCGATGAACAGCTCCTGCTCGAGCACATCGAAGATCCGCATCGTCGGCCCGTACGCGTGGTAGCCGATCAGGAAGAACGGCGCGGTGAGCCAAGGCTCGTCGCCCTGGACGGTCGGCACCGCGCCATCTGCCAGGCGAAGCTCGCACTCCTCCGCGTCGACCGGGAGCCGGCGCACGAGGTTGTCGAACATGTCGAACATGTCCCGGACGTGGCTCACAGGTCGTGATCGTGCCACCGATCCGGCGTCGAAGCCGCCTAGTCTAG
The DNA here is from genome assembly GCA_035516595.1 of Kofleriaceae bacterium. GTDB lineage: Bacteria > Myxococcota_A > Polyangia > Haliangiales > Haliangiaceae > JABFXX01. Next base: position 14,563 of record DATJAE010000022.1, on the reverse strand, counting down.
TCGTCGTCCACCACGTGCGTGCTCGCGTGCAGGAGCAAGCCGAGCAGCGCGATCGAACGGCCGGCCATGCGCTGGGCGCGCTCGGTGTCGTGCCCGGCGACGCCGGTCGCGCGCACGACATCGCAGGTCGCGGCGAGCTCGATCGCGCTGGCGAGTGCGTCGCGCAGGCAGCGCCGGCGCGCCGCGCTGGCCGAGGGATGGCCGAGGCTCTGCGCGGTGGTCATCACGGCACAGATCGCCGCATCGCGCGCCTGCGCGGCCAGCACCTCGGGCCAGCCGGGAGCGGCCCGCGCCACCGCCGCGAGCGCGCCCCGCGCCGCCACGTACGCCGCACAACGATCCATCGTCACGAGCTCGGTCACGCGCGCGCCCACAGCACGTCGCGTGCCGGCGCAAGCGCGCGAACCGGCGTCGCGCGCGTCCGGTTCGGCCGGCTCCCGGCCGGGCCGCCGGCAGGTGCGGACGCCTTCGTGTAGGCTGCCCGGGTGTCCGACCAGGTGATCCTGTCCTGCGCCCTGACCGGCGCCGTCACGACCAAGAAGCATTGCGCCGCGATCCCGTACACGCCGGTCGAGATCGCCGAGGAGGCGCGGCGCGCCTACGAGGCCGGCGCGGTGATCGTGCATGTCCACGCGCGCAACGACGACGGCTCGCCGACCTGGGCGCCCGAGACGTTCCAGCGGATCATGGACGAGATCCGCGCGCGCTGCCCGGTGCTGATCAACTGGTCGACCGGCGGGATGGGGCCGATGACCCAGCGGGTCGCGCACCTCGCGCAGCGCCCGCACATCGCCGCGCTCAACATGGGCTCGATGAACTACGCGAAGTGGAACGCCGACAAGCACCAGTTCGCGTTCAACTTCGTGTTCGCGAACTCGTTCGACGACATCGTCGCGTTCGCGCGCGCGATGAACGAGCACGGCGTCAAACCCGAGATGGAGTGCTTCGACGTCGGCCACACCGCGTCGCACCGCGTGCTCGCGGATCTCGGCCTGTTGAAACCTCCGTATCACTTCTCGTTCATCATGGGCGTGCTCGGCGGCATCCCCGCGACCGCGCGCCACCTCGCGTTCCAGGCCGAGCAGGTCCCGGCCGGCTCGCGGTGGAAGGTGATCGGGATCAGCCGCGATCAGTGGCCGCTCGCGATGGCCGCGCTGTCGCTCGGCGGCGACGTGCGGGTCGGGCTCGAGGACAACTTCTACCTGCCCGACGGCACGATGGCGACGTCCAACGGCGAGCTGGTGGCGGCCGCGGTGAAGCTGGTCGGGCTCGCCGGGCGCAAGCTCGCGACGGTCGACGACACCCGGCGCCTGCTGTGGCCGAACGGCGGGTCGAATTGACCGAGCTCGAGCAGGCGATCGCGATCGCGCGCGAGGCCGGCGAGGTCGTCAGCGCGCTGCGCGGCGGCGAGCTCGGCGTCGAGATGAAGCCCGGCGACGAGCCGGTCACGATCGCGGATCGCCGCGCGTCGGAGCTGATCGTCGCGCGGCTGCGCGCCGCGTTTCCCGACGACCCGGTGATCTCCGAGGAGCAGCCGCCGGCCGAGGGCGCGCTCGCGTCGCACCGGCTGTGGCTGGTCGATCCGATCGACGGCACGAAGGACTTCATCCGCGGCAGCGATGGCTTCTCGGTGATGGTCGGGCTGTGCGAGGCCGGCCGGCCCGTGCTCGGCGTCGTTCACCAGCCGGCGGCGGGGCGCACGTTCTACGCGTCGCCGGCCGGCGCGTTCGTCGAGACCGCGGCCGGGCGCGCGCCGCTCGCGGTGTCGAGCGTGGCGAGCGCGGGCCAGGCGCGGCTGGTCGCGTCGGCGTCGCATCGCACCGCCGACATCGACCGGGTCAAGCGCACGCTCGGCATCGCCGACGAGCAGAACGTCGGATCGGTCGGCGTGAAGCTGTGCCTGATCGCGATGGGCGTGCGCGATCTCTACGTCAACCCGACGAGCAAGACCAAGGCGTGGGACACCTGCGCGCCGGAGGCGATCCTCGTGCGGGCCGGCGGCCGGCTGAGCGATCTGCTTGGAGCTCCCATCGATTACGTCCGCGAGCTGCGCCAGCTGCGCGGCCTGGTCGCGTCGAACGGGCACGTCCACGACGAGGTCATCGCCAAGCTCGCGCCGCTTTTCCCACATTTGGCCACCCGACGGCCGTGATAGATTGCTGTCATGGGGTTCTCTCGCGCGATCGCCGCCGTGGTCAGCTGCGCGCTCTGTAGCCCGGCCGCGTTCGCTCAGCCCACGCCGAGCGAGGCGCAACGCCAGCAGGCCAGCGGGCTGGTCAAGAAGGCGATCACCAAGAGCCAGGCCGGCGATCACGAGGCCGCGATCGAGCTCTACCTCCAGGCCTACGCGATGATCCCCAACGCGCTGCTGCTGTCGAACATCGGCACCGAATTCGAGCAGGAGTCCAAGCCAGTCGAGGCGCTCAAGTACTTCTGCAAGTACCTCGAGGCCGATCCGACCGGCTCCAACGTCGGCTACGCGACCGCCAAGGCGCGCACCCTGCAGATCCAGCTCGGCAACACGGTCGACGAGAAGGACGTGTGCAAGGCGCCGTCGCCCAAGCCCAAGCCGCCCGAGCCACCGCCGCCGGTCACGACCACCACGACGGCCCCGCCCGAGGGCGAGCCGCCGCAGGTCACCGGCACGACGAACCTCGGCGAGCCGGAGCAGCCGCGCCCGAGCCGCACGCTCGAGTACGCCGGCCTCGCGGTCGGCGGCGCCGGCGCGATCGCCGCGGGCGTCGGCGTCTACTACATGCTCAAGGGCAAGTCGCTGTCGGATCAGATCTCGCACCACAAGCAGGGCGATCCGTGGCCGTCCTCGATCGACGGCGTGCCGATCGGTCAGTGGGACCAGGCGGGCCACGACGACAACGTCCGCGCCGCGGCGTTCGGCATCCCGGGCGGCGTCGCGCTCGCGGCCGGCACCGTGATGTTCCTGCTCGGCCGGCCCAAGGCGACCCCGACCGGCGAGCACGTGTCGATCGCGCCGGTCGCGACGCCGAGCTCGATCGGGCTCTCGCTCAGCGGCGGCTTCTGATCACGGCAGGACCGAGTCGAGCGTGATCTTCACGTTGTCGGCCGGGATCTTGACCCTGGCCTCGCCGACGAGGTCGCCGGGCTGCTTGGACCCCGCGTCGCCGTCGTGATCGAACCGCGCCTGCACCACGACGTCGCCGTCGAGCGTGGTGCCGGCGATCATCGCCTGGGCGTCGGTGAGCTCGAACGGCAGCGAGCCCTTGTCCCACGCGAGCTTCTCGACCGCGAGCGGCGGACCCGACGCCGCGCCGCTGGCATCGGCGCGCTTGGCGATCACGAACACCGCGCCGCCGGGCGACGCGCGGTCGGCGAGCTTGGCGTCGACCGTGATCACGCCGCGCACGCGATGATCCGGATCGATCGGGCGATCCGGATCGGGCGACGCGAAGCCCATCTTGGTGACGTCCACGCCGCCGGCGCCGTGCGGGTTGGCTTGCTCGCTCGCGCCGGGATCGCCGTTGGAATCGCCGCTGACGTCGATCCCGGCGTGCGGATCGTCGGACTGGCCGCCGGGCGTCGCGGCGTGCGGGTTCGCCGGACCGGCGCCGCCGACCTGGACGTCGCCTTGCTCGGCGTTCCAGTCCTGCGCGGGATCGAGGCCGGACTGGTGTTTCTTGCCGCACCCGACGGCGAGCACGAGGGCAAAGAGGGCGAACCGACGCATCGCCGCAGATTCTAGCAGCTGCTACACCCAGCGCGACGTGGTCGTCACCGTGGCCAGCACCTGGGCTCCCGGGTGCGGCTCGCCGAGCCATGCCTGGTAGCGCGCCCCGGCGGCGCCAGGCTCCACCGCCGCGATCTCCCAGCGCGTCGGCGGCGCGGCGGCGAGCGCCGCGTGCAGCTCGATCAGGCGATGCCGGCGAAATGCCGAGAGCCGGACCTCGTCCCCGGGTGTGCGGGCGCCGAACAGGGCGCGCAGATCGGCGTCGCTCGTCACGCGGAAGCCGTCCACCGCGACCAGCTCGTCGCCGGGCGAGACGCCCGCGGCGTGCGCCGGCGAGCCGTCGAACACGCCGGTCACCTTCACGCCGCCGGTCACGCCCAGCCAGATCGCGTGCGCGCCGTCGGCGACCTGCGCCGGATCCGCCGAACCGCGCAGCTCGAGGCCGACGTGCGCGAGCTCCTCGCCGAGCTCGGGGTCGGCCGTGCCGCGGATCTGGCGCGCGAACACCTCGCCGAGGCCAAGGCCGGTCGCCTCCTCGAACAGCGGCTGGAGATCGTCGGGGTGCGGCTCCTGCGGCGCGCCGTGGCGCTTCCACAGCAGGCGCAGCACGTCGTCGAGCGAGCGCGCGCCCTCGGTGCGCCGTCGGATCTGGAGATCGAGCGCCAGCATCGCGAGCCCGCCCTTGAGGTAGTAGCTGACCGTGGTGTTGAGGTTCGACTCGTCGGGCTTGTACAGCTTGATCCACGCGTCGAACGAGCTCTGCTCGAGGCTCTGGCGCGCGCGGCCCGGCGTGGCCTGCAGGCGCGCCCAGTCGTCGAGCACCTTCTCGAGCAGGCTCTTGCCGGTGATCCGCCCGCTCGTGCGCAGCGCGAACCGATCGTAGTGGCTGGTCAGGCCTTCCATCACCCACAGGCACGGCGTGTAGGCCTCGCGCGTGTAGTCGAAGTCGCCGAGCGCGCGCGGGGCGATCCGCTTGCCGTTCCACGCGTGGAACAGCTCGTGCGAGAGCAGCTCGAGCAGGCTCTCGTAGGCCTTGCGGGTGGCGGCGTAGTGCGGGTGAAACAGGTTGACGCTCGACGCGCGGTGCTCGAGCCCGCCGTAGCCGTCGTGCGCGAGCATCAGGATGAACGTGTACTCCGCGAACGGCGCCTCGCCGAACCGCTCGATGTGGTCGTCGACGATCGCGCCGAGATCGAGCGCGAGCCGCGCGTCGTCGAACATGCCGCCCGGCGAGCGCTCGCCCCAGATCGCGAGCCGCACCGGCACGCGCGCGGGCACCGCGAGGACGTGCACCGGCCCCAGGTGGATCGGATGATCGTAGAGCTCGTCGATCGAGCCGGCGCGCACCAGGCGCGCGGTGCCCTCGGCGGCGGTCGTGCAGGTCCAGCCGTCCGGATAGGCGAGCGCGACCTCGACCGGCGCGGCGCGCATCGCCACGGGATAGACGAACGTCGCGGGGCCGTGCAGGAACGCGTGGTCGGCGTCGATGTGGTTGGTGCGCACGGTCAGCTCGTGGCCGTAGACCGCGTAGCGCACCGTGACCTCGCGCGCGCCGGCGGCGTCGATCCGCCAGGTCTGCTTGTCGACCTTGCGCACCGCGAGCGCGCGCTCGCCGTCGAACGCGGCGAGATCGCGTACGAACCTCGCGTAGTCGCGGATCAGGTAGCTGCCCGGGCACCACGCCGGCAGCATCACGTCGACGACGTCGCCGGGCGGCGCGAACCGCAGCTCGATGTCGACGGTATGGCGCGCCGGCTCGGCGATCCGGACCGCGTAGCGAAGGGACGACATACGCCGTGGGTACCACGATGCTAAGCTTGGCGGGATGCGGCTCGCGGTGATGCTCGTCGGGGCGGCGCTCGCGCTCGCGGCGAGCGCGCTGGCCGAGCCGCGCCCGGGCAAGGTCGTGCGGATCGAGCGCGCCCCGAAGGGGCCGCCCGGCACGCCGCGGATCTGCGCGCTGCAGAACGATCCGGCGATGCAGGGCTTCTGCATCGGTGTCGCGCCGCAGCCCGGCGAGCTGATCACGGTGGTCGACAGCCAGCGCATGCTCGGCGCGCTGCGCATCACGCAGGTCACGCCGGTCGACGTCGGCTGCGCGCAGCTGTGGCAGTTCACCGCGTCGCTCGAGTCCGGCGATCCGTCGCAGGCGCAGGGCCAGACCTGGGGCGTGATCGACGTCCCGGTCGATCCGCGCGGCGGCCACCTGATCGCGGTCGACGCGGCGCCGACCGGCCATCCGCCGCAGACCGACCAGATCGTGGCGATCGACGCCAACGGCGACGGCAGCCCGGACGTCGAGTTCGTGATGTTCCAGTGCGACGACGCGGGCAACATCGGCAGCGCGGCGACCGGCTTCAACTGCCTCGACGTGTGGCAGCGCACCGGCGGCCATCACTTCGATCGGGTCCGCGAGGATCGGATCAAGAACTGCTTCCCCTGATGGATCGCCGGGCGCTGCTCGCCGCCGAGCGCGGCACGCTGTTCAAGGAGGCCGAGCTGCGGGTCGCGCTGGTCTATCCCAGCCCGTACCGCGCGGCGATGTCGTCGCTCGGCTACCAGCAGATCTATCGCACGCTGCACGCGCTGCCCGGGGTGGCCGCCGATCGCGCGATGCTGCCCGACGACGGCGCGCGCGGCCGGTTCGACACGCTCGAGGCCGGTCAGCCGGTCGGCGGCTACCCGCTGCTCGCGTACTCGGTCGCCTACGAGCTGGAGATCGCCGGCGTGGTCGAGACCCTCGCGCTCGCCGGCATCCCCGCGCTGCGCGACGAGCGCGACCCGCGCCACCCGATCATCGTCGGCGGCGGCCCGCTGACGTTCTCGAACCCCGCGCCGCTCGCGCCGTTCTGCGACGTCATCGTGATCGGCGAGGGCGAGCAGCTGATCGGCGAGCTGGTCGCGGCCGCGCGCGACGCCGGCTTCGATCGCGAGCGCCTGATCGCCGCGCTCGCCGGCCGCCCCGGGTTCTACCTGCCGAGCGTGCACGGCGAGGCGGTGCCGCCGGTCGCGGCCGCCGACGACGCGCTGCTCCCTGCCCGCTCGGTGATCGCGACGCCGCACACCGAGCTCTCCGACATGTTCCTGACCGAGGCGGCGCGCGGCTGCTCGCGCGGCTGCACCTACTGCGTGATGCGGCGCTCGACCAACGGCGGCATGCGGATCGTCGCGCGCGAGGCGATCGTCGCGGGCATCCCGGAGGGTGCGCGGCGGGTCGGCCTGGTCGGCGCGGCGGTGACCGACCACCCCGAGATCGCGGGGATCGTCCACGACGTGGTCGCCGGCGGGCGCGAGGTCGGGATCTCGAGCCTGCGCGCCGACAAGCTCACCGACGAGCTGGTCGGCCTGCTCGCGCGCGGCGGCTATCGCACGCTCACCGTCGCGGCCGACGGCGCGAGCGAGCGGATGCGCCGCGTGATCGAGCGCTCGACGCGCGCCGAGCACCTGGTGCGCTCGGCCGAGCTCGCGCGCGCACACAAGCTGCACGCGCTCAAGGTCTACATGATGCTCGGCATCCCGGGCGAGACCGACGCCGACGTCGACGAGCTGGTCGCGCTGTCCAGGGAGCTCGCCGCGATCCATCCGCACGTCGCGTACGGGCTCGCGCCGTTCGTCGCCAAGCGCCACACCCCGCTCGACGGCACCGCGTTCGCCGGGATCGAGCGGGTCGAGGCGCGGATCGCGCGGCTGCGCCGCGGCCTCGCGGCCGCCGGGCTCGGCGGCAAGGTCGTCGTCCGTCCGACCTCGGCGCGCTGGGCGTGGGTCGAGTACATGATCGCGCAGGGCGAGAGCGTCGCGGGGCTCGCGATCATGGACGCGCATCGCGCCGGCGGCAGCTTCGCGGCCTACCGCAAGGCGTTCGAGGCGCGCGGCGTCTCGCCGACCGGCCCGCGCGCGCGTGTGCCGTCGAGCCAGGAGCTGATCGCGCTGCGCCGCAAGCGGCTCGCGTCGTGACCGCGACGCCGGGCGAACGCGCGCTGGCGGAAAATCCCACGAGAACCGGGCTCAGTTCTACGTCCTCCACGCCGAGCGCCGGCAAGCAACTTGCTGACGTGGCGGGTCATGAAGCTCACGAGCTATCTCGCCCTCACCGGCGTGCTGGCGGCCTGCGCCGCGGACACGCAGACTCAACCCGAAGCCAGCGAGGCCGCCCCCGCCGCGACCGGCTTCGTACACCGCGCGGGCGCCGACGTGATCGGCAACGACGGCGCCGTCGTGACGCTCGAGGGCGTCGATCTCGGCGGCTGGCTGATCTGGGAGGGCTGGCTGCTCGGCGGCGAGATCACCCTGAACCAGCTCGACAACGCCGATCGCCACGTCTACAGCGCGCTGACCAGCGTCGTCGGCTCGAGCGCGACCGACGCGTTCCAGGAGGCGTTTCGCGACGCGTACGTCACGGAGGCTGACATCGCGCACATCGCCGCGCTCGGCATGAACAGCGTCCGCGTGCCGTTCGACTCGACGCTGCTCGCGTCCGACGATCATCCGTACACCTACCTCGCGACCGGCTGGAAGCGCCTCGACGACATCGTCGCGTGGGGCAGCGCGCATCACGTCTACGTGATCCTCGACATGCACTCCGTGCCGGGCGGCCAGTGCAACCTGTTCGTCGACGATCCGGGACCGACCGAGGTGTGGGCGAGCGCGAGCGAGCAGACCCGCACCGTCCAGATGTGGCGGGCGATCGCGGCCCGCTACGCGACGCAGCGCTGGATCGCCGGCTACGATCTGATGAACGAGCCGTGCGGAGTCGCCGATTCGCAGCTCGAGGCGCTCGACGCGCGGATCGTGGCCGCGATCCGCGAGGTCGATCCGAATCACATGGTCGTCGTGGAAGGCAATGACAACGCGACGACGTTCACCGCGTTCCCGCAGCTCCTCGATCCGAACGAGCTCTACAGCGCACACATCTACACGACCTCGGCCGCCACCCGCGCCGCCGACCTGTCGAGCTGGACCGCGTTCGTGCGAGCGCAGGACGCGCCGCTGTGGATCGGCGAGTTCGGGGAATCGAGCGCGAGCACCATCGCGGCCACCGTGCAGGCGTTCGTCGACCCGCAGTATCAAGTCAACGGCTGGGCGCTGTGGACGTACAAGCGCGCGCCCGACGCCAATCCGACGGTCGAGACCGTGACCATCCCTGCCGCGTGGCGCACCACGATGCTGTGGGTCACCGCGCCGCTGACGCACGCGCGGCCGACTGCCGCGCAGGTCTCGACCGGCATGAGCCAGTACCTCGCGGCCGTGCCGACCTCGCGCTGCAGCGAGGACGACGGGCTCGTCGAGATCATCACCCCGTGACGCGCCGGCCGCGGGTCAGTGATGGCGCCGCCACGTGCGCACGACCGGGCGCGACGTATCGCTGATCTTGAACAGCTGCGGCAGGCCGTCGGCATCGAGCACGACCCGCGCGACCCACGCGCCGTGATCGATCGCGAGCCGGATGCGATACACCGGCGCCGCCTCGTCCTCGCCCTTGCCCGGCGCGATCCGCGTGATCGTCAGCGACCCCTTGCGCAGCACGTCGGGCGCGTCGCGATCGGGCTGGCGCACGGTCAGGTCGAGCTGCTGGTCGATGTCGAGCGCGAGCCCGTCGAGCAGCGCCGCGGCGGTCGCCGGCGACAGCCAGCCGATCACCAGGTGATCGCTCGCGGCGTGCTCGGCGTGGACGTCGCCGGTCGGCCGCGATACGTCGATCGTCAGCGTGCGCGCGCGGTGCTCGCCGGAGAAGCTCGTCGTGATCGTCTCGTCCTCGAGGGTCTGGCGCTCGATCACGCTGCCGGCGTGGCGCGCCAGCGCGTAGGCGCCGACCGGCGTGCCGTTATCGGCGATCACGTAGTGCACCGCCCGCCCGGCGGTCTCGGGCAGCGCGATCGGCGCCAGCCACACCGGCGCCTTGTACGCGGCGACCAGATCGTCGTGCAGCGCGCGCAGGTCGTCGGTGGTGAACCAGCGGCCGTGCAGCATCACGCCGGAGATGCGATCGACCGCGTGGATGTCGGCGAGCGGATCGGCGTCGAGCACGACCAGGTTCGCGCGGGCGCCGACCGCGATCCGGCCGTCGGCGGGATCGCCAAGGAAGTCGGCGGCGTCGATCGTCGCGGCGCGCAGCGCGCTGTACGGCGACAGCCCGGCCTCGACCATCAGCGCGAGCTCCTGGTGCAGGCTCGCGCCCGGCACGACGTACGGGTTCGGCGTGTCGGTGCCGGCGAGCAGCGGCGCGCCGGCCGCGGCGAGCTCGCGGACCAGCGCGAGCTCCACCGCCGTGGTCTGGCCGTGCGCGGCCTCCATCGCGGCGCGCACCGCGCGCGCGACGTGGCTCGGCGCGTGGGCCGGGTTCCACCGCGCGCGCCAGTCGGGCGAGACGTCGTCGAGCTCGCCCGCCTCGGGCAGCTTGCCGCGCCACAGCTCGCCGTAGGCCGCCGCGGTGACCAGCGTCGGGCACACCCACGCGCCGCTGCGCGCGACGTCCGCGGCGACGCGCGGGATGCGCGCGGGATCGGCGTACAGCCAGCGCCGGATCATCGCGGTGTTGCCGTGGCTGCCGCGCACCGGCGAGTCGGTGCGCTCGATCGCCTCGGCGAACGCGGTGAGGTGCTCGATCGAGGCCTGGCCCGACGCGATCGCGTGCGCGAGCGGCACCGCGAACGGCACGTGGCCGACCACGCGGATGCCGTGCGCGTGCGCCGCGGCGATCACCGCGTCGTACGACGCCGGCGTCAGGCCGTTGTAGACCTTGATGAAGTCGTAGCCGGCGGCGACCTGCGCGGCGACCACCGGCTCGGCGTCGTCCGGCCGGGCGACCACGTCGGAGGCCTCCCAGCGCGGGCGCGCGCCGTCGACGAACGGCCCCGCGGTCACGATCGTCGGTCCGATCAGCTCGCCGTGTGCCACGCCGTCGCGCAGCGCGAGGATGCGCGGGCTGCCCGCCATGTTGCGCACCTCGGTCACGCCGTTCTCGACGAACAGCGCGAGCATGCCGCGCGTGCCGTCGAGGTGGACGTGCATGTCGTGCAGGCCGGGCACGAGGTACTTGCCGCGGCCGTCGATCACGACCGCGTCGCGGGGCGGCTCGACCAGCGCGGCCGGCCCGAGCTCGACGATCGCGTCGCCCTGCACGATCACGGTCTGGTGCGCCGCGAGCTCGGGCGTCGCCATGCCGATCACCGCGATGTCGACGAACGCGTACGCGGCCTCGCGCGGCGACTCGAGCGCGCGCGGCTCGCCGCGCGGCCCCGCGTCGGTCGCGACCGCCGACGGCGCCGGCTGCGCGCACGCGCACATCGCGGCCAGCCCGAGCATCGCTCGCCCCACGATCCGAGCTTAGCGCACGCTCGGCGACGGCCAGCCGTATTGTTCGAGCGCGTCGCGAAACCCGGGGGTGTCGAGCGCGACCGGCGGGAGCCACGGCTCGGGCGTGTCGCGCCGCCACCACGTGTCGGCCCCGAGGGGCTCGAGGTGGTACACGAACCTGCGAATCCGTACCCAGCGCGGCGGCTTGCCGCCGAACGGATCGACCGCGATCAGCTCGCGGATCGTGCGATCGCCGTCGAGCAGCTTCCACACCAGGTGGAGGATCCACGGATCGGAGGGCTGGTCGTCCATCGCCGAGAACCAGATCAGCCAGTCGAGCCGGAGGTGGTACGGCCCGAGGATGCACGGCCGGCGGTCGACGTCGCCCGGCTTGCACGGCAGCTCGTAGGCGCGCCACTCGGCATCGTCGGCGGTGGGGTCCTCGGCCATCGTGCCCTCGATCACCAGCTCGTGGCGCACGTCGCCGACCGAGCCGAACGCGCCGTAGGTGTTCACCAGCTCGAGTCGATCGAAGCTGCGGTTCATCGCCTGCCGGTGCGCGGCGAGGTTGTAGACCACCGGCATGCTCTTCCACAGCACGAGCCCGACCAGCGCGCCGACCGCGAGCTGGTGGAGGTCGAGCCGCGCGCCGTGGCGGCGCACCAGCCGCACCGCGTGATAGACGCCGAAGCCGCAGCCCGCGATCAGCGGCAGCGCGGCGAGCCGTTCGACCGTCACCTCGCCGCCGCGAAAGCTCGTCACGTAGTGCCAGGTCAGCCACACCCACGCGACGATCGCGCCCGACGCGAGCAGCTGGCGCCAGTCGCGCGGCGGCGCCTCGGGCAGGCGGCGCGCGACCGCGCCGCGCACCCTCCGCGGCAGGAGCGCGAGCAGCGCGTCGTCGTCGAAGCACGCCAGCACCGGGATCACGGTCAGCCAGTTGAGGAACGCCAGGTTGCCGCTCAGGATCAGCACGACCTGGAACGACAGCATGAGCGCGCCGGCGACGAGGCGCAGCCGGCGCGGCCCGAACACGAACCACGGCGCGACGACCTCGACCACGTGGTTGAACACCACGCCGATCGCGTGGACGACGTGCGGCAGGTGGTGAAACCACGCCGACAGCGGATTGGGGATCGGCTGGGTCTCGAAGTGGTAGTCGAGGCACGTCAGATCGCGCCAGCACGCGTCACCGCGCAGCTTGATCAGCCCGGCGCCGAGCATGATGCGAAACACCAGCCAGCGCATCAGCACGATCGACGCGGTCGGCGGCGGGCGCGGCGCCAGCGGGCGCGGATCCCACGGGTGCGCGATCGCCGCGGCGAGCACGGTGGTCTCGAGCAGCTGCATCTCCCAGCCGAAGCCGAACCACAGCTGCCCGACCCGCTCGTACGAGCCGTAGAGGAACCACAGGACGAGCAGCGACGGCGCGTTCGCGTAGCCGAGCGCGAGGCACACCGACAGCGCGAGCCCGAGGTACGCCCACAGCGCGAGCGCGTGGTCGGACGAGCTCCACATGAACACGCTCGGCACGTCCCAGAACGACAGGCCCGCGGCGTGGAGCCGGTCGACGTACGCGCCGACCGGCGTGAGCCCGTGCGAGCCGAGCAGCGCCGGCCCCTGATAGACGATGCCGAGGAACGCGAACACGTAGACCACGCCGAGCAGGCGGAGGATCGCGAAGCGCGCGAGCGTGTAGCGGCGCGGCCCCCCGAGCCATGCGACGAGCCGTTGCCACGGCGACGGGACATCGGCCACGCCGTATCGTACCGCCGGAATGTGGAGGTTCCATCAGGGGCTTCCCGACAACCCGGCGCGGGGCGCGTGTGCGTTCGCCGACTTGGCGCGGCGCGGGGCTTGCTGTCCACGACGGCCATGCGCTGGCTTTGCCTCGTGCTCGTCGCGTGCTCCACGAACCACGCCGCGCCCGACGCGTCGTCCACCGGCGGCGACGACGCTCCGCCGATCGACGCGGCCGCCGACGCCGGATCCGGCGGGATGGTCACCAACGTCGCCTACAACGCGACGTGCACGATGGGCACGCCGCAGGGCGGCAGCTACCGCTGCGCCGTGCTCACCGTGTCGTGCCCGGGCACCGACGACATCCAGGTCGACGTCGCGCTCACCCCGGGCAGCGCCGACAAGGGCGTGATCTCCACCCACTCGGGCACCGACGGCATGACGTTCCTGACCACCCCGGTCGTGACCGGCATGATCAAGGCCGGCTGGTCGCTCGCCCAGATCGCGTGGCACTCGCCGTGGGAGTGCCCGCACACCTGCGGCACGGACACGACCCCACCGGCGACGCGCTCCGGGATCGTCGAGGCCGCGTGCCGTCCGGCGACCGTGATGCGCTGGATCCACGACCAGGCGCAGGCGGAGGACGGCAGCCCGTTCCTGCCCGCCGGCAAGCCGTACTGCGGCCACGGCTCGAGCGGCGGCTCGGGCGCGTTCTGGTACGCGCTCACCCGCTACCAGCTCGGCGACCTGCTCGATTACGTCGTGCTCCAGGCGTCGACCCCGTTCGGCCGGATCGACGTCGGCTGCGATCCGACGACGAAGGCGACGCTGGTGCCGGCGCCGTGCGACAACCTCGCGACCGCGCCGCCCCAGGTGTTCGTCAACTTCACCGACGGCGGCACGAACACGGCCTCGGTGTTCAACACCTGGCTCAGCACCTCGAGCTGCGACGTCGCGCCGAGCGCCGACGAGATGGCGCTGTACGCGCGGTCGAGCATCGTCGGGCCCGGCGCCGACTTCGAGTTCGCGACCCCGGTCACCACCTACGACTGCATCGACCAGGTCGACAAGATGGCGATCAACGTCGTGCCGGGCGCGGGCCACTACGTGCACGACGCGCTGCGCGCCAACGATCCGACCGGCGCGAAGTGGAGCGGCGTGTGCGTGGTCAAGGGTACGAACGGCACGTGCACGGACGAGGAGGCGTTCGAGGACACGCCGACCGCGCAGGCCGCGGTCAGCGACTTCGAGGCCCGCTGTGTCCCGCTGGTGCGCTGAGGTCGGTCGACGCCAGCGACAGCCCCACCCGATCGTGAGCCGGCGCACGCGGTGTCGCGGCCCTGCGCGCGGCACGCGCGTTGCTCGACGCTCGGATCATGTGGCGACTGGTGATCGTGGTGTCCGCCGGATGCACAGTGCAGGTCGCGTCGCCGCCGCTGGCGATCGAGCCGAGCGCGATCGAGCTGACGATCGATCCCGCGGTGCCGCCGCCGCCGGTGGCCCTGGTCGTGCGCGAGGGCGACGACGACGTGACCGCGCTCGCGAGCTGGAGCTTCGCCGGCCGCACGCTCGGCACGCTCGACGCCGCCGGGTTCACGAGCGACGGCAGGACCGGCGGCGCGACCGCGATCGTCGCGACGATCGACGGCCGCCAGGCGCAGATCGCCGCGACCGTGCGCGTGGTCGGCCGGCGCAGCGTCGCCGGCCTGCCGCCCGGCGCGAGCGACTGGCTCGATGCGGCCACGCCGGTCGCGGTCGACGCGCAGCTCGAGCCCGGCGATGGCGCGGTGCTGCCGCCAGGCCTCGGCCACCTCGACGTCGACTTCG
>DATJAE010000021.1:0-38568 GCA_035516595.1 Kofleriaceae bacterium | reverse complement strand
TCGCCACACAGGAGATGATTGGTTGCGGCTGCCGAGGCGCGCCGAGCGCGAGGCGCCGCGACGCAGCGCTACCGGGCGTAACGCAAGGAGCGGCAACGAAGCGATCGGCGATGGATCGGCGGCCCCAACCGATCAGATCCTCTGTGGCGAGGTACTAGTCGGGGCACCGCGACGCGCCGTCGCCGTAATCGACCGCGAGCCGCGTGACCGCGCGATACGAGAAGCCGCCGTACTCGCCGGCGCCCTCGGTATCGTCCTCGTACGTCTCGCACACGAGCGCGTGGTCGGCCGCGCGCTCGCGCACGTGCAGCGAGGTCTGACGATCGCGGTCGGACATGCCGTGAACCTCCTCCGAGCTGGCGAGCACGGTGTCGAGATACTCGACCCCGCGCTCGACCACGCGCTTGGTCGGCGCGTCCCACCGCATCGTGCGTCCGAGCGACCAGCCGCTCCGCGGGTGGCGGAGATGCTCGTGGAGCTCGCGCAGCAGGTCGCCGGTCCGCGGCGCGACCGGCGGGTCCGTCGACACGGTCAGCTCGCCATCGAGCCGCGCGACCACGCGCACGCGCGCGCCGACGCCACACGTCGGGTCGTCGCCGCCCACGATCGTGCCGTCGATCTCGTTCGCGCCGAGCGCGGTCTCGGCGAGTGCCAGCCGCGAGCACGCGCGCGCCGCCGGCTCGGCCTCGCGGTACTGTTCGTGCTCGGCGCCGTAGGACAGGTAGGTCACGGTCCACGACGCCGGCGGCGGGGGCAGCGGCGGGACGACCGCCGGCGGTCGCGCCGGCGCGGTTCGAGCACACGACGCGCACAGCACCACGACGGCGACGGATCGGGCCATGGCGGCTGTCAACGCACGGCGGCCCCGCCGGTTCTGTCGGCGAGGTAACAGCTGGCGCGAGGCCATCGGACGGCCGGCAAGACCGTGCGCGATCAGTCGCGCGACGGCACGAGCTGACGCAGATGCCAGGCCTGGAGCTCGACGCGCCGGCTCGCCGCACGCTGGCGCTGCGCCATGCTGCGCGACAGCATCGCGACCACCGCGAGCAGCACGACGAGGAGCACCGCGAACGCGACCTGCACCGGCGCCGAGCGGAACGCGATCACCGGCGAGCGCAGCACGAGCGCGCCGCCCTCGAACGAGTACGTCGGCGCGAGCACGCCGACCGCCTCGAGCAGCCACGGCACCGCCACCGAGGCGGCGAGGATCAGCGCGATCACCCCGATCCGGCCGAACCGCGGGTGCGCCGCGTAGGCGCTCAGCGTCGTGATCGCGAGCGTCGGCGCGATGATGAACGGTCCGAGCATCCGGCAGATCAGCCCGATCAGCACGGCGTTGATGCAGGCGTTGAGGTAGATGCTGCTCGCCTTCAGACGATCGCGGCGGACGAGCACGAGGACGTGCAGCGCGCTGCCGAGCGCGAGCCCGGCGAACGCGATCACCAGGCCGGCGTCGCGCACGCCGCTCCACAGCAGCAGCGGGATGAACGCGAGGTAGCCGACCAGCGCCAGCGCGCCGAGCCGGCCCTGCTGGCGCGCGGTGTCGGTGTCGATCTGGTCGAGCGCGTGCTCGACCTCGGCCGGTGGCGCGGCGGGCGGGCGCAGCACGAGGTGGCTCACCAGGTCCGCCGCCTCGTGCGCGGTCGGGTCGAGCGCGAGCGCGCGGCCGGCGGCGCGCATCGCGCTGCGCCGGCAATGCTCGTGGTCGCCCTCGGCGAGCGCGGCGCGCGCCGCGACGATGTGATCGATCGCGAGCTGCCTGCGCACCGCGATGTCGCGGTCGCCGTCGAGGTAGGCCTGGACCTCGGCGCCGAGCGCGCGGGCCGAGCCGTGGCGATCGCGCGGATCGAGCTGGGTCGCGCGCACGCAGATCGCGTCGAGCTCCGGCGCGACATCGGGCCGTACCCGCGACGGCGTCGCGTCGACCTCGGATGCGTACGCGCGCTGCCCCTGATGCAGCGGCTCGCCGGCCGCGATCTCGTAGAGGATGCAGCCGAGCGCGTAGATGTCGGCGGCCGGCCCGGCGCGATCGCCGGCGAGCTGCTCGGGCGCCATGTACGCCGGCGTGCCGAGCACGGTGCCGGCGCGGGTCTCGCCGGTCGACAGCTGGAGATCGCGCGGCCCGGCCGGGCGATCGTCGTCGGGCTCGCTCAGCGCGCGCGCGATCCCCCAGTCGAGCACGTAGACCTCGCCGAAGTCGCCGAGCATGATGTTCGCGGGCTTGAGATCGCGATGGATCACGCCCTTGGAGTGCGCGAGCTCGATCGCGAGGCAGACCTCGGCAAACGCGCGGAGCAGGCGCCGCCGCGCCGCCGCCTCGTCGCCGATCGCGCCGTCGCGCAGCCGCTCGAGCAGGTCGGTCATCACGGTGCCCGACAGCCGCTTCATCACGAAGAACGGATTGCCTTCGCGATCGATCGCGAGGTCGTGCACCGGGACGACCGCGGGGTGCTCGAGCCGGCCCTGGACGCGCGCCTCGCGCACGAACCGCGCGCGCTCCTCGGCGGTCGGCTCGGCCGAGCGGATGCGCTTGACCGCGACCTCGCGCCCGATCTGCTCGTCGTACGCGAGCACGACCTCGCCCATCCCGCCCTTGCCGAGCAGCTCACCGAGCCGGTAGCGCGCATCGAGCTCGACCTGCGCCTCGCGGCGCTCGCCGCGCACCGGCGCCGTGGTCGGCGACAGCGTGTCGGGGGCCTGGCGAAGCGTCTCGTCCGTGCCGTCGTCGACCATGACCGCATCTTAGCGACACCGCTCGGCGCTGGCTGTACGCCGGTGTCGGGTCGAAACGCGCACGATCGCCGCGGTATGCTGCGCCGACGTCCGTAGGAGGCCTCGATGAGACTGAGTCTGCTACTCGTACCTACGCTCGTGGTCACGATCGCTGCACCGGTGTTCGCGGATCCCGAGCACCGTGAAGAGCGGCGCGAGGAGCGCCACGACGAGCGCCGCGACGAGCGCCGCGACGTGCGCCACGAGGAGATGTATCGCGGCGGACGCGAGGCGCCGCCGCCGCCGCGCTTCGAGCGTCACGAGGAGCGCCGCGGCTACGTCTGGGTCGGCGGGCGCTGGGGCTGGAACGGCGGCCGCTACGTGTGGGAAGGCGGCCGCTACGAGCGCGAGCGCCCCGGCTACCGCTGGCGCGACGCGCGCTGGGAGATGCGCGACGGCGTCTACGTGCGGATCGACGGCGGCTGGTACGCGCCCGGCCCGATGGGGGCGCCGCCCGCGCTGCGCGTCGAGCGCTGGGATCCGCGCCCCGGCTTCGTGTGGATCCGCGGGCGCTGGGACTGGCGCGACGGCAACTGGGCGTGGGTCGGCGGCCACTACGAGCACGAGCGCGCCGGCTTCCGCTGGCGCGAGCCGACCTGGGAGGCGCGCGACGGCGTCTACGTCCAGGTCGGTGGCACCTGGGAAGCCGCGCCCTGAGCCAGGGTCACGCGCTCGGCGAAACGCCGCGCGGGCGCCGGGCTGCCGCTCTCGCCATCGCGACTCGGGGGGCGCCCGATGCCCGCATCGAGCTTCAAGATCGCGACGCCGACCTTCAGGTGGTCGCCATCATGAAGGATCGCGCGAGTGACCGCGACGTCGTTCACGCTGCACCCGTTGGTCGACCCGAGATCCTCGACGCACCAGCCGTCCACCGAATACGAGATGCGCGCGTGGCGGCGCGAGATCGATTCGCGATCGATCCGGATCGCGCACTCGCGCGCCCGCCCCACGACCACCGGTTCGGCGGGTAACGGGAACGTACGCCCGATGCCCGCGTCCGTCGGGTAGATCAGCACGAGCCTGGCCACTCAGTGATCCGGCAGCGTGTGGCTCAGGCCGGCGAGCCGGTCGTCCGACTTGGGCCGGCCGGTCACCGCCTTGCCGTCGGGGTGGACGTAGACCACCGCCGGCCGGTTCGAGCCGTGGACGACGATCGACTGCTCGAACACGCACACGACCTTGCGATCGAGCCCGCGGCCCACGACCTTGCGCTTGCACGCGGCGGCCGGCTTGGCGTCGCTCCTGGCGGCCGGCTTCGGCGGATCGGCGGCGGCCGTGAGCGACAGCGCGAGGCATGCGAGACCGGCGAGCAGGCGCATGCCGGGTAGCGTAGCAGCAGTCAGTTCGCCGCGCCGCCCTCGCCGCTCGGCTCGCAGCGGATGTCGATCGCGCCATCGATCACATCGACCAGCGCGGTGCCGCCCGCGGTGAGCTTGCCGAACAGGATCTCGTTGGCGAGCGGCGCCTTGAGCGTGGATTGCACCAGCCGGGCCATCGGCCGCGCGCCCATCGCCTTGTCATAGCCGTGCTCGACGAACCACTCGATCGCGGCGGGCGTCACGTCGAGCTCCACCTTCTTCTCGGCGAGCTGGCCGTCGAGCTCGTCGAGGAACTTGCGCGCGACCTTGCGGATGACCTCGACCGGCAGCGCGCCGAACATCACGGTGGCGTCGAGCCGGTTACGGAACTCGGGCGTGAACGCGCGCTCGAGCGCCTTCTTGCCGGCCGCGGGGTCGCCGACCGTGCCGCCGAAGCCGATCGAGCCGAGCGCCATCTCGCGCGAGCCGGCGTTGCTCGACATGATCAGGATCACGTTGCGGAAGTCGCTCTTGCGGCCGTTGTTATCGGTCAAGGTCGCGTGGTCCATCACCTGGAGCAGGATGTTGAACAGATCGGGGTGCGCCTTCTCGATCTCGTCGAGCAGCACGACCGAGTACGGGTGCTTGTTGATCGCGTCGGTGAGCTGACCGCCCTGGTCGAAGCCGACATAGCCGGGCGGCGCGCCGATCAGCCGCGACACGGTGTGCTTCTCCATGTACTCCGACATGTCGAACCGGATGAACTCGACCCCGAGCACGCTGGCGAGCTGCTTGGCGAGCTCGGTCTTGCCGACGCCGGTCGGGCCGGCGAACAGGAAGCAGCCGGTCGGCTTGTCGGGGTGACCGAGCCCGGCGCGCGACAGCTTGATCACGGTCGCGAGCTGCTCGATCGCCGGGTCCTGGCCGAAGATCTTGGCCTTGAGCTCGCTCTCGAGGTTGGCCAGCTTGGTCTTGTCCTGGGTCGACACCGAGCGCGGCGGGATGCGCGCGATCTTGGCGACCACCTCCTCGATCAGCGACGGCCGGATCTCGTCGGGGCGCGCCTCGGCCTTCATCAGGCGGACCTTCGCGCCGGCCTCGTCGATCACGTCGATCGCCTTGTCGGGCAGGTGCGCGCCGCTGATGTGGCGCGCCGACAGCTCGACCGCCGCCTCGATCGCGGCGTCGGTGTACTTGACCGCGTGATGCTCCTCGTAGCGCGAGCGCAGGCCCTTCAGGATCTCGATCGCCTCCGGCACGGTGGGCTCGCCGACGTCGATCCGCTGGAACCGGCGCGACAGCGCGCGATCGCGCTCGAACGCCTGGCGGTAGTCCTTGAACGTGGTCGAGCCGATGCACTTGAGCTCGCCGTTGGACAGCGGCGGCTTGAGGATGTTCGCGGCATCCATCGTGCCGCCCGAGGTCGCGCCCGCGCCGATGATGTTGTGGATCTCGTCGATGAACAGGATCGCCTTGGGATCGCCGATCAGCACCTTCATCACGGCCTTGAGCCGTTCCTCGAAGTCGCCGCGGTAGCGCGTGCCGGCGAGCACGGCGGTCATGTCGAGCGAGTAGACCCGCGCCTCGAGCAGCGGCTCGGGCACCTTGCCCTCGGTGATGCGCAGCGCGAGGCCCTCGGCCAGCGCGGTCTTGCCGACGCCAGCCTCGCCGATCAGGAGCGGGTTGTTCTTGCGCCGGCGCGACAGCACCTGGACCATGCGCTCGAGCTCGTCGACCCGGCCGATCAGCGGATCGATCTTGCCTTCCTTGGCGCGCGCGGTGAGGTCGACGCAGAAGCTCTCGAGCGGGTTCGAGATCCGCGAGTCCTCCTGGCCGTCGTCCTCGACGCCGCGCGAGCGCGGCACGACCGGCCCGCCGGCGTCGACCTTCGACACGCCGTGCGAGATGTAGTTGATCACGTCGAACCGGGTGATCCCCTGGTTCTCGAGCAGGTAGACCGCGTGCGAGTCGCGCTCGCGGAACATCGACGCCAGCACGTTGCCGGTGGTCAGCTGAGTCCGGCCGGCGGCCTGGACGTGGGTCGCGGCGCGCTGCAAGACGCGCTGGAACGCGAGCGTCTGGTCGGGTCCGGACTCCTCGCCCTCGGGCAATTCCTCGATCTGCTCGTCGAGGAAGCGCTCGAGGTCGCCGCGCAGCTTCTCGATATCGCCGCCGCACTTGGTGACGATGTCGACGCCGCTGGGGTCGTCGCAGATCGCCAGCAGCAGGTGCTCGAGCGTCAGGTACTCGTGGCGCCGGCCGCGGACGTCGTCGACCGCGCGCTGCAGCGTGGCTTGGAGCTCGGGAGACAGCACGACTCTATTGTACGGGACGCGGACCCGCCGTGTAGCCCGCGGAGATCCCGCGATTTCGGGCAGGTCAGTCGGTCGGCTCGATCGACAGCTGGAGCGGGAACTGCTGCGCCTTGGCGAGCGCCATCGTCTTGGTCACCTTGGTCTCGGCGACCTCGAACGTGTAGACGCCGGCGACGCCGACGCCGTTGTTGTGCACGTGGCTCATGATCGCGACCGCGTCGGTCTCGTTCTTGTGAAACACGGTCTGCAGCACCCAGACCACGAACTCGCGGGTCGTGTAGTCGTCGTTGTGCAAGAGGACCTTGTACATCGGCGGCTTCTTGGTGCGCGTGCGCTCGTCGAGCACCAGGCCGGTCTGCCGCTCGCCTTCCCGCTTCGGCGGGGGCGGCTTCTTGTCATCCGACAAGCGAACCATGCCTCCACTATGACGAATCACGCCCCCCGTGTGTAGCACGAGCGTGCCGCGCGTTCGGGCAGGGCTATGGTTACTGTCCGCTCATCAGCTCGGCGAGGTGGGTGCACGACTTCGCGAAGCCGGCGTCGCACGCCTTCTTGAACATCGCGGCGGCGCGATCCTTGTTCGGCGGCTCCTTGGCGGTGATGCCGTGGGCGTAGAGCTGGCCGAGGTTGTCGCACGCCGCGTTGCCGTCGGCCTGGTCGCAGATCGTCGTGAACAGCACCTCGGCGCGATGCATGTTGTCGTCGCCGCCCTCCTCGATCAGGATCCCGCCGAGCGTGTTGCACGCCGACGGCATGCCCTGCTTGCACGCGCTGTCGGCGAGCTCGGCGGCGTGCTTGACGTCGCGCGGCATCCCGATCCCGAGGTAGGCCTGCATCGCGAGGTTCGCGCACGCCATCGCGTTGTTCTTCTTGCACAGGTCGTCGAACAGCCGTCCGGCCTTCACCGGATCGGCGGCCGTGCCGATGCCCTGCAGGTACATCAGGCCCACGCCGTTGCACGCCGCGGGATCGCCGGCGGAGCAGCCCTTGTCGGCGTACTTGAACGCGACCGACGGATCGAGCTTGGCCTGCGGGTACGCGACCATCATCGCGACGTTGTTGCACGACTGGATGTAGCCGTAGTCGCAGCCCTGCTCGCTCAGCACGGTCGACTTCGCGTAGTCCTGCGCGACGCCCTTGCCGCACAGGTAGCGCCCCGCGAGCTCCGAGCAGCCCTGGCCGTCGTGGGCGTCGCACGCCTTCTGGAACAGCGCGACGGTCTCCGGCGTGCCGGTCATCTGCCCGCAGCCGGTGTTGACGAACATGCCGTTGAGCTGCGCGTTGGTCGCCAGGCCCTGGGTCGGCGCGCTCGGCGGCGGTGGTGGCGGCTTGGCCTGCGCCCGCGCTGCGGACGGCGGCGGTTGCTGGCTACCGCCGCACGCTGAGAGCACGACCGCGAACCAGATCCGGCGAGCTGTCATGACTCGGCATCTACGCACGAAACCTCCCCGGCGATTTCACGCCTGCCGTTAGGTTCGCATGAACTGGGTGTAGAGTCCGCGGCATGCCCGTCACCGACGCAACTTCCCAGTGGGCTGACCAGCTGTTCCAGACCTCGATCGTCCCGACCCTGGTCGACTACATCAAGATCCCGAACAAGTCGCCGAGCTTCGACCCCGAGTGGCGGGCGCACGGCCACATGGACCGCGCGGTCGAGCTGCTCGCCGGCTGGGCACGCCGCCAGCTCCCGGACGGCGCCACGCTCGAGGTGATCCGCCTGGGCGAGCGCACCCCGCTCATCTTCATGGACATCCCGGCGACCGGCGGGCGGAGCGGCGACACCGTGCTGCTGTACGGCCACCTCGACAAGCAGCCGGAGATGACCGGCTGGCGCGACGGGCTCGGGCCGTGGACGCCGGTGCTCGAGGGCGACAAGCTGTACGGGCGCGGCGGCGCCGACGACGGCTATGCGATCTTCGCGTCGCTCACCGCGATCAACGCGCTCCGCCGCGACAAGCTCCCGCACGCGCGCTGCGTCGTCGTGATCGAGGCGTGCGAGGAGTCGGGCTCGGGCGACCTGCCGGCGTACATCGAGCACCTGATGCCGCGGATCGGCGCGCTATCGCTCGTGGTCTGCCTCGACTCGGGCTGCGCGAGCTACGACCAGCTATGGTCGACCACCTCGCTGCGCGGCCTGGTGATCGGCAACCTCGAGGTCTCGCTGCTCGGCGAGGGCGTGCACTCGGGCGACGGCACCGGCGTGGTCGCGGCGAGCGAGCGCGTGATCCGCATCCTGCTCGATCGACTCGAGGACAGCCACACCGGGCAGATCAAGCTCGCCGAGCTCGCGACCCAGATCCCGCGCCAGCGCGTGCTCCAGGCCGAGCGCACCGCGCAGGTGATCGGCGACGACGTGTGGGCGAAGTTCCCGCTGCAGCCCGGCGTCGAGCCGGTCACGCGCAACAACGTCGAGCTGATCCTCAACCGGACGTGGCGGCCCGGGCTCGCGATCACCGGCGCCGACGGCTGGCCGCCGATCGGCAACGCGGGCAACGTGCTGCGGCCGATGACCCGGCTCAAGCTGTCGATCCGGATCCCGCCGCGCGTCGAGCCCACGGCCGCGGCCGCCGCGGTCAAGGCGCTGCTCGAGAAGGATCCGCCGTACGGCGCGAAGGTCACGTTCTCCGGCTCGGACGCGAGCGCCGGCTGGGACGCGCCCGAGCTCGCGCCGTGGCTCGACAAGGCGCTCGACACCGCGAGCCAGCGCCACTTCGGCAAGCCTGCGATGTACATGGGCGAGGGCGGCACGATCCCGTTCATGTACATGCTCGGCGAGAAGTTCCCCAAGGCGCAGTTCTGCATCACCGGCGTGCTCGGGCCGGGCTCGAACGCGCACGGGCCCAACGAGTTCCTGCACGTGCCCACCGCGCGCAAGCTGTCGCTGTGCGTGGCCGACGTGCTGGCGACCCACGCGCAGCAGTGATCATCCGCGCGCGATCAGGTCGTCACTTCCAGCACGCGTAATCGAACACCTCGTGGAGCGGAGCCTGGCCCGGCGTCGTGTAGGTGCGATCCGCGACGTTGCCGCCGCGATCGTAGCGCCAGGTCGTGTCCGACTGCGCGAGCCCGTCGCTGGTGATCTGGTGCTCGACCAGCAGATCGCCGTCGAACGTGTACTCGTCGGTCTGGTCCGCCGCCGAGACCGTGACGATCCTGCCGAGCGCATCGAGCGTGTACGTCACGACCGAGCCGTCCGAGCCGGTGCGCACGAGCGTGGTCGTGCCCTGCCCGCTCCACGTGTAGGTGGTCGCGAGATCCTGGAGCAGGCCGAGCTGCGCGGTCGGCCGTGCGAGATCGCTGCCGACCAGAGGGAGCAGCGCGAAGGTGGCGCGATCGTAGACCCGGACCGGATCGTTCTGATCGATCACGTCGTCCGAGACCACGACCTGCGTCGGATCGAACGCCCAGCGCTCGTCGAGCGCGTCGATCCCCGCGACCATGTGATCGATCGAGCCCACCGCGCTCCCGGACCACGTCCAGTCCGCGGTGTCGCCGCCGCCGTCGTCGTCGGTCTCGTAGTCGCACTCCGCCGTCGCGATCTGGCCGCTCGCGTAGGTGAACGTGCAAGTGTCGCGCTCCCAGAACGAGTCCGAGGTGTCGCCCTGCGCGCCGGCCGAGCGGCACGGCCCGGCAAACGCTTGCTCGTTGCCGAGCGCGGGGCACAGCCCCGACACGCAGTCGTCGGTGCAACCGGTCGCGGCGATCGCGAGCGCGAGCGCGAGGGCGAGGCCGAGCCGCATCCACGAGATCCTCTGCACGCGACGTGCCCTCGCCGCCGATCGCGCAAGCCGCGATGGCGCGCGGCGAGCCCCTCAGAAAGCTGAGCGGGTTGTGGCGCCCATGCCGTTGCGGGCCACTACCCCTTTCCCTATAGTCCGCCGCGACATGGCCACGCACCTGCCTGTACTCGGAGGGCACGCAGAAGGGTTCACGGCGACCGCGCGCACCGACGCCTGGTGGCAAGGCCCGCTGATCACGTTCGTCGTGTTTTCGACATTTGTCGTGTACACGACATGGGCGGCGCTCCAGGGCGATCACTACTACGCCAATCCGTACCTGAGCCCGTTCTACTCGCCGGTGCTGTTCGCCGAGCCCAACGCGCTGCTGCACGGCGGCGCGGCTCCCCACATGGCCTGGTTCGGCGACTGGCCGAGCTGGATGCCGCACTTCCTGCCGCTGTCGCCCGCGGTGCTGATCCTGATCTTCCCGGGAGCGTTCCGCTTCACCTGTTACTACTACCGCAAGGCGTACTACCGGTCGTTCGCCGGCTCGCCGCCGGGCTGCGCGGTCGGTCCGCTCGCCGGCCGCCGCAAGTATCGCGGCGAGACCGCGCTGCTGCTGTTCCAGAACCTGCACCGCTACGCGATGTACTTCGCGCTGCTGTTCGTGTTCATCCTGATGCGCGACGCGTTCGAGGGGTTCTTCCGGTTCGGACGGCCGGGCATCGGCGTCGGCTCGATCGTGCTCACCGTCAACGTCGTACTGATCGCCTGCTACACGTTCGGCTGTCACTCGTTCCGCCACCTGATCGGCGGCCGCAAGGACTGCATGTCCGACTGCGGCAAGAACACGGTCGCGCTCGGCTCGTTCCGTCAGGCGACCTGGTTCAACGCGCGCCACATGCTGTTCGCGTGGCTCAGCCTGTTCTCGGTGATGCTCACCGACCTCTACGTCCGGCTGGTCTCGATGGGCGTGATCCACGACTTCAACACCTGGGGCAAGTGATGGCGCTCGACGCATCCCAGATCCAGCAGATCGAGCACGACGTCCTGGTGGTCGGCGCGGGCGGCGCCGGGCTGCGCGCCGCGATCGAGTGCAGCGCGCAGAAGCTGTCGACCGGCGTGATCTCGAAGTCGCTGCTCGGCAAGGCGCACACCGTGATGGCCGAGGGCGGGATGGCCGCGGCGATGGGCAACGTCGACGCGCGCGACAACTGGAAGATCCACTTCCGCGACACCATGCGCGGCGGCAAGTTCCTGAACGTGTGGCGGATGGCCGAGCTTCACGCCAAGCAGGCGCCCGAGCGCGTGCGCGAGCTCGAGGAGTGGGGCGCGGTGTTCGACCGCACCAAGGACGGGCTGATCTCGCAGCGTAATTTCGGCGGCCACCGCTATCCGCGGCTCGCCCACGTCGGCGATCGCACCGGGCTCGAGCTGATCCGCTCGCTGCAGGACCACGGCATCCACCAGGGCATCGACTTCCACATGGAGTGCACCGCGCTCCAGCTGCTCAAGGACGGCGAGCGGATCGCCGGCGTGCTCGCGTACTGGCGCGACACCGGGCGGTTCGTGGTGTTCCGCTGCAAGGCGGTGATCCTCGCGACCGGCGGCGGCGGCAAGGCGTGGAAGATCACGTCGAACTCGTGGGAGTACACCGGCGATGGCCTCGCGATGGCGTACGAGGCCGGCGCCGAGCTGATGGACATGGAGTTCACCCAGTTCCATCCCACCGGGATGGTGTGGCCGCCGAGCGTGCGCGGCACGCTGGTCACCGAGGGCGTGCGCGGCGACGGCGGGATCCTGAAGAACAGCAAGGGCGAGCGCTTCATGTTCAACTACATCCCCGAGAAGTTCGCGGCCGAGACCGCGAGCACGATCGAGGAGGCCCAGAAGTGGCTCGACGGCGACAAGAACGCGCGCCGCCCGCCCGAGCTGCTCACCCGCGACGAGGTCGCGCGCTCGATCACCGCCGAGATCAAGGCCGGCCGCGGCTCGCCGCACGGCGGCGTGTTCCTCGACATCGCGTCGCGCCGGCCCGCCGAGTTCATCAAGCGCAAGCTGCCGTCGATGTATCACCAGTTCATCGAGCTCGCCGAGGTCGACATCACGGCCGAGCCGATGGAGGTCGGGCCGACGCTCCACTACTTCATGGGCGGCGTGCGGGTCGATGCCGACTCGCAGATGTCGACCGTCCCCGGGCTGTTCGCCGCCGGCGAGTGCGGCGCGGGCCTGCACGGCGCGAACCGGCTCGGCGGCAACTCGCTGTCCGACCTGATCGTGTTCGGCAAGCTCGCCGGCACCGGCGCGGCCGACTACATCCGCGGCCTCACCGCCACGCCCACCGCGGACGACGATCAGATCGTCGCGGGCGTGCGCCACGCGACCGAGATCCTGAAGCGCGACTCCGGCGCCAACCCGTACGTCCTGCACGACAAGCTGCAGGACACCATGCAGGCCAACGTCGGGATCGTGCGGGTCAAGGACGAGCTCGAGAAGGCGCTGGCCGATCTCGAGGCGCTCAAGCACGAGGCCGAGACGATGAAGGCGCCCGGCACCAGCCAGTACAACCCCGGCTGGCACGAGGCGCTGTCGATGCGCTCGCTGCTCGTCACCTCGGAGATCGTCACGCGCGCCGCGCTGATGCGCGAGGAGAGCCGCGGCGCACACACGCGCAACGACTTCCCCGGCGAGCACGAGGAGTGGCTGCAGTACAACGTGATCGTCAAGAAGGGCGCGGGCGGGATGGAGGTCGAGAAGCGCAAGCGGCCGGATCCGCCGCCCAGGCTCAAGGAGATCGCGCACGCCAAGATCGAGGATCTGGAGTCCGGCAAGGTCGGAGCAGACGTCGAATGAGCAAGCGGCAGTTCAAGGTCTGGCGCGGCGATGCCAAGGGCGGCGAGTTCAAGGCGTTCTCGGTCGAGGTCGACCCCGGCATGGTCGTGCTCGACGTGCTGCACCGCATCCAGGCGACCGAGGCCAACGACCTCGCGCTGCGCTGGAACTGCAAGGCCGGCAAGTGCGGCAGCTGCTCGATGGAGATCAACGGCCGGCCCAAGCTGTCGTGCATGACCCGGATGAACAGCTTCGGCCCCGACGAGACCATCCAGGTGCAGCCGCTCAAGACGTTCCCGGTGATCAAGGACCTGGTCACCGACGTGTCGTGGAACTACGAGCAGAACAAGCGCATCCCGAAGTTCAAGCCGCGCCCGAAGGAGGCCGACGGCACGCATCGCATGTACCAGGAGGACGTCGATCGCGTGCAGGAGTTCCGCAAGTGCATCGAGTGCTACCTGTGCCAGGACACCTGCCACGTGATCCGCGATCGCGAGCGCACGGACGCGTTCGTCGGGCCGCGCTTCATGATCCGGCTGGCCTCGCTCGAGATGCACCCGCTCGACGCCGACGACCGCATCCCGGAGATCCGCAAGGAGTTCGGCTCCGGCATGTGCAACATCACGCGGTGCTGCACCGAGGTCTGCCCCGAGCACATCAACATCACGGACAACGGCATCATCCCGCTCAAGGAGCGGGTGGTCGATCGCTACTTCGACCCGATCGCGATCCTCGGACGCAAGCTGTTCGGCATCCGGCGCCGCACCAAGTCGCGTTCCGAGGAGGCGAAATGACCGGGCTCGAGCTCAAGAAGATCGACGCGGCCGGCATCCCGCACGCGCTCGAGAAGGCCGAGCGCTACCGCCTGCTCAACGATCCGGCGCAGGCCGAGAGCATCTGCCGCGACGTGCTCGCGGTCGATCCCGGGAACCAGCAGGCGCTGCGCGCCCTGATCCTGTCGCTGACCGACCAGTTCGGCGCGAGCGGCGCGGCCGGCGCGGCGCGCGAGGCGCGCGGCCTGGTCGGCGATCTGACCGACGAGTACGAGCGCACGTACTACACCGGCATCGTCTACGAGCGCGAGACCCGCGCCTACCTCGAGCGCAAGAACGTCGTGCGCTCCGCCGCGTACGACGGGTTTCGCCACGCGATGAGCCACTACGAGCGCGCCGGGCAGCTCCGCCCGCACGACACCGACGCCGTGCTGCGCTGGAACAGCTGCGTGCGCGCGATCGAGCGCGAGCGCCTCGAGCCGGGGAGCGACGAGCCCGAGCTGCCGCTCGAATAGGGGTGGCGCGCGGGTGGGCTCGCGTGTCGATCCGGTATGCGCGCCCTGGTGCTTGCCCTCGCCGCCTGCTCGACCACGCCCGCCGCGCTGACCGGCAGCGGCACGCGGCTCGCGGGCGAGGACGCGCTGTTCCACCAGCAACCGCGCTGGCTCGGCGGCGACGCGGCCTACACGATCGATCTCGGCGACGGCCGCGTGCTGTGGCTGTTCGGCGATTCGTTCATCGCGACGTCGCCGGCGCTCGTGCGCAGCGAGTCGACGATGGTGCACAACTCGGTCGCGGTGATGACCGGCGACGATCCGGCGAGCGCGACCATGCAGTTCGCGTGGCGCGACGGCGCAC
Source organism: Kofleriaceae bacterium (assembly GCA_035516595.1). GTDB lineage: Bacteria > Myxococcota_A > Polyangia > Haliangiales > Haliangiaceae > JABFXX01. Next base: position 24,001 of record DATJAE010000021.1, on the reverse strand, counting down.
CGCCCGACGCGTTCTTCGCCGAGGACGGCGACGACTGGTTCTGGCCGAACGGCGGCGTGCGCGTGCCGGGCGGGCCGCTGGTCGTGTTCGTCTCGGAGGTCCGCGCCACGCCCGGTCAAGGCCTCGGCTTCGCGTCCGCCGGCTACCGCGCGGTGATGGTCGCCGATCCGTCGGGCCCGCCGGATGCGTGGCAGCTCGCCGCCGCACCGGTCGCGCCGGCGCCGTACGATCCGACCGCGACGGTCGCGTGCGCGGCGAGCGACGGCGATCACCTGGTCGCGCTCCTGGTCGACGGCCAGGGCGGCGCCGGCCGGCTCGCGCGCTGGGCGATGACCGACGTCGCGGCCGGCGATCTGTCCACGCCGGGGTGGTGGACCGGCACGGCCTGGTCCACCACGGCGGCCACCGCCGCGGTCGTGCTGCCCGACGCGTCGACCGAGTGCTCGCTCGAACGCTTCGCCGATCAGTGGCTGCTCGTCGCATCGCACGGGTTCGGCGCGAGCACGATCGCGATCTACACGGCACCCGCGGTGACCGGACCCTGGTCGGATCCGCGCGACGTGTTCACCCCGCCCGAGAGCGAGGTGCCCGACGCGTTCGTCTACGCCGGCAAGGGCCACCCCGCGCTGGTCACCCACACGGCCGGCGCGTCGCTGGTCGTGACCTACGCCGACAACAGCTTCACGTTCTCGGACCTGCTCGACCCCGCCAACGCCGACACGCTGTACTGGCCGCACGTCGCGGAGCTGAGCCTGCGCTGACCTTCACGCCGTCTTCACGCAATCCCGGCGGCGCGCCGCGTTGATCCGGGATGCGCTGGCCGTTGATCGCGCTGCTGCTGGTCCCCGCGATCGCACGCGGAACGCCGATGCACCACTACGTGGAGGTCTCCGACGACGCCTACCCCGACGAGGCCGCCGAGGCGCACGGCTGGCGCGCCGAGCTCGGTTTCGGCTCGGACATCGGGAGCCTCGACGGCCTGGCGGTCGGCGCGCACGGCGAGGTCGCGATCCATCATGGACGCGGCGCGCTCGCGGTCGCCCTCACCGGGCTCGACAGCGTCCGCACGGCGGTGCGCGAGGCCATGTACGCGCGCTACAGCGTGAGCTCGCACACGGTCGAGACGCGCGCCTGGGACAGCCACGCGCTGATCGACGTGTCGCGCCGCGAGTACTTCGTCGAGGCCGGGGTCGCGCGCGAGCAGCTCGGGGAGGACGTGCGCCGCGGCGTCTCGCTCGGCGCCGGGGTCGCCACGTTCGCGCACGACTCGAGCCTGCGGCCGTCCGCCGCGCTGCGGGTGCTACGCGCGACCGACGCCGCGGGCGCGCACTACGAGGTGACGTTCGCGATCACGATCGCGTTCGGAACCTAGCGCGTGCGGACGATGCGCGTGATGTCGGTGCCGGTCGGCGTCGCGACGCCGTCCGGAGCGAGCATCGCCTCGACGTGGAGCGCGTCGAGCGCGAGATCGAGCTCGCCCGCGCGGAACGTCGTGCCGACGATCACCAGCCGCCCGGTCGCGGCGGCCGACCGGTCGAGCCCGGCCAGCACGGTGATCGCGAGCGGGACCACGGTGACGTCCTTGCACGCGCCCGCCTCGCGCACCAGCGATCGGCTGCCGCACGCCGCGGCGGGCGCGATCCAGCCGCGCGACGCGTGCTCGGGCGCGTCCGCCTCCTCGATCGCGAGCGTGATCGTGTGGCCGTCCGTGGTCGACAGCTGCCAGGTGCCGACGATCGCGGCGCGGACCTCGGCGTTGCCGAACGCGTAGTCCTCGTGCCACGGCGCCACCGGAGTGAGCACGAGAGTCGCGACGCCGGCGATCAGCAGCAACGAGGTTCGCAGCATCGATCAATTGTACGAGGCGCGCGTGGTAGTTTCCCGTGCGATGTCGAAGTCCTCGTACGACCTTGTTGTTCTGCCGGGCGACGGGATCGGTGTCGAGGTCATCGCCGAAGCGCGCGCGCTGCTCGAGCTGATCGCGCCGGCGATCGGCGTCGGCTTCGCGATCGACGAGATCCCGTGCGGCGGGAAGTACTTCCTCGATCACGGCCGCGACTGGCCCGAGGGCGCCGAGGAGCGCTGCCGCGCCGCCGACGCGATCCTGCTCGGCGCGGTCGGCTGGTCCGGCCCCGACGGCGCGCCGGTGACCATGCCCGACGGCAAGATGGCCGGATGGTCGCCGGTGATCGGCAACCGGATGAAGCTCGACCTCTACGCGAACATCCGGCCGGTGCGCTGCCTGCCCGGGATCCGGCACGGCATCTCGGGCAAGTTCCAGCCGGTGTGGTCGCCCGAGACGGTCGACATGGTGATCGTCCGCGAGAACACCGAGGGGCTGTACTCCGGGATCGGCGAGCGCACCGCCGAGCGCGCGACCGACCTGCGCGTGATCACGCGCGCGGCGAGCGAGCGGGTGATCCGCAAGGCGTTCCAGCTGTCGCGCGAGCGCGGCAAGGGCGCGCCCGGCGACGGCAAGCTGCGCGTGACCTGCATCGTCAAGCACAACGTGCTCAACGGCTGCCGGCTGTTCCTCGACGTGTTCCGCGCGGTCGGCAAGGAGTTCCCCGGGATCGAGCAGGACGTCGCGATCGTCGACGCGTTCGCGATGTTCGTCTTGACTCAGCCCGAGCGCTACGACGTGTGCGTCACGACCAACATGTTCGGTGACATCGTGACCGACCTCGCGTCGGTGCTGCAGGGCGGGATGGGCATGGCGGTCGGCTGCAACGTCGGCGACGACCACGCGATGTTCGAGCCGATCCACGGCTCGGCGCCGCCGCTCGCCGGCCGCGATCGCGCCAACCCGATGGCGATGCTGCTCGCGACCGGCGAGGCGCTCGGCTGGCTGGCGCGCCGCCACCGCGACGACAAGCTCGCGCGCGCGCACCGCGCGATCGACGCCGCGGTCGCGGCGGTGGTCGGCCGCGGCGACCCGCTGCCGCACGACCTCGGCGGTCACGCGCCGCGCAGCGTGGTCGCCGCCGCGATCCGCGACGACGTCCGCGCCCGGCTCAGTAGCTGAGCAGGACCGGCGCGCCCGGCCGTCCGCGCATCACCGCGACCTGACCACCGTCGCGATGAAACGCGAGCTCGGGGATGGTCTCGATCGCGACCGCCCCGATCGCCGAGACCGGCGCGGCGTCGCGCAACGACGCGATCTCGAGCGCGCCGCGGATCGCGAGATCGCGCGGCACGCCGAGCTCGGCCAGGCGCGGGTCGCCCTTGCGGACCTCGCTCGTCGCGCTCGCGTCCCCGACGCGCCGGGTCGCGCCGATCACCAGCACCGGCTCGCCCTCGAGGCGCTCGAGCCAAAACGCCGCGCCCGTGGTCCGGCGCAGCAGCAGCGCGCCGCGCCGGTTGCGGATCGCGACGTGCTCGGCGAGCACCTCCCCGCCGTCGCCGAGCGAGCGCACGGTGGCGCGAAACCGCCGCGCGCGTCCCATCATGTGCAGTGCGCCCTCCGGCAGCCCGGGCGGCGCGAGCTCGATGCCGACGATCGCGCGGCGGCGCCGGAACGTGCGCAGCTTGTGGATGCCGAGCCCGGCCATGCTCGCGAGCGCGACCGGCGTCAGCACCGGGAACGCGATCGACGTGCCGGCGACCAGCGCCGTGATGAGCCCCCAGTCGCGCCCCGACGACATCCGCATGTCGCGATAGAACAGCAGCTCGCGCACCAGCTCGACCGGCGCGGTCATCGGCGCGCCACAATCGACGCACGCCGAGGTCGGCGGCTGGAGCAACCGGCACTGCGCGCAGCAGAACGTGTCGGGTGCCACGACGAACAGCGTAGCGCGCCAGCCGACGCCGGCGCACAGCGATGGCCAGGCGCGCAGCGTCCGACGCCGGCGCGCCGCGACGTCCGGCGCGCAGCGCCTGCTCCGTGCCGGAGGTCGGACTCGCTACCCCGCGGCAAGCGGCGCGAGCGCGCCGCGCCCGCCGCGCGGGCGGAGCGTCCGACGCCGGCGCGCAGCGACGGCCAGGCGCGCAGCGCCTGCTCCGTGCCGGAGGTCGGACTCGAACCGACACTCCCTCGCGGGAAGGGGCTTTTGAGACCCCCGAGTCTACCATTTCTCCACTCCGGCAAAACGACACGCGCCGGTCACCAGGACCGGCGCGCATCGTATCGTTCACGAGAATAGCTGGTTCGCGAGGAACCGCTAGCTCACATCCCGCCGCCCGAGCCCGCCGCCGAGCCCGAGCCCATGTCACCGCCCGAGCCCGCCGCCGAGCCCGAACCCATGTCCGAGCCCATCGCCGAGCCCGAGCCCGAGCCGCCGTTGGCGGCCGGCTTGTTGTGGTGGCAAGCCGCAAGCGCCGCCGAAAGCAGAATCGCAACAACAATCGACATCTTCTTCATTGTCTAGTCCTCTCTCTGGTTGTGTCCACGCCGCTGGCGCCTGCCAGGCAGCAAATGAAACCGATCGTCACTTCGGAGTCGCGTCGCTCCCCGCGGCCGGAGCCGTCGTGGCGCTGCCACCGGTCGCCGCGCTGCCGCCGTACTTCGCGCCACCCATCGAGCCGCTGCCGGTATCGGTGGCCGCGGGCTTGTCGGTGGTCTTCTTGTTCTTGCTTCCACAGCCGACCAGCGCCGCCGCCATCACGAGCACAACTACGAGCTTCATCGCGAGTTCTCCTTGTTCCCTGTCTAGGCGGGCGCGATCTCGCCGAGCGCCGCTTCGAGCTCGCGGCGAGCATGCTGATCCCCGCGGCGGCTGGCAACTTCGATGCCCCGCCGATAGATGTCCGCGGCCTCGGCCTTCCGGCCGAGCGCGACCAGGGTGCCGCCTGCCATCAGGTACGTCGGGACGTAGTCCGGGAACTGCGCGAGCAGCTCCGCGAACACGGTCGACGCCTCCGCGTGCTCCCCGCGGGTCTTGAGCTCCATCGCGAGGCCGTAGCGCGGGAACGGATCCGCCGGCGAGCGCGCGATGAAGCTACGGAAAGAAGCGATGCGATCCATGGACGGAGGCCAACCAAGAACGGAGTGCTAGTAGCGCCCTTACAGGGCACGCCTCATATCGCAGGACTTTTCGCCAAATGCCAGTGCTTCAAGAACATTTCGCACCGTGCGATCGTGCTACAACGGGAGACAGATCGGGTGAAGCGCTCATTCTCGAGGTTCATCGGGGTCGATCTTGGAGGCGGTCGAGGCAAGACCACCGCGGTCGCCGAGATCCGGAGCGCGCCGGCGGGCGCCGAGGTCGTCGAGGTCGCGACGCGCGCCGGCCGCATGCTGTGGACCGACGACACGCTGATCCAGCGGCTGGCCGGCCACGACCCCGGCTGCGTGATCGCGATCGACGCGCCGCTCACCCGGACCGCGTGCGCGCGCTGCGAGCGTCCGGTGTGCCCGGGCATGGAGGCGTGCGCCGATCCCGCGGTGGTGTGGCTGCGGACGACCGGGCGGGCGCTGGTCCAGAACGTCGCGGCCGAGTCGGTCGGCGGCGGGCCGCGCACCGTGCCGCAGCACGCCGCGCAGGCGCGGCTCGCACCCTACTCGCACCGCGCGACCGAGGTGGTCATGACGTACGACCGCGGGCTGCTCCCGCTGTCGGCCCTCGGCGCGGCCAACGGCGCGATCGCCGCGCGCGCGGGTCAGCTCCGCCGCCGGCTGCGCGCGGCCGGGTACGAGCTGCACCAGAACCTGCTCGAGGTCTCGCCGGCGGCCACGGTCGCCGCGCTGTGCGGTATTCGCTCGGCGCGCGGCTACAAGCGCGACGCCGATCCGTGGCGCACGCGCGCGACGATCCTCGAGCGCTTCACGGATCTGGCGTTCTCGCCGCGCAGCCGGATGGCGCGCGAGGACGTGCTGCGCAACGACCACTGCTTCGACGCGGTGATCGCCGCGTACACCGCGTACCTGTGGGCGCGCGATGGCTGGCAGTCCGCGACCGGCGTGTTCACCGACGACGGGTGGATCGTCGCGCCACCCTAGTGCGCATCTGAAAAACCCGCGCGGGCTGCGACCGTCGCGGCGCGGGGGTTTTCGAGATGCGCCCTAGATCAACGACTCGTAGGCCGCGGTGACCTCGGCGAACCGGCGCTCGAGCGCGCGGCGGCGCTCGTCGTCCGCGCCGGGCTGGAGGTCGGGGTGCAGCGCGCGCGCGAGCCGGCGATACGCGCGCTTGACGGTCTCGACGTCGGCGGCGGCGTCGACCCCGAGCACGCGCCGCGCGGCGTCGCGTCGCGGATCGACGATGCGCGCCGGCGCCGAGCGCTCGGCGACCACGCCCTCGACCTCGAGCGCGTCGATCGCGCGCAGGAAGTGCAGGAACGCGAGCAGCCGGAACCGCGGCGTGCGCGCGAGCGGCCAGATCTGGTCGAGCCGGCGCGGCCGGTCCATCGCCGCGAGCATCCGCCGATCGGCCTCGTCGGCGGGCTCGGGCGCGAGCTCGCCGCGCACCGACAGCCGGATCCCGGCGAGCTCGCGCGACACCAGCTCGGCCAGCGAGTTGTCGAGCTGCGCCTCGAGGTGACCGCGCACCCAGGTCGCCAGCCCGAGCTGGTGCTGCGCGCCGGGCGGATACGCCGCGATGCCGCCGTCGAACGACACCGTGACGCGGTCGAGCGCGCACAGCCGCGCCAGCCGCGCGCCGAGCGCGCGCCGCGGCAGCTCGCCCGCGGGGCACATCACGCCGCCCCGCCGCAGCACGAAGGTCTCCGGGCGCGGCGAGGCGATCGCGATCGCGAGCAGGCCGCTCGCGTCCTGCCGGCCCAGCCGGTACAGGATCTTCACCAGCTCGCCGCGCTCGGCACAGCGACCTCGGTTCTCGGTTCGCCCCACCCCGCCATCCCGCCGCAACGCGCGGGCCGGGGCAATTTTCTAGCTCACCCCGAGATCACATGAAGCCGGCTTTGCGGCGCTCGACGATGAACTCGATGACCGTATTGCGTACATCCTCGCGGAACTTCACGAGCCCTGCCGCGATCTCGCGCAGCGCGGTCACGGCCGGCTTGTTGTCGCAGTCGACGCCGGCCGAGGCCCCGCGCGACAGCTGGCGCGCGCGCTCGGCCGCGAGGATCACCAGCGCGAATCGGTTCGGGACCTTGTCCAGGCAGTCTTCGACGGTGACTCGAGCCATGGGAGCGGCGGAACTTACCGTAGCGGCGCACCATGTCAAGGCCGCGCTTGCCAGAGTGTCGTCTGCCAACTACGCTTAGAAGTGCGGCCCGTACTATCGGCAAATAGGCGGAACCGCAACTAACTTATGCCGGTCCGCCCACCTGTGCCCGCCGCTGCGCGCGGCCCCGTCCGCATCGAGCTCGACTGGGATGCGCTCGAGGTCGCGGTCGAGCGCAACTCGCCCGACACCGACAGCTACCTCGATCTGACCACGGGTCGGATCATCACGATCACCTCGGGCGATCCGGAAGCGGTGCTCAACCGCCAGCAGGTCTCGGAGAACATCCGCAACTTCCTGCGCATCGAGCCCGCGTCGTCGCGCGAGCAATACCGCTGGATGGAGAAGTTCGTCGGCTCGGTCAGCGACGAGGCGCTGCGCGAGCGCCTGATCATCTCGATCGACGGCAAGGGCGCGTTCCGCCGGTTCAAGGACGTGCTGCTCGCCTACCCGGCCGAGCGCGAGCGCTGGTTCTCGTACCGCGCCGAGCTCCTGCACTGGCACATGCACGGCTGGCTCGAGGAGCACGGCGTGCAGGCGTCGAACGATCCGCCGTGGGGCGCGGTCGCGCCGCCGGCCGAGCTGCCCGCGATCGGCCGGCCGGTGGTGCACGGCACCGAGGCGCCGGGCGAGGCGCTGCGCCGCCAGGCGCGCGATCTGATCGAGACGATCGCCGCGATCGAGCTGCCCACCGCGATCGCGTTCCTCGAGTTCTTGAAGCAGCGCAGCGTCGAGGCGCTCGCGCACGACCCCGGCGAGGACACGACCGCGACGTGATCGAGGAGCTGATCACGCGCCTGATCCAGCAGGCGCCCGCGCTCGATCGCGCGACGCTCGAGGAGCTGCGCGCGGCGCTGTGGGCCAACGGCACGCCGCTCGCGCTCGCGATCGGCCGGATCGTCGAGCTGGTCGGCGACGACCTGGTCGATCCCGGGATCGCGCTGCCGGCGCTCGCCGAGGCGTGCGCCACGCTGGTCGATTGCGACGACGCGCGCGCGCTCGACGCGGCACGGTTCCGGGTCGACACGCTGCAGCCGAAGCCCGATCCGCCGGTGCGGATCGCCGCGCCCGACGTGCCGGTCAGCCTCGTGCGGCCACGACGAACTTGAGGTAGTTGCTCTCGGGGAAGCCGGGCAGCGTCGGGAAGTCGGGAGGCAGCGCGCGGCGATCGATGATCTGGAGGCGCGTGCCCGCCGCGGCGGCGCCGTCGGCGAGCGCCTGCTCGAACTCGGCGGCGGTCATCTTGTGGGTCGACGACGCCGCGGCGATCAGGCCGCCCGGCGCGGTGACGTCGAGCGCCGCGGTGATCAGCTCGGCATAGTCGCGGATCGCGCTCCACGGCCTGCCGCCGCGCGCCGCCGCGCTCGCGAACGCGGGCGGATCGACGACCACGAGCTCGAACGTGCGCTTCCGCTCGACGAAGCGCGCCAGCACCTTGAACACGTCGCCGACCACGTGCTCGGCCTTCTCGGGATCGAAGCCCGACGCGGCGAAGTTGCGGCGCGCCCGCGCGTGCGCCTTGGCGGCGACGTCGATCGCGCAGATCTCGGTCGCGCCGCCGGCGCACGCGTAGACCGAGATCGCGCCGGTATACGAGAACAGATTCAGCACGCGCCGGCCCGCGGCCCAGTGGCGGATCGCGCGCCGGCCCTCGCGCAGATCGGCGAACAGCCCGGTCGACAGCGGCGTGGTGACGTCGACCACGAAGCGCAGATCGTCCTCGACGACCTCGAGCTCGACCGGCGCGGCGCTGCCGCGGACCAGATCGGCCGCGACCTGGCGCGGCGCCTCGCCGCCGAGCGAGCGATAGCGCCGCTGCTCGTAGATCGCCTTCGGCGCGAGCTCGGCGAGCAGCGCGTCGTACAGCTCGTCGCGCAGCGCCGCGACCGCCCCGGTGTAGAGCTGGACGACCAGGTACTCGGCGTAGCGCTCGACCACGATCCCGGGTAGCCCGTCGGACTCGGCGTTGACCAGGCGGGCGCAGCCGAGCTTGTCCAGGTCCACCACGCGGCGGCGCAGCGCGATCGCCGCGCGCACGCGTTCGCGCACCAGCCGGCCGTCGATCGCGACGTCCGGTTTGCGGACGAAGACTCGCACCGCGATCGCGCTGTCGGCGTCGTACAGGCCGCGCGCGACGAACTCGCCGTCGTCGTCCACCAGGTCGATCGGCGTGCCCGGCTCGGGCGCGAGCGGGCGCGGGCCGAGCGCCTCGCGATAGACCCACGGGTGGCCGACCCGCACGCGATACGCGACGTCGGGCGCCAGCCGCACCGTGTTCTTGCGGACCGTGACGCGTGGCGCGGCGCGGCGCGGGCGGCGGTCGGGGGGCATGGCGACGCGCTGTATATGCCGTAGATCCCGGGGGAACTCCATCACCGGGTCCGCCAAACGTTTCGGTAGACACGCGATTGTCACGCAGTTAATGTCCGTGCGCGATCGCACGTATGCAGCGCCCCCTCGCCACCCTCGAGCCGGTCCGGTTCGCGGAATTCCTGTTGCACCGCAAGTTGATCTCGGACGAGCAGTGGCTCGCGGCGCTCGCCGATCACTGGAGCGCGCCCGCGCGGCGCCGCCGGCGGATCGGCATGACCATCGCGGAGCACGGCTTCCTCGCGAGCGAGACGGTGGAGGCGGAGGCCGCGCTGTTTCACGACGACAGCGATGTCGACGTCGTCGAGGTGGTGCCGCGCTCGGAGCGGGTGACGGTGCCGATGCCGCCGGGCCGGTGATCGCTGGTAAGCTTTCTCTGGCCTTCCGGGAGACCCATGATGGCTGTCGAATCGAACAAGGGTGGGAACGGCAACGGCGTTGCCAACGGTGCGCCGCGCCGGCGCAAGCGCGCCTCGTCGCTGCTCGCGGTCGCGTCCTCGCTGCCGTCGGTCGAGAGCTCGCTCGACGAATTCATCGCGCGCGCCAACCAGACCATGGTCGATGCCGAGCAGTGGCGCTCGGCCGAGATCGAAGCCAAGCAGGAGGATGACAAGCGGCGCGAGGCCGATGCGCTGCGCTGGAAGGCCGCCGAGCAGCAGCTTCGCGAGGGCGAGGCGCGCGAGCAGGCGCTGCGCCGCCAGCTCGACGGCCTGCAGGGCCAGCTCGCCGAGGCCGAGGCGCGCGCCGCCGTCGCCTCCGGCGGCTCGAACGACGCCGCGGTGATCGCCGATCTCAAGTACCGGCTGTCGCGCTCCGACGATCGCGCCGCGTCGGCGGAGGCCCGGATGTCGCAGCTCGCCGAGGAGCTCGAGGCCGCCAAGGCGCGGCCGTCGCTTCCGATCGCGGCGCCGCTCGATCGCGCCGACGCCGACGAGCGCGCGCGGATCGCCGAGGCCAAGGCGGTCAAGGCGCTCGCCGCCGCGCGCGCCGCTGCCGCCGGGCTCACCGTCTCGGCCGCCGATCTCGCCGCGATCGAGAGCGGCCTGGTCGTCCCGATCGCCGCGGCACCGCCCAGGGCGACGAGCTGGATCGGCGTGGTCGGCGCGTTCGCGATCGGCCTGGGTCTGATGTTCGGCATCACCAAGCTGGTCGCCAGCAACGCCTCCGACAACGCCGCGCCGGCGCCGCCCGCCCCGCAGCAGCCCGCGGTGGCTGCGCAGCCGCAGCCGGCCCCCGCGCCCGCCGCCGCGCCCGCGCCCGCGCCCGCGCCGAAACCGACCGTGACGCCGATCGAGGATCCGACGCCGCCGGCGCCTGCGGCCGCGGTCGCACCGCCCGAGGCGCCGCCGCCCGTCGAGGCGACGCGCCCCGCTGCGCCCGCGCACCACGCCGTGGTCCACCATGCTGCCGCGCCGCACGCCGCGCCGGCCGCCGCGTCGTCGGGCCTGGCCGATCCGTTCGGCGGCAGCGCACCGGCGGCCAAGAAGCCGGCCGCCAAGCCCGCCAGCGGCAAGTCCGACGGCCTCGCAGATCCTTTCTAGATCTCGCCGCACCGACGAGAGCTGTCACCGAGTCGTCGTCGGAAACCCGTTGCATCACGGGTAGCGCTGGGATAACACCTGCGACGCGCGCGGTGTGGCACGCGCGGAGCCTCCGGGATGAATCGCATCTTGATCTGCTTTGCTGTGCTCGCCGCCGTCGCGCCGACCCGCGCGTTCGCGGATGAACCGCCGACCGCCGATCAGCTGGCGGCGGCCAAGAAGGCCTACGCCGATGGCAAGGCGCTGCACGACGCCGGCAAGCTGCTCGACGCGGTCGACAAGTTCAAGGAGTCGTACCGGCTGTCGAAGAACGCGCTGCTGCTCTACAACATCGGCCTCACGCTCGACGAGGCCGGGCAGAAGGACAGCGCCCTGCTCTACTACCGGCAGTTCCTCGCCGACGCGCCGCCCAGCGCGAGCCAGCGCGCGACCGCGAGCGAGCGGGTCAAGGCGCTCGAGAAGGAGAAGCTCGAGGCCGACCTCAACGCGACGAGCAAGCCCGACAAGACGACCAAGCCCGACAAGCCGCAGTCCAGGCCCGACAAGACCTACAAGCCGGCCGGAACCTACGGTCCCTCGGACTTCCAGCACAACATCGTCGAGGACGCGCCGCCCGGCAAGCCGCTCGACGTCACCGCGTCGGTTCCGGAGGACTCGGGCTTCGTGGTCACGCTCAACTTCCGCGCCTCCGGCGACGCCGCGTTCACGACCAAGCGGATGCAGTGGCGCTACAAGGAGCTGGTCGGGCGGATCCCGGCCGCCAAGATGAGCGGCAGCTCGATCCAGTACTACCTCGAGGTCAAGGATCAGGCCGGCACGGTGATCACGCGCTCCGGCAAGGCGTCGAGCCCGAACCTCATCAACCTCGATCCGAGCGCGAAGGAGCGGTTCTACCCCGACTTCACCGACGAGGGCACCACGGAGAGCGCGCAGGTCCGCCACGAGGACGAGGATCCGCTGCACCCGAGCCAGCACACCGACGAGCCCACTCCGACCCCGAGCGAGCCGCACGACCAGCCGAGCGGGCCCGGCGACGGCTTCACCGATGTCGGCTCCGACAAGTTCAAGTACACCAAGTGGGGCACGACCGCCGGCGCCGCGACGCTGCTCGCGGCCAGCATCCTGACCTACGTGCTCGCCGGCCAGCAGGCCAGCGACCTGGTGAACGACTCGAAGTCGTGCGGCACGCCGCCGTGCCGCGAGTTCGACCACCAGTACGACGCGGCCTGGCAGAGCACCGGCAAGCGCTACCAGACGATCTCGAACGTGACGTTCGGCGTCGGCCTGGCCGCGACCGCGGTCGCCGGCTACTTCTGGTACCGCGAGCTGACCGCCAAGAAGCACGGCGAGCTCAGGGTCGGCGCCAAGCAGTCGCCCGAGTCGACGCTGGTGATCGGGCCGTCGATCGGCGGCGGCTTCGCGGGCGCCGCGGCCGGGGTGAGGTTCTGATGCGCGCCGCGTTGGTCGCGCTCGCGCTCGCGAGCTTCGCGGCGTGCTCGCCGTACGCGCCGAACCTCGGCAACGAGCCGTTCCTGTGCGGCAGCGCCGATCCGAAATGTCCGGACGGCTACACCTGCGAGGCCAACGGCACCCAGATGGTCTGCGTGTCGGGCAAGGCCACCACCGACGGCGGGCTCAACGGGATGTGCGCCAACGACAGCGCGCTCGAGGGCTCGGGCCGCAACGACACCACCGCGACCGCGTTCCAGACGCCGGTCGCGATGCAGCAGAAGTCGATCACGTACTCGGGTCTCGCGATCTGCCCGGCCGGCGACGTCGACAACTACGCGATCAACCTGACCGAGGTGCAGAGCATCGACGTCACCGTGGTGTACGAGACCTGGGGCGGCCCGCTGACCGGCGGCATCCTCAACTCCACCGGTACGTCGGTGCTGAGCCTGTCGCCCGAGACCGGGATGCAGGACACCGTGCACGGCAACGTCCAGAACATGCCCGCCGGCACGTACTACGTGCAGGTGGTCGCGCAGTCGTCGGCGATGCCGGAGAACAACTACAAGCTGACGATCACGGTCGCGCCGTAGCGTCAGGCCAGCTTCACCATCCAGCGCCGCACCTCGGCGGCCAGCTCGTTGTCGTTGCCGACCACCTGGGTCAGCCGGGCGAGCGCGGCGCCGGCGCCGGCGCGATCCGCGCGCGCCCAGCACGCTCGCAGCTCGAGCCGGAGAAGCGCGATCTGTTTGGCCTCGGCATAGCTCATCGGATCCTCCAGAGCCGTCCATCGTCACCTTCGAGGCGGTGATCGCTGTACGCAAGTTTTTGACGTGGTGGAGGCGAAAACCTTGCGCCCGGCGCGATGTGGGTCTTGAAGATTTCCTGACGGTTTGACGGATACCCCAACGGCGCGGTACCTTGTCGAAAACCCGAGTCTTTTTGGGGGAGACTGCGTACCCATGGCTTCGCCGCCGAGCCGTATTGGAGAGCTACTGGTCCGCGAGAAGATGCTCTCGCTGCAACAGCTCCAGCAGGCGCAGGACGAGGCCAAGCGCACCGGCAAGCGGCTCGGCGCGACGCTCGCGCGGCTCGGCTACGTCAACGACCAGGCGCTGACCCAGTTCGTCGCCAAGCAGTACAGCCTGCCGTCGATCAACCTCGGCGAGATCGAGATCGACGCCGCCGTGCTCAAGCTCGTGCCGCGCGAGATCTGCGAGAAGCATCAGGTCATCCCGGTCCGGCGCAACGGTCCGACCCTGATCGTCGCGATGGCCGATCCGTCGAACATCTACGCGATCGACGAGCTCAAGTTCCTGACCCAGTACAACATCGAGCCGGTCGTCGCGTCGGAGGCCAGCCTCGAGGCCGCGCTGTCGCGCTACTACGACAAGGGCCCCGACCTCGACCAGATGGTCGGCGAGCTCGGCGACATCGACAACGTCGACTACACCGCGGTCTCGGACGACAACGTCAACGTCGTCGATCTCGAGAACCAGGCCGGCGAGGCGCCGGTGGTCAAGCTGTGCAACGCGATCCTGCTGTCCGCGATCAAGAAGAAGGCCTCGGACATCCACGTCGAGCCGTACGAGCGCAGCTTCCGCGTGCGGTTCCGCATCGACGGCATCCTCCAGGAGGAGATGCGCCCGCCGCTCAAGCTGCGCAACGCGATCACCTCGCGCCTCAAGATCATGGCGTCGCTCGACATCGCCGAGCGCCGGCTGCCCCAGGACGGCCGCATCAAGCTCAAGATCGGCGGCAACCGCGAGATGGACTTCCGCGTGTCGGTGTTGCCGACCCTGTTCGGCGAGAAGATCGTCATGCGCCTGCTCGACAAGGCGGCGCTGCAGCTCGACATGACGAAGCTCGGCTTCGACCTCAGGCCGCTCGAGGACTTCAAGGTCGCGATCAAGAAGCCGTACGGCATGGTGCTGGTGACCGGACCGACCGGCTCGGGCAAGACCACGACCCTGTACTCGGCGCTGTCCGAGCTCAACACGATCGATCGCAACATCTCCACCGCCGAGGATCCGATCGAATACAACCTGCACGGCATCAACCAGGTGCAGATGCACGAGGACATCGGCCTGAACTTCGCGACCGCGCTGCGCGCGTTCCTGCGCCAGGACCCGAACATCATCATGGTCGGCGAGATCCGCGACTTCGAGACCGCCGAGATCGGGGTCAAGGCCGCGCTCACCGGCCACCTCGTGCTGTCGACGTTGCACACCAACGACGCGCCGTCGACCGTGTCGCGCCTGCTCAACATGGGGATCGAGCCGTTCCTCGTGACCGCGTCGGTCAACCTCGTGCTCGCGCAGCGGCTGTCGCGCCGGATCTGCAACGACTGCAAGACCGCGGGCGAGAAGCACCCCGACGCGCTGCTCAAGATGGGGATGACCGAGGACCAGGTGAAGTCGGCCAAGATCATGAAGGGCCGCGGCTGTCAGATCTGCAACAACACCGGGTACAAGGGTCGCGTCGCGCTGTACGAGGTGATGCCGTTCACCGATCCGCTCAAGGAGCTCGTGCTCCAGGGCGCGTCGGCGGCCGAGATCAAGGCCGAGATGATCCGCGGCGGCGTGCAGAGCCTCCGCATGGCAGGGATCGCGAAGATCCTCGAAGGCGTGACCACGCCCGAAGAGGTGCTGCGAACCACGGTGGACGACTAGTGGCGCAGTTCAACCTCCAGGCGCTGCTCAAGGCGATGCTCGACAAGGGCGCGTCGGATCTCCACCTCACCGCCGGCTCGCCTCCCCGCCTGCGCATCGACAACGAGCTGGTCCGGCTGCAGACCGATCCGCTCACGCCGGTCGACACCAAGCAGCTGTGCTACTCGGTGATGAACGACGCGCAGAAGCTCCGGTTCGAGGAGGATCTCGAGATCGACTTCTCGTTCGGCATCCGCAACATCGCGCGGTTCCGCGCCAACGTGTACATGCAGCAGTCGTGCGTCGCGGGCGCGTTCCGGCTCGTGCCGTTCGAGGTCATCCCGCTCGAGAACCTCGGCCTGCCCCCGGTGTGCATCGAGCTGTGCGACCGCCCGCGCGGGCTCGTGCTGGTCACCGGGCCGACCGGCTCGGGCAAGTCGACCACGCTCGCGTCGATGATCGATCGGATCAACCGCAGGATGCGCGGCCACATCGTGACGGTCGAGGATCCGATCGAGTTCCAGCACACCCACAACCAGTGCCTGGTCAACCAGCGCGAGATCGGGCGCGATAGTCAGTCGTTCGACCGCGCGCTCAAGTACATCCTGCGCCAGGATCCCGACGTCGTGCTGATCGGCGAGATGCGCGACCTCGAGACCATCGAGGCCGCGCTGTCGGTCGCCGAGACCGGTCACCTGTGCTTCGGCACGCTGCACACCAACAGCGCGATCCAGAGCATCAACCGCATCGTCGACGTGTTCCCGGCGCACCAGCAGGCCCAGATCCGGGCGGTGCTGTCGTTCGTGCTCGAGGGCGTGATCACGCAGTGCCTGATCCCGAAGGCCCAGGGATCGGGCCGCGTGCTCGCCGCCGAGGTGATGATACCGAACGCGGCGATCCGAAATTTGATCCGCGAGGACAAGCTGCATCAGATCTACTCGCAGATGCAGATCGGGCAGTCGAAGTTCGGCATGCAGACGATGAATCAGGCGCTGTGCGATCACTATATCAAGAAGCAGATCTCGCTCGACGAGTGCCTCGGCCACTCCAGCGAGGTCGACGAGCTCAAGACCATGATCATGAATGCCGGCGGCTCGCTCGGGGGGATCGCGCCGCCGGCCTCGAGCCCACCCCGCCGCTGAGGAGCCGACATGGCCAAATTCCAATGGGAAGGCACGACCCGCTCCGGTGAGAAGCGGCGCGGCGTGATGGAGGCGCCGTCGCGCGCCGAGGTCGAGAACCGGCTGCGCGGCGAGGGGCTCGCCAACCCGGCGGTCAAGCGCGAGGGCGGGTTCAACATCGACATCAACCTCTCGATCGGCTCGCCGGTCTCGCCGAAAGACCTCCAGATCTTCACGCGCCAGCTCGCGACGATGATCGACGCCGGCCTGCCGCTCGTGCAGTGCCTCGACATCCTCGCCAACCAGACCGAGAGCAAGCCGTTCGCGAAGATCCTCCAGCAGGTCAAGAGCACGGTCGAGCAAGGCGCGACGTTCTCCGACGCGCTCAAGCGTCATCCCAAGGTGTTCGACGACCTCTACGTCAACCTGGTCGCGGCCGGCGAGGTCGGCGGCATCCTCGACACCATCCTCAGCCGGCTCGCGGTGTACATCGAGAAGGCGGTCAAGCTGAAGAACCAGCTCAAGAGCGCGATGTACTACCCGATCGGCATCCTGGTCGTCGCGATCGGCGTGATCTGCGTGATGCTGATCAAGGTCATCCCGACGTTCGAGAAGATGTATCGCGAGATGGGCCATGCGGAGCTGCCCGGGCCGACCCGCGTGGTCATCCGCATGTCGCACGGCTTCACCAACAGCTGGTACCTCATCCTCGGCATCGGCGCCGCGGTGATCGCCGGCTTCGTCGCGATCCGCCGCACCGAGGTCGGCCACGAATGGACCGATCGCGCGCTGCTGCGCATCCCGATCATCGGATCGACCGTGCGCAAGATCGTGGTCGCGCGGTTCACGCGCACGCTCGGCACGCTGCTGTCGTCGGGCGTGCCGATCCTCGACGCGCTCGAGATCTGCGGGCGCACCGCCGGCAACCGCGTCGTGCAGAACGCGATCATGCAGACCAAGGCGCGGATCACCGAAGGCCACGACATGGCGGGCCCGCTCGGCGAGTCGCGCGTGTTCCCGACCATGGTGGTGCAGATGATCGGCGTCGGCGAGCAGACCGGCGCGATGGACCAGATGCTGACCAAGATCGCCGACTTCTACGAGGAGGAGGTCGACGCCGCGGTCGCCGGCCTGACCTCGCTGATCGAGCCGGTGATGATGGCGTTCCTCGGCATCGTGGTCGGTGGCCTGATCATCGCGATGTACCTGCCGATCTTCAAGCTGGCCAGCAACGTCGGCGCGTGACCGCCGTGGCGACGACCGTCGCGGCCTCCAGCGCATCGCCGGGCGATTCGCTGGTGCGCGCCCCGGCGGTGCCGCCGAGCGATCACGGCCGGCGCGTCGCGCGGCTCCTGCTGCTGCGCACGGTCGTCGTGACCGTCGTGCTCGGCCTGTCGGTGTGGCTGCTGCTCAAGAGCGAGGCGCCGGCGTACGCCGCGGTGTGGCTGCAGTCGTCGATCATCGCCGCGACCTACGTGTCGTCGATCGTGTTCGGCGTGCTGCTGCGCCGCGGGCTCGCGCCGCGCCGGGTCGCGCGGCCGATGCTCGCCAACGATCTCGTGCTGACCTCTGCGCTCGTGCTGGTGACCGGCGGCGCGCTGAGCCCGTACACCTTCCTGTACGCGCTGACCATCGTCGCCGCCGGCGCGCTGTCGTACCGGCGCGGTGCGGTGGTCGTGACCATCGCGTCGCTGGTGTCGATGCTCGCGGTGTCGCTGCTGGTGTGGGTGCGCGCGATCGATCTGCCGCTGTCGGCGGCCGAGGTGCGGCCGTGGGAGCAGAGCGGGATCGATCTCGTCCGCACGCTCGGGATCAACGCCGCCGCGATGGTCGGCGTCGGCGCGCTGTCGTTCATCTTCGGCGATCAGCTCCAGCGCGGCGCCGAGACGCTGGCGACCACCCGGCGGGCCGCGGCCGATCTGCTCACGCTGCACCAGGACATCGTGCGCTCGCTGAGCTCGGGCCTGATCACGATCTCGCCCGAGGGCATCGTGCTCACCAGCAACCACGCCGCGTCGGAGATCCTGCAGGCCGCGCCCGACGAGCTCGCCGGCAAGTCGATCGACGCGATCATGCCGGGCCTGGCGAGCATGATGACCGGCACCGGCGGCGCGCTGCGCCGCGCCGACCTCGTCGTGCCGGCGCGCGGCCACGAACGGACGATCGGCGTCACCGTGTCGCCGCTGCGCGACGTGCGCGACCAGGTGGTCGGCCGCGTGATCAACTTCCAGGACCTCACCGAGCTGCGCCGGCTCGAGCAGCACGCGCGGCGCGCCGAGCGGCTCGCCACCGTCGGTCAGCTCGCGGCCGGCGTGGCGCACGAGATCCGCAACCCGCTCGCGTCGATCTCGGGTTCGATCGAGCTGTTGCGCGCGTCGCCGCAGGCCTCGGACGACGATCGCACGCTGATGTCGATCGTCCACCGCGAGATCCAGCGCTTGAACGTGCTGATCGGCGAGCTGCTCGACTACGCCAACCCGCGCGCGATCCAGCGGGTCGACTTCGACCTCGGCGTGCTGGTCGAGGAGGTGCTGCAGGTCGCGCGGGGCGAGCACGCGTTCGCCGAGGTCGAGCTGGCGAGCGCGATCGACGCGCCGCTCGGGATCTTTGCCGACCCCGCGAAGCTGCGCCAGGTGCTGTGGAACCTGCTGCGCAACGCGGCCGAGGCCGCGGCCGCCGGCGGCAAGCACGTCCGGGTCGAGGCCAAGCGCATGGGTCACGGCGGCGCACGCATCGTGGTGACCGACGACGGCAAGGGCATCGCGCCCGAGCAGCTCGCGCGGATCTTCGACCCGTTCTTCACGACCAAGCCGCGCGGCACGGGCCTGGGCCTGGCGATCTGTCACGCGGTCGTGCAGGAGCACGGCGGCCGGATCGACGTCGAGAGCGAGCCCGACAAGGGCACGCAGATCGTGGTGAGCCTACCGCCGGGGTCGCGTCCCCGGTAAAAACGATCTAGGGTCGGTGGGTGCTCTGCCCGATCTGTGCTCAGGCGCTCGACGACGGCGAGCTCGTGATGGTGTGCGGCAACTGCCACAAGGCGCTCGGCGGCGCCGGCGGGCTGGCGCTGGGCGCGACCGGCGAGTTCCGCGTTCCGAGCCCGGAGCTGCTCGCGGCGGCGGGCGCGACGGTGGCGCCGGGCGAGCGGCCGCGCGCGACCGCAGCGTGCTCGTGGTGCGGCAAGCTCGAGGGTCAGGTCCGCAAGCTGCTCGGCCGCGGCGGCACCGCGCTGTGCAACGAGTGCGTCTCGCTCGCCTGCGATATCATGGAGGCGGAGCTGGGGAGTGGCTGGAAATAGCGTCGGGTGGCTGATCGCGGGGTGTCTGGGCGTCGCGGGATGCGCGAGCGGCCAGCCGATCACCGCGTGGACGCTCGACACCGACGCTGGACCGCACGGGCTCGCGGTCACGCTGCCCGACAGCCTGCATGCGCTGCCGGCGCGCGAGCTCGACTTCACGCTGCGCAGCGACGTCCCGCTCGATCCCGCCGAGCGCGGCAAGCCGCTCGCGCTCGAGCTCGAGTGCTACCACGGCGCGCTCGCGCTCGCGGTCGACGGCGTCGCGGTGCCGGTCACCGGCGACGGCGCGACCGGCTCGCAGCTGTTCGCGATCCCGGCGAGCCTGACCGACCGGCCGTCGCTCGCGCTCGCGCTGTCCGGCCACCGCACCCTGCTCACGAGCACCGGCTTCGGCGTGGCGCCGCGCCTGACCGAGGGCAGCGACGGCGACTCGCGCTACCGCGCGATCACGGCGATCAACCGCGACACCGCGATCGTCGCGGTGTGCATCGGCCTGCTGCTGCTCGTGCTCTACGGCGCGCTGTACGCGCTCGATCGCCGGCGCCGCGAGCACGCCGCGGTCGCGCTGTTCGCGGGCAGCGTGATCAACATTCCGCTCGGCCAGCTCGGCGTGTACCACCACCTGCCGTTCGGCGGCGCGCTCGTGCTGCTGGTCGCGCAGTTCAACTACGTCGCGCTGCTCTACACCCTGCACCTCACGTTCAAGCTCGGGCCGGTGCGGCGCGGCTGGCACTACGCGATCGGCGCGTGCGCGCTCGCCACCATCGCGCTCGCCGGCTCGTTCCGCGGGCTCGCGGTGGTCCTGCTCGCGAACATCCCGCTGAGCCTCGCGGTCAACACCTACACGCTCGTCGTGCTGGTGCGCCAGGCGCGGCGCGGCGACGGTCGGCACGACGCGCGCCTGCTGCTCGTCGCTGTGGCGCCCGGCTACCTCGTGATCGTGGTGCCCGGCCTGGTGTGGGCCGCGACCGGACGCAACCTGCTCGGCGGCCTCCACCCGTTCAACGCGATCGTCGCGTTCCTTGCCGTGATGCAGGCGCTCGTGCTCACGCGGCAGTACGCGGCGCGCCAGCGCGCGCTCGAGCAGACCGCCGACGAGCTGCGCCACCAGGTCGCCGAGCGCTCGCGCGAGCTCGGCGAGGCACTGGCGCGGCTGCAGGCGCCGCGCGTCGCGGCCGACCCCGGCCGGCTGATCGCCAATCGCTATCGCGTGGTCCAGATGCTCGGCGCGGGCGGCATGGGCACGGTCTACGAGGTCGAGCGCGTGAGCGACCACCAGCGCTTCGCGCTCAAGACCCTGCGCGGCCGGTTCGACCCCGAGTCGATGGCGCGGTTCGCGCGCGAGGCGCAGATCGCCGCGGCGCTCGACCATCCCAACCTCGTGCCGGTGGTCGACGTCGGCATCGCGGCCGGCGACCTGTTCCTCGTGATGACGCTGATCGAGGGCGGCTCGCTCGAGGCCGCGCGCGCGCGGTTCGGCAACGCGACCTGGGCGCGGCCGATGCTCGAGCAGATCGCGCGCGGGCTCGCGGCGCTGCACGACCGCGGCATCGTGCATCGCGACCTCAAGCCGGCGAACATCCTGGTCGGCGGCGGCGTGCCGAGGATCGCGGACTTCGGGCTCGCGCGGTTCGCCGACGGCACCGGCGCGTTCGCATCGACCCTGACCGCGACCGGACTGACCCGCTCTGGAGAGATCTTCGGCACGCCTGCCTACCTCGCACCCGAGCTCGCGAGCGGCGTACGCGACGTGCGTCCCTCCGCCGACGTGTTCGCGTTCGGCATCATCGCGTACGAGCTGCTCACCGGTGGCAAGCCGTTCGCCGAACCACCGGTGCTCGCCCGGCTCGACAACCGCGCGATCGTGCCGCCGGCGCTCGAGCCGCTGCCGGACGCACAGCGCGAGCTGATCGCACGCTGCCTCGACCTCGATCCGGCGCGACGACCGAGCGCGAGCGAGCTGCAGCGGCTTGGCTAGACCGCCTTCATGTTGAGCTGAGGTCGTAGCCGGCGTGGCCGGCCCAGCCGCGGAGGTGGTCGAGGCTGACGACGTCCATGGCGGCGACAATCGCCGCGTCGAAAGCTGCTCGCGTCAGCGTGTGCATGCGACGAATGAAGTCCTTCAGCTTTGCCCACGCCTTTTCAATCGGGTTGAGGTCGGGCGAATACGGCGGAAGAAACAGCGGCGTCGCGCACGTATCGCGCATCGCTTGCAGCGCTCGCGGGCTCTTGTGCGCGGCCAGGTTGTCGAGGATGCCAATGTCGCCTGGCCGTAGATTGGGCGCGAGCACTTGCTCGATGTACGCGACAACACGTCCGAGCTCGCCCCGGCGTCGATCGTCATGATGCCACGAGAGCCGTCGAGCGCGATCGCACCAATCATCGTCACGGTCTTCCAATTTCCCTCGACCGATTTGCCGGGCGAGTCGTCGCCACGCGGTGCCCAGCCGAAGCGCGGCGGCGAGCCGAATCGGAACTCGGACTCGTCGACGAATATCCGCCTTTTCGAGTCGAGCTTGGGCTGCGCTTCGAGGAATGCCGCGCGCCGCGCTTGGACTGCCGCGGTGTCCCGCTCGCGGGCAACCAGCGTTTTTTTGCGTCCAGCCGATGCGGCGCATCGCGTTGCTCATCGCGCCGAGGCTGACCGTGCGGCCGTTATGTGCCGCCCACGCTTCGATGCGATCGGTCAGCCGCGCATCCGGATTCGCCTGCGCATGGGCGAGCAGCCACGCGTCGTCGACGGCGATCGGGTGTTGCCGCCGCGCGGCGTGGGCGTCACGTCACCGGTCTCGCGGTGCCGACGCAGCAGCCGGTCGATCGATGCGGGCCGATTCCGAACATCTCGGCCGTCGCTTTCGTACGTCTTTCGACGCCGCCGAGGCTATTCTCGCCGAGATCGTCGTCGGCGCCGATCCACATCGTGAGCGCGCCCTCGGCCGCCGCGACGCGCTCGAGGTCCTCGCATAGCGCGCGCCCGACGCCGCGCCGGCGCGCGTCGGCGCGAACGACCAGCGGATGGAGCTCCCACACCCGGCCGCGATAGTCGGGCAGCGCGGCGATCCACCCGAGCAGGTCGGTCGTCGAGCGCAGCGCGGCAGCGGCGATCCGATGCGAGCGCCTCGGCGACCTCGTCGCGCGCGGCCTCGAGCGTCGGCCAGCCGTTGGCATGCGGGAACGCCTCGACCAGCAGCGCGGCGGCCTGGTCGCGGAGCGAGCCCGTATCGGGAAACGCGACGACGTTCATGCGGCGCCGCCCGGGATCTCGTTCGCGCGTATGAGGCCGTGCCGGCGCCAGCCGGTCGAGAGCAGCCAGGTACGAGGCTGCCACGTCCACATCGCCTGGTACGGCGCGGGCAGCGCGATCGGGGTGAGGCTACGCCAGCCGTCGAAGCCGATCGCGCTCGAGAACGGATCGACCCGCCACCGCAACGCGAACGCGCGCTCGTGCTCGCCGTGATGGCGCCAGTTGTTGAGCACGTACGCGATGGCGTGTCGCACCGATCTCGGCGAATTCAAGATGCGCGGATGATAGCGGTCCGGGAACACCGGCCCGGTGCGTCGCATGCCGATACGCTTGGTGATCGCCTTGTTGACGTGCCGTGCCGCCGAGATCTCGAAGCCCTGCATGCCGCGCGCGAGCGCCGTCTTGTCGGCCGCCTCGACGATCAGGTGAACGTGCGTGGCCTGGATGCTGATATGCACGATGTGGAAGTCGCTGTGCTGGCGCGCGGCGGTGAGCGTCGCGGCCCGGATCGCCGCGTAGGTGTCGTTCTTGCGCAGCGAGCCGAGGTCACGCGCGGCGCGAATAACGACGTGAACCGGCTGGCCGGGCGGCAGGCGCTGGCGCTGCTTGTGCGACTCGCCGGCGCGCTTGCCCTTCGGAGGACGCCCCGCGCCGGTGCGCTTGCCGCCCCACGTCCTGAACGCGAACCGCTGCTGCCTCGCCATCCGTACGAGCTACCACAGCCGCATCTTGAATTCGCCGATATCATGGTGACAATCACTGACACGTGCCCGAGGTGCACAACGCGCGGCCGCGCTGTGGACTTGTGACCGGCCGCGCGGCTTCATCGGCCCGTGCAACGGCGGACGGCGACGCGCCCGCTCACCAGGCCCGCAGCGCCCTGACCCACGTGCGTGCGTTCCCTCGTGGAGTTACACCCAACATTTCGGAGATGCATGGCAGGCCTCGCCGCGCCCATGCGAATCGCAACTCGGTGCGCGGGGGGCTCGACGCGTGTCGGAGGACTCGTGACCGGCTGCGCTTCATCGCCCGTGCGAGGGCAGATGGCGGCGCGGCGGGGTCGGCGTCACGATTGGAGTTTACGCCCGCCCGCCGCGGTCTCCGCTCAGCGCGCCAGGCCGGCCGCGCGCAGCCGGTAGTCCTCGGCGTAGGCGACCTCGCCCTTGCGCGCCCAGGCGGTGGCGAGATCGCGGCAGCGCTCGG
>DATJAE010000020.1:0-14464 GCA_035516595.1 Kofleriaceae bacterium | reverse complement strand
TGGTGATGGTGATCGTCGCGCCGGACCCGGCGCGGCGCGAGGCGGCGGCGCGCCGCGCGATCGACGGGATGCGCGCGCTCCCGCGCGAGCTGGTCGAGCGGATCGAGACCGACGAGCCCGACACCCGCGCGTTCCTGCGCGCGCACCGCGAGCTCTACGTGCCGGTCGACCAGCTCGAGGCGGCGCGCGACGCGCTGCGCGAACAGGTCGCGCGGCAGAACCCGCTGTACGTCGAGCTCGACGACCCGCCGTCGCCGCACGCGCTCGACGACCTGCGCGCGCGGCAGCGCGACGCGCTCGCCCGGCTCGATCGCCCCGCGCTGGTCAGCGCCGACGGGCGGACCCAGGCGATCGTGATCCGCAGCGCGTTCGTCGCGACCGACGTCGATCGCGACCTCCGGCTGCAGCGCCGGCTCGATGCGATCGCGGACGCGATCCGCGCCGACGACTCGGGGATCGCGATCGGCTACGCGGGCGGCCTGCCGGTCACGCTCGCCGAGCATCACGCGCTGGTCCACGGCGTCGTGCTGTCGACGCTGATCACCGGCGCGCTGGTCGCGCTCGTGCTGCTCGTGCACCTGCGATCGCGCCGGCTGCTCGCGCTGATCGTCGCGAACATCGCGGCGGCGACGCTGGTCGGCTTCGGCATCGCCGCGCTCACGGTCGGCCAGCTCAACGCCGCGACCGCGTTCCTCGGCGCGATCGTCGCCGGCAACGGCGTCAACTACGGCATCCTGCTCGCCGCGCGGTTCGCGGAGGAGCGCGCCGCGCGGGGCGAGCCGAAACAAGCGCTCGCCCGCGCGATCGCGGGCACGCTGCGGCCGACGCTGGTCGCGTCGCTCGGCGCCGCGATCGCGTACGGCGCGCTCGGCGCGACCGCGTTCCGCGGGTTCGCCGACTTCGCCGCGATCGGCAGCGTCGGGATGATCGTGTGCTGGATCGCGTCGTTCACGCTGCTGCCCGCGCTGATCCTGCGGTTCGCGCCGTCGCCGCCGCGCCCGGGCCGCGCGTTCTCGCTCGCGGCGCGCGCGTTCCGGATCGGCCGGCCCGCGGTCGTGGTCGCGGCCGCCGGCATCGTGCTCGCCGGCGCGGGCGCGGTGAGCTGGCGCTACCTCGCGCACGATCCGTACGAGTACGACATGACGCGGCTGCACTCGCGTGCGGCCGACGCGATCGAGGTTCGCGCGTGGCAGCGCATCGTCGATCGCGAGCTCGGCCGCGGCGTGTCGGGCCTCGCCGGCCCGAGCTACCTCGCGGTCGACGACCCGCGCGAGCTGCCGGCGATCGTCGACCAGCTGCGCGCGCTCGCGGCGCGCGATCCGATGGTCGGGCCGAGCGCGTCGATCCTCGATGTCGTGCCGGCCGATCAGCCGCGCCGGCTCGCGCTGCTCGGCGAGCTGCGGGAGCTCGTCGATCGCGCGGCACCCGCGCTCGACGACACCCAGCGCGCGGAGCTCGACGAGCTGCGCCCGCGCGACGGCCTCGCGCCGATCGGCGTCGCCGATCTGCCGCCCGGCGTGATCGCCCGGCTGCGCGAGCGCGACGGCCGGATCGGCCTCGTCGCGTCGGTCCGGCCGGGGCCTCGGTTCGACGAGAACGACGGCCGCGATCTGATCGCGTTCGCGGCGGCGGTGCGCTCGGTCCGCACCGCCGACGGCTCGCCGGTCACCGCGAGCGGCGGCAGCCTGCTGTTCGCGGACGTGCTGCTCCAGATCCGGCGCGACGGCCCGCGCGTCACCGCGCTCGCCGCGCTCGGCCTGGTCGCGATGGTCGTGCTCGTGGTCGGGCGCAACCGCCGCGCGGTCGCCGTGCTCGTCGCGTCGGCCGCCGGCAGCCTCGCGATGATCGCGGCGTGCGCGCTCGCCGGGCTGCGCATCGACTTCCTCGACTTCGTCGCGCTGCCGATCACGCTCGGGCTCGGCATCGACTACGCGATCAACATGGCCGACCGCGCCGGCGCGTCGACCGCGGGCAGCGTGCTGGTCTGCTCGCTGACCACCGTGATCGGCTACGCGTCGCTGCTGGTCAGCGACAACCTCGCGATCCGCGGGTTCGGCGTGGCGTCGCTGATCGGCGAGCTGACCTGCGTGACCGCGGCGCTCGCGATCGTGCCGGCGATCCTCGCGCTCGGCCGTCACGCCTCGATGCCGCGCGGCGTGAGCGAGCACGCGCGCACCGCGTCGGCGATCGCGACCGCGATCGAGGTCAGGTCGGCGAGCGCGTCGGCGCCGGCGGCGCGGCTCGCCGCCGGGTACACGATCGCGATCGAGTCGATCAGCTCGACGACCAGGTCGCGGCGATAGGCGCGCAGCAGCGCGGCGCCGAATCCGCTCGCCAGCAGCTGCGCGACGCACTGCGGCTCGCGGGTGTACGCGCGCCAGCCGTTCGGCAGCTCGAGCGCGACCGGCGCGGCCGGCAGCGTCGCCGGCAGCTCCGCCGGATACTTGCGCGTCATGCCGAACAGGAAGCGCACGCGCTTCGGCATCGAGAACAGCGTGTCGAGCGGGTGATCGTCCTCGAGGTGATCGCCCAGCCCGGCGCGCTTGAGCAGCACGTGCGGAAACGCGCGATCGAGCTCGCACACCGCGACCGAGACCACCCCGGCGATCCGGAACGGCGGCTCGATCGGCAGGTACGCCCACTCGCCGCGCCGCTCGCGCAGCGTCTCGAGGTCGAACGCGGTGACCGCGACGTCGGCGCGCTCGCGCTCGACCACGCCGCGCACGACCCGGCGCTCGAAGCCACCGTCGGACAGCGTCCACAGCGCGCTGCGCTGCAGCGCCTCCGGCAGATGCGACAGGTCGTCGGCCGGATCGAGGTCGGCGGCGTCGGCGACCGCCGCCTGCTGGCCGCGGCGATGCACGGTGCGGCCGACCAGCCACGCGACGCCCGCCGCGAGCGCGCCGATCACCGGCCAGGTCGACATGGCGTCACCGTAGCAGGTCAGCGCGCGTACGACATCGCGAGCTGGCCGGGCGAGTGCTGCTGCTCGTGATCGAGCAGCCAGCGCTTCGCCGGCAGGCCGCCGCCGAACCCGGTGAGCTCGCCGCTCGCGCCGATCACGCGGTGGCACGGCACGATGATCGCGATCGGGTTCCTGCCGTTCGCGGCGCCGACCGCCCGGCTCGCCGCCGGCCGGCCGATCGCGCGCGCGATCGCGCCGTAGCTGCGAGTCTCGCCGTACGGGATCGCCTCGAGCGCGCGCCACACCATGCGCTGGAACCCGGTGCCTTCCGCGCCGAGCGGCAGCTCGAACGTGGTGCGCGCGCCGGCGAAGTACTCGGCGAGCTGCTCGGCCGCGCGCGCGAGCACGTCGGTCTTGCGGACCGGTGCGGGCGGCGGCGGCGTCGAGGTCTCGGGCAGACACAGCGCGACCAGCTCGTCGCCGCGGCCGTACAGCCGCAACGCGCCGATCGGCGAGCGCACCGTGATGCAGGACAGCGAGTCGGGAGAGCGCTTCGTGATCATGAGGATGCCTCCATGAGCGAGAACCACAGGTGCATGACGGCGTACGCGCGGAACGGTCGCCAGGCCTCGGCGCGGGCCTCGGCCGCGCGGGCGCCGC
This sequence comes from Kofleriaceae bacterium, assembly GCA_035516595.1. Taxonomy (GTDB): domain Bacteria; phylum Myxococcota_A; class Polyangia; order Haliangiales; family Haliangiaceae; genus JABFXX01. Next base: position 10,899 of record DATJAE010000020.1, on the reverse strand, counting down.
TGCGACGCAGCGCCTTCTGCACGCCGAGATCGGCGGCGGGGAACGCGTCGGGCAGGTGCAGCGCGCGCATCGCGAGGTAGTGCGCGGTCCACGGGCCGATCCCGCGCAGCTCGACCAGTCGCGCGACGAACCCGTCGAGCTCGCACGGTGCATCGAGCCGGACCGCGCCCTGCGCGACCGCGCGCGCGAGCTCGTGGATCGCGGTCGCGCGCGCCATCGGCATGCCGAGCACGGCGATGCGCTGCGGCCCGGCCGCGACGACCTCGGCCGGGCTCGGGAACCGGTACGCGAGGCCCGACGCGTCGCGCAGCGCGGCCGGCACCGCCGCGCCGAGCCGCTCCGCGAAGCGCCCCGCGATCGTGGTCGCGGCGGCGACCGAGACCTGTTGCCCGAGCAGCGCGCGCACCGCCGCCTCGAACGGATCGATCGCGCCGGGCACGCGCAGCCCGGGCCGCGCCGCGACGAGCGGGCGCAGCGTGCGATCGCCGCGCAGCCGCGCCGCGATCACGTCCGGCCGCGCGTCGAGATCGAACATCCGCCGGACGCGCGCCACCAGCGGTGCCAGCACCGGCAACAGCTCGCTCGACACTGCCAACACGAGTGCCGGCCGGCTGTCCGATGCCCGGACGGCGATGTGTCCGGTGTGTCCGCCGAGCCGGACGATCCGGCGATAGCCGCCGGCGTCGACCGCCTCGACGCCGGGCACCGCGCGGTCGCGCAGGAACGCGAGCAGGCGATCCCAGTCGTACGGCGTCCGGTAGTCGAGTCGCAGCCGGACGTCCGGTCCCCGGACGTCCGGATCCCGGACGGGCTGTCCGGGTTCCGGCCGGCGCAGCACGGACGGCGCGCGGCCCATCCGGGCCGAGAACACCGCGTTGAACCGCCGCACGCTGCCGAATCCGGCCGCGAACGCGATCTGGGCGAGCGGCAGCGCGGTGTCCTGCAGCAGCTGCTTTGCGAGCGCGACCCGCTGGCTCTGCGCGAGCTCGACCGGCGACACGCCGAGCCGGGCCTCGACCGCACGGCGCAGGTGGCGCGCCGACACGCCGAGCTCGCCGGCGAGATCGTCGATCGACTGCTCGTTCAGCGCGCCTTCCGCGATCCGCGCGGTCGCCGCGGCGACCAGCGCGTCGACCGCATCCACCGGCGCGTTGCCGGGCGCGAGCTCGGGGCGGCAGCGGAAGCACGCACGGAACCCGGCGGCCTCGGCCTCGATCGGCGATGCGAAGAACGCGCAGCGCGCTCGGCCGGGCGTCCGTGCCGGGCAGATCGGGCGGCAGTACACGCCGGTCGTGCGAACGCCGACGAAGAACACGCCGTCGAACCGGCTGTCGCGGGCGACCAGCGCGGCATAGCGCGAGTCGTCGGTCATCGGGGCGGTCGCGTTCACGCCTTCGAGGTAGCACGCACCCGCGGCCCGGACTGGCCGTTTCCGGACATCACGGCAAGATCGTCATTCGTCGAGCGGGGCCGGGATCTGTACCGGCTCGGACAGCAGGCCGGTGATCGGCGTGACCACCCATGGATCGGCGGAGCGCGTGACCGCGGCGAGCAGCTGCGCGCGCGATACCGGGTCCAGCGCGTGCCATTCCTCGGCGGTCAGCACGTACCCCGCGAGCGCGATATCTCCCTTCATGGTTCCACCTTCCGGAACCTGCGACCGGACCGCAAGTTTTCGTGCTAGCTGTCAGCCCGTGTCACGCGCGGTCACATCTCGCTACACCGATCCGCTGACGCAGGTATGGCTCGGCGCGGCGCGCGCGATCGGCCTGCGCGTCGCGCGCGATGACGCGGCGTACGCGGCGACGGACGGCCGCGGCACGTTGACGATCGGCGGCGACGCGACGCTCGACGCCGACGACAGCCTCGCACAGATGATCTTCCACGAGCTGTGTCACTCGCTCGTCGAGGGCGAGCGCTCGTTCGGGGCGCCCGACTGGGGCATGGACAACACCGGGCCCGACCACGACTGGCGCGAGCACGCGTGCCTGCGCACGCAGTGGCTGCTCGCCGGCCGCCATGGTCTGCGCGGGCTGTTCGCGCCGACCACCGAGTTCCGCGCGTTCTGGGATCGGCTGTCGGGCGATGTGCTCGCGGATCGCACCGAGCGATCGGTCGAGGCCGCGATCGCGGCGGTCCGGCGAGCCGCCGAGCCGCCGTGGTCTCCCGCGCTCGGCGACGCGCTCGACGCGACCGCGCGGATCGCCGGCGCCGCTGCGCCGTTCGCGACGAGCGGCGTGCTGTGGTGCGACGTCGTGCCGCCGCCCGCGCCGCATCCGACCGGCCTGCCCGCCGGCAGCGCGGCCGCGACGTGCGGCGACTGCGCGTGGCGCCACGACCAGCGCGGCATCGCGCGCTGCCGCCAGGCCGGTGCGAAGATCGACCCGGCATGGCCGGCGTGCGAGCGGTTCGAGGCCGCGCTCGACTGCCAGACCTGCGGCGCGTGCTGCCGCGCCGCGTATCATTCGGTCGAGGTCGGCCGGCGCGATCCGGTCGTCAAGCGCCAGCCCGGCTACGTCGTCGATCGCGGCAGCTACCTCGAGATCCGGCGCGACGGCGATCGCTGCGCCGCGCTGTGCGGCGGCGACCTGGCCGGCGAGCGCCGCACCCGCTTCCACTGCGCGATCTACGACGATCGGCCGCGCACGTGCCGCGACTTCACGCTCGGCTCGGCGCATTGCCTGACCGCGCGGCGGCGGGTCGGCCTGAGCCTGTAGCGCGGCGATCGCCGCGCTTGACAGGCAAGCATCCACTTGCTAATCAATAGGCAGGCAACTACTTGCCTATCGCACCATGCCCGAGCGACACGACACCGACCTGCTGTTCAAGGCGCTCGCCGATCCGAGCCGCCGCAAGCTGCTCGACCTGTTGCACGCGCACGACGGCCGCACGCTGAACGAGCTGTGCGACCACCTGGACATGACGCGCCAGGGGGTGACGCAGCACCTCGACGTGCTCGAGGCCGCGAACCTCGTCGCGACCGTGCGGCGTGGCCGCGAGAAGCTGCACTTCCTCAATCCGGTGCCGCTGCAGGAGATCTACGAGCGCTGGATCGCGAAGTTCGAGAAACCGCGCCTGCGGGCGCTTTCAGACCTCAAACGACGATTGGAGAGAGCCGATGACTAGATCGACGTTCGTCTACGTGACCTACATCCGCACGACCCCGGAGCGGCTGTGGTTCGCGCTCACCCGCGACACCGAGTTCATGAAGCAGTACTGGTTCGGCAATCACTGCCAGAGCGAGTGGACCGCGGGCTCGCCGTGGAAGCTCGTGTCGGCCGAGGGCACGGTGCTCGACGCGGGCCAGATCGTCGAGGCCGAGCCGGCGCGGCGCCTCGTGATCCGCTGGCATCACCAGAACAAGCCCGAGCTCGCGGCCGAGGGTGACTCGAGCTGCACGATCGAGCTCGAGCAGAGCGCCGGTTCGGTCAAGCTGTCGATCACCCACACGATCGAGCGCGAGCCGTCGAAGCTGATCGCCGCGGTGTCGAGCGGCTGGCCGAAGGTGCTGTCCAATCTGAAGTCGCTGCTCGAGACCGGCTCGACCGCGCTGGCGGAGCTCTACCCGCGGTGAGCTCAGCCACCCGAGCCCGGCGGCTTCGGCGTGCCCGGGCCGGGCTGGGTCGGCGGCCGCGTCCGCGCCGGCGTCGGGATCGTGACGTTCACGGTCGGCGGCGGCGCGGCGCCCGCGGGCAGCGCGCGCGCGGCCACGCCCTGCGCGATCGCGGTGAGGTCCACGCCGAGCATCTGCTTGAGCTGCTCGGCGGTGACCGCCGCCTTCACCGCGAGGTTCGAGCCGTTCGCCGCGAGGTCGCGGTCGATGATGGTCAGCTTGTCGATCGGCATCTCGCCGACCGTCTGCATCATCGTGCCGACCAGGCTCTGCAGCTTCTGCGCGACGAAGATCTGGCGCGCGCTGTCGCCGGCCTTGGCCCAGGTCTCGCCGAGCGAGCGGATCGCGGCGGCGGTCGCCTTGCCTTCCTCGATGATCTTCGACGCCGCGCCGCGCGCCTGCGCGACCATCTGCGACTTGCGCGCCTCCGCCGGCTTCACCTTGTCGGCGACCAGCTGGAACCGCACCTGCGCGAGCCGCGCGCGCTGGACCTCGACCTCGGCGGTCGCCTTCGCGAGCAGCGCCTGGACCTGCGCCTTCGACTCCGCGATCAGCGCGGTCTTGCGGGTCTGCGCCTCCGCGATCCGGCGCAGCCCGTCGGCGCGCGCGGTCGCGATCTCGGCCTCGACCTTCGCGATCTCCTGGTTCTGCGTGTTCTGCGCCGCGTTCTCGGCCGCGAGCGCGTGGTTCTCCGCCTCGGCGATGCGCGATCGCTTGAGCAGCTCGGCGGTCTGGCGGCGGCCGATCGACGCGAGGTAGCCCTTGTCGTCGGACACGTGCTGGACCTTCAGCGTGTCGAGCTCGAGCCCGAGCCGCGCGAGGTCGTGATCGGCCTCGTGCAGCAGCTCGCCGGCGAACTTCTCGCGGTCCTGGTTGACCTCTTCCGGCGTCAGCGTGGACAGCACGCCGCGCAGGTTGCCTTCGAGCGTCTCGCGCGCGATCGCCATGATCTGCTCGCGCGACATGCCGAGGAAGCGCTCGACCGCATTCGCGAGCTGCTCCGACTTGCTCGACACCTTGACGTTCGCGACGCCCTGCACGTTGAGCGGGATGCCGCCCTTGGAGTACGCGCCCTGCACGCGCAGCTCGATCAGCATGTTCGTCAGGTCCATGCGATCGACGACCTCGATCAGCGGGATGCGGATGCCGCGGCCGCCCTGGACGACGCGATAGCCGACGACGCGATCTTCGTGGCCGCCGAAGATCTTGCGGTGACCGCCCGAGAAGATCAGCACCTCGTTCGGCGGGCAGATGTAGATCATCCGCTTGAGGATGATGACGATCACGAGCAGCGCGACGCCGATCGCGATGATTCCGACCATGGCGAGGTTCTGCATCGCTAGCTCCTTCCGTTCGACGTGGTGCCGGTGATCACCCGCGCGATGTCGATGCCGAGCGTCCGGGTGACCTGCTCGAGCAGCGCGGTCATCGTCGCCGGATAGGCCGCCGCGTACGCCGGGATCGTCTTGCCGTCGCCGCCATCGATCAGGTTGACCTCCGCGACCTTGAGCCGGCCCGCCGCCTGGGCGATGTCGCCGAAGATCTGGTCGAGGTGCTGGAGCACGAACATGTCCATCGCCTTGCCGCCGCTGTCGCGCCACGCCGCCGAGACCTCGGCCAGCGATTGCGCCTGGGCCTCGCCGTCGGCCGCGATCGGCGCCGCGGTGCCGGCCGCGAACAGCTCGCGGACCTGCGCCTCGACCTCCGCCGGGATCGTGACCTCGGCCTGCAGCCGCAGCTGCTCGAGATCGCCGCGCATCTTCTGGAGCTCGAGCTCGGCCTCGGCGCGCGCCTGCTGGCCGGCCGCCTCGGCGCGAACCTCCTCGGCGCGCGCGTTGCCGTCGACCTCGGCCTTGATCTGGCGCAGCTCGTTCTGCTTGCGCGCGATCGCGGCCTGCGCGTTGGTCATCGCGACCTCGCCGCGCGCGCGCGCCGCCGCCTCGGACTGCTCGGCCTCGCGCGTCGCGTCCGACTCGGCGACCTCGGCGGTCCGCAGGATCTCGGCGATGCGCTGGCGGCCGATGCTCTCGAGGTAGTTGCCGTCATCGGTGACGTGCTGGATCTTCAGGACGTCGAGCTCGAGCCCGAGCTTCTCGAGGTCGGGCCCCGACGACTCCTCGAGGTGACGCGCGAACTTCAGCCGATCCTGGTTGAGCTCCTCGGGCGTCATCGTCGCGAGCACGCCGCGCAGGTGGCCTTCGAGCGTCTCCTTGACGACGCGCGCGATCTCGTTGCGATCCTTGCCGAGGAAGCGCTCGATCGCGTTGCCGACGAACCGCCGGTCGGTCGACACCTTGATGTTCGCGATCGCGTGGACGTTGAGCGGGATGCCACCCTCCGAGTACGCGCCCTGCACCGCGATCGGCACCGCGATCAGCGAGACGTCCATGCGGTTCACGGTCTCGACCACCGGGATGCGCACGCCGCGCCCGCCGAACACGACGCGGTAGCCGACGCTGCGGCCGTCGCTCGTCGTGTGCTTGCGCCCCGAGAAGATCAGGATCTCGTTCGGCCTGCAGATCCGCAGCAGCGAGCGATAGATCATGATCAACAGCAGCACCGCCGCACCGCCGATCACGCCATACACCACGGCCATGTTCTGATGACTCATCGCGAATCCCTCCCGAAAGGATGCCGGATCAAGCGAAGCTACACTTCGGCCTTGGCGACGAGCAACGACCCGCGCTCGCCTTCTGCCACCACCAGCACGCTCGCCCCCGTCGGCAGCTCGACGCCGTCGTCGACGACGCTCGCGACAAAGTCCTCGGTGCGGCCCTTGATCTCGATGCGCACCTTGCCCGGCTTGCCGGGACCGGCCGGCAGCAGGAGCTGCCCGGTCATCCCGACGAGCTCGGAGGCGGTGACCTCGCTCGACACGCTGCGCCTGGTCAGCGACCGGATGATCGCGACCGCGAGCGTGCCGCTCACCCAGCCGATGCCGACCGAGCCGACCGCAGCGATGGTCTCGCTCTCGCCGACCTCGAGCAGCACCCAGCCGGTGATCCCGCCGAACGCGAGCATGAACACCCAGAAGCGCAGCGAGCCGATCGGCACCCAGCCGAACCCGGACGCGGTGTCGTGACCGCCGTGGCCCGCGCCCGCGTGCACGTCCTTGCCGCCGAGCAGCAGCGACGCGACGAGCAAGGTCACGCCGAACGCCACCGCGCCGAGGTAGATATGGCTCAAGCTCCGGGCTCCACGGGATCGATGCGTCCAGTCTGCGCATCGTTGCGGGCGACTGCAACCGAACGGGGGGGCTTTCAATCCGCCACGTGAAGTTACCCTTAAGGACCTGGTGCTAAGGTCGGAGCGATGGACGGTGTCGATTCGAGGCTCGCCGAGGTCGGCGCGGTCCTCGTCGACGAGCGCCCGCTGCGCCGCGCGATCAAGCGCCACCGTCGACTGCGCGGGCTCGGCCTCCAGGTTCCGCACGCCGAGTGCGACCTGCTCCCGCACGCCGAGCTGGCGCGGCTCGTCGAGGATCATCAGCTCCACGTCGATCTCGCGGCGCTGCCCGAGCCGGCGGTCGCGTTTTGCGGCTCGCGCGCCGGCCTCGAACAGCGCGACGAGCAGGCCGAGCTCGCCGCGTGGCGCGCGATCTTCCACGCCCGCGTCCACGCCGCGTTCGACGCGCGGCTCGCGACCGGCAAGCTGACGCCTGCGGTCGTGCGCGAGCGGATCGGGCGGATCGGCCAGACCGAGTTCGACGAGATCCGCTTCGTGCTCCGCCAGGCCGACCGGCTGCTGCCGCCGGTCGACGAGACCACGACCTACATCGAGTTCGCCGCGCTCTACCTCGAGCTCGCCGCGTTCGCGCCCCACGCGCTGGCCCGCACGTTCCCCGCGCTCGACGACGCCGCGCGCGCCCTCGCGACGATCGCGCTCGACGTCGACCGCGACGCGCTGCTCGCCGCGGCGCGGCCGCCCGGCGCGCCCGAGCTCCCCGCCGCGATCGCGCCGCCGGTCGAGCCACCGACCGCGCGCGCCGCGATCGCCACCCGGCGCGATCCGCGCGCCCGCGCCGCGGCCGACCGCGCGCGCCGCAACGGCAACCTGGCGCGCGCCGCGCTGCTCGCCGCGCGCGGCGACGACGCCGCGGCCTCGCGCCGCGATCTCGAGCAGCTGGTCGCGCGGCTGTCGCGCGCGCTCGGCGGCGCCGAGCTCGCCGGCCTGGTCGACGCGCTCGCCCCGCTCGCCGAACGGGCGCGGGTCGGCCGCTCGCTGCACTACACGCGCGGCACGCGCCTGCTCTACGACCTCCAGGCCGCGTGCGTGATCGGCGAGCGCGAGGCGAAGGTGGTCGACATCTTCAGCTGGGCGGCCTCGCTCGGCGAGCGGCCGATCGTGCGCCCGCTGCCGGCCACGCGCGAGGTCCGGATCGCGAAGCGGTTGCACGCCGCGCTCGCCAAGCTCGCCGACTGCGGGCTGGTCGGCGCGCCCCGCGAGCAGCTCTCCGAGGCGCTGCACGAGGTGATCCGCCGCGCCGAGCGCAACGTGCGGGGCGCGCTGCGCCCCGCGCTCGAGGCCGCGCTCGACGGCGTCGGCCTCGCGCCGACCAACCTGCCGGAGCGCGTCGCGTACCGCAAGCTGGTCGACGAGCTGCTCGACCAGGCGGTCGCGATCGGCCGGCTGTCGCTCGGCCACCTGCGCGACGCGATCTCGCACAACGAGCTCAAGCTGCCCGACCTGCGCGCCCGCCAGCTCGTCGACGGCGACCAGCTGCTGCGCGCCGACCGCGCGCTCGCGCGCTCGCTCGACGGCGTGTATCGCCGCGGCGAGGTCTACCTGCGCGGCCTGCAGAAGCTGTCGTCGGTGCTGTTCGGCACGCCGGTCGGCCGGGTGCTCACGCTGTACGCGCTGATCCCGGTGCTCGGCGCGTTCGTCGCGGTCGAGGGCGCGCAGCACATCGTCGGCCCGCTGTGCCACATCGCGTTCGGCGCCGAGCTCCACATCGCGACCCGCGGCGCGTTCGTCGGGGTCGGCGTGTTCCTGTTCCTGCTGCTCCACGCGCCGCCGTTCCGGCGCGGCTTGCTCGTCGGGCTGCACCTCGCGGCGCGCGCGCTGCGCCTGCTGCTCTACGATCTGCCGCGCGCGGTGTGGCAGCTGCCGTTCGTGCGCAGCTTCCGCGACAGCCGCTTCGCGCGCCTGGTCGTCGTGCCGGCGCTGCCGGCCGCGCTGGTCGCGGCGTGGCTCGGCTGGCCGGTGGCGCTCGCGGTGTTCGCGGTGGTCGAGCTCGTCGTGAACTCGCGGATCGGCCGGCTGGTCGAGGAGACGATCGCCGACTGGATCGTGCGCTCGGGCCGTCACCTCGCGCGCCGGATCGTGCCGGGCATCGTCAAGTACGTGCTCGAGCTGTTCGCCGAGCTGATCGAGCTGCTCGATCGCGGCATCTACCGGGTCGACGAGTGGCTGCGCTTCAAGACCGGGCAGTCGCGCGTGACGCTGGTCGTGAAGGGCGCGGTCACGCCGATCTGGCAGCTCGTCACCTACTTCCTGCGGCTCTACGTCAACCTGTTCGTCGAGCCGGTGGTGAACCCGATCAAGCACTTTCCGGTCGTCACGGTGGCCGCGAAGGTGATGGTGCCGTTCTACTCGACGCTGATCCGCAACATCCGTCATCCGCTGAGCCGCGTGGTCGGCCGCACGCTCGCCGGTTCGGCCGCGGCGTTCACCGTGTTCGTCATCCCCGGCTTCGCGGGCTTCCTGGTGTGGGAGCTCAAGGAGAACTGGAAGCTGTACCGCGCGTCGCGCCCCGAGCTGGTGACGCCGATCGCGATCGGCCACCACGGCGAGTCGATGATCGGTCTGATGAAGCCGGCGTTTCACTCCGGCACGATCCCGAAGCTGTACGCCAAGCTGCGGCGCGCCGCGTGGAAGGGCGACGAGCGCGGCGTCGCGAAGCATCGCGAGGCGCTGCATCACGTCGAGGAGGCGATCGCGCGGTTCGCCGAGCGCGAGCTGGTCGCGCTGCTCGCCGAGGCCGCGGGGCTGATCGATCTCGCGGTGCTCGAGGTCGCGATCGCGTCGAACCGCGTCACGATCGAGCTCGGCTGCGCGAGCGTCTCGCCCGAGCGCGCGACGATCGCGTTCGAGGAACAATCGGGCTGGCTGGTCGCGTCGCTGCGCCAGCGCGGGTGGATCGACGGCGCGGGCTCGTCCCCCGCCGTCAGCGCCGCCGACGGGCGGCGCGGTTCGATCGACGGCGCGGGCTCGTCCCCCGCCGTCAGCGCCGCCGAAGGGCGGCGCGGTTCGATCGACGGCGACGAGCGGCGGCGCGTGATCGAGAACGCGCTCGTCGGGTTCTACAAGCGCGCCGGCGTCGACCTCGTGCGCGAGCAGCTCGAGCAGGTGCTCGGCCGCACCCCCTACGACGTGTGCGACGAGGGGCTCGTGATGTGGCCGGGCGGCGGCTACGAGACCGAGGTGATCTACGACCTGCGCTCGCGCGATCTGCCCGTCGTCGTGCGCGGTCCGCGCCCCGCGGCCCCGCCGCCGTCGCTCGCGGGCCGGCACGCGCTGTTCGGCCGCGAGCCGCTCGAGTGGCGGGCGTGGATCTCGGCGTGGGAGCACGCGACGCCGCCGCGCCTCGCGTACGGCCCGGAGCTGATCGGTCACATGTAGAACGCGGCGAGCGCGAACTTGTTGCTCGTGGTCTCGAGCACCTCGTAGCTGTCGCGCGCGCGCTGGGTCGGCAGCATCGCGCGCGGCGCGGTGATCCGGCCGTTCTCGGTGACGATGAAGTAGCGGCGGCCGAGCGGCGCGCGCGTGCGATCGTTCAGGTACTTCGTGAACTCGGTGTTGTTCGGGTTGGGGAACGACGTCTTCATCTCGGGCAAGAACCCCCAGATCTCCTCGGCCGACCAGAAGTTCTCGCCGCGCCAGTACAGCTGCCACGCGAGCAGGCGATCGGCGTCGACCACGCGCAGCGCCGGCCGGCCGCGCGGGCCGTGCTCGCCGCGCACGATCTGAGGCTCGAGCTTCTGGCGCTCCTCCGGCGTCAGCGTGACCGTCACCGCGTGATCGGCGACCGCGCTCACCTCGCCGTGCAGCTCGAGCTCCTGCTCGACGATGCGATCGTCGCTCGGCTTGCGCAGCTCGATCGTCAGCGTCATCGGCTGGCCGACCTGGAGGTTATCGGGGACGAAGGTCTCGAACGTCCAGCGCGTGGCGACGCCGTGCCAGTCGTCGTACAGCACGCGGCCGCCGAAGTAGACCAGCTTCTCGCCGTAGATCGTGCGCTGCTGGTAGTACGCGCGCATCGCCTCGCGCATGCCCCAGTGCGTGCC
>DATJAE010000019.1:0-38156 GCA_035516595.1 Kofleriaceae bacterium | reverse complement strand
GGCCACAGGTCGATCGTCGCGTCCTCGCCGGCGCGGCGCTCGAGGTCCTTGAGCTCGCGGCCGACCGAGCCGTAGAGCAGCGCGACGTCGTTCGCGCTCGGCGCGGCGAGCTCCGGCGTGGCCGGCCCGGGGCCCACGGGCGACATCGGACGAGCCGGAGCTGTGATCGCGGGATGCGCCGGGCTCGGCGACGACAGATCGTCGTGCGCCGAGGTCTCGGTAGGCGGCAGCGCCGGCATCTCGAGCGTCGCGACCTGCGCGGCCGGCACCGGCACGGCCGCGGCCGGGCGGTGCGCGAGCTCGGCGGTCGTGATCGCCGCCGCGAGCAGCGCGATCGCGGTGATCGAGATCGCCGCGATCCGGCGGCGCGACGCGCGCGGCACCGGCGCGGTCGCCAGCTCCGGCACGGCCACCGGTACCGGCTCGGCCGCGTCGGCGGGCAGCTCGAGCTCCGGGATCGGCTCGTACGCCGGCTCGGGCAGGTCGACGCCGAGCAGGCGCGCCGCGGCGAAGCGATGGTGCTCGATCAGATCGAGCAGCTCGCGGGTCTCGCGCGCGCTGGCCGGCCGCTTGTCGCGGTTCTTCTCGAGCAGCTTGCGCACCAGCGCCTCGAGCAGCGGGTCGACCGTCACGGTCGGCACGCGCGTGCCCATCGGCGGGGTGGCGTGCGACAGGTTCGCGCGCGCGATGTCGACGCCGTCGCCGTCGAACGGCAGCTTGCCGGTGAGCAGCTCGTACAGGATGATGCCGAGCGCGAACAGGTCGCAGCGGTGGTCGAGATCCTTGCCGAGCGCCTGCTCGGGCGCCATGTAGTGCGGCGTGCCGACCACCATGCCCGCGGTGGTCAGGCGATCCGAGTCGGCGGCCTCGCGCAGGATCGCGACGCCGAAGTCGACGATCCGCGCGGTCTCGACGCCGCGCTCGTCGACCCCGACGATCACGTTCTCCGGCTTGAAGTCGCGGTGGACCAGGCCGAGGTCGTGCGCGTGCTGCAGGCCGTCGCACAGCTGGCGCGCGAGCGCGATCACGCGCGCGGCATCCATCGGCGCCTCGGGGAGCAGCGCGGCCAGGCTATCGCCGGGCGCGAAGTCCATCACCATGTAGTGGTGGCCGGCCTCGACGCCGAGATCCACCACCGACACCACGTTGGGATGGTGCAGCCGGCCGGCGAGCTCGGCCTCGCGCTCGAACCGGCGCACCACCTTTGGGTTCGACAGCAGGCGCTGGCGCAGCACCTTGACCGCGAACGGCCGGCCCATCTTGGTGTGGCGCGCGCGGTAGACCACGCCCATCGCGCCGTCGCCGAGCTGCCTGTCGATCTCGTAGCGGCCCGCGAGCAGCGTGCCGACCAGGCTATCGCTCTGTGCTGCTTCCACCCGTCAGCAAGCTTGCCATCTCCGAGCGACGTGTCGGGGTGGCAATCGGGTAGCGAAGCCCGATCTCACCCGGACCTCGCTCAGATGCAGGACATGGCAGCCGGCGGTGCGGCGCATGTCCCGCTGTTGCAGGTCAGGCTACCGAGGCAATTCGGGGTACCGCCGGTGGTGGAGCAGCTGCCACCCACTTTGGAGCGCTCGACGCACTTCTGCGAGGTCGAGTCGCAGTCCGCGTACTCGACGCACTGACCGAACATCGTCGGATCGCACGCGCCACCGATTCCGACCAGCGAGTTGCAGGTCATCGTCGAGTCGCAGTTGTCGCGCGCGTCATCGCACGCCGGGAAGTTCTGCGGGTTGCACGTGGCGCCGTGGGCCGCCGGCTTGACGCACGCCAGCGTGGTCTGGTCGCAGGCGAGCGGCGCGGCGCAGCTGTCCTGCGCGTCGCAGGTCGCGCCGGCCGAGGTCAGCTGCTTGGTGCAGGTCTGCGTCTGCGTCGTATCGTCGGTCTTGCAGTACGCGCCATCCACGCACTCGCCGCTCGAGCAGTCACCGCCGAGCGCGACCTTCGGCGCGATCGCCGTGCACATCCCGGTGCAGCACGACGTCGAGGTGTCGCAGTTGGTCATCGTGTAGTCGCACTGGGCGTTGGGCACGCACTGCTCCGTGACGAAGCACGCGCTCCCCACGGCGACCGTCCCGGTGAACACCTTGTCGCACGGGTTGTTGTCGTCGGTCTCGAGCCCCGAGCTGGTCTCCGACTCGTAGCTGCAGCTCAGGCTCTGATAGGCCGAGACGCACTTGCCGGCTTCACCAGAGTCGTACTTGATCGTCCCGTTCGCGACCGCTGTCTTGATCGTCTCGAAGTAGTTGTCGTCGAACCCCTCGGTGCCCGTACAGGTCGCGATATCGGGCATCAGGTTGCATGCCACCGCGAAGTGGCATTCCGCCGAGACGAGCTGCGTCTCGAGGTCGTTGATCGACACGTTGCTTCCACCTCCGCCGCACGCGGAGACCGCCACCAGAATCGAGACCAAGGATTTCGTTCGCATGTCCCATCGTACGCCGGAATGGCTTTTCACCCCACGGCGTTGTATCGATTGCCGAGGAAGGATCTCGCCATGCCCAAGCTTGCCGCCATCGAAGGCTGTTTGACCGCGATCGTGACGCCGATGACGGCGGGCAAGGTCGACGAGGCCGCGCTCGTTCGGCTGGTCGACTGGCAGATCGAGCAGGGCGTCGACGGCATCGTGTCGGTGGGCACGACCGGCGAGTCGGCGACGCTCGACGTCGACGAGCACGTCGCGGTGATCGCGGCCACCGTCAAGGCGGCGCGCGGCCGCGTGCCGGTGATCGCCGGCGCCGGCGGCAACGCGACCAGCGAGGCGCTCGCCTTGACCAAGGCGTCGGCCGAGGCCGGCGCCGACGCGCTGCTCCACGTCACGCCGTACTACAACCGGCCGAGCCAGGAGGGCCTGTACCGCCACTTCGAGGCGATCGCGCGCGCGACCAAGCTGCCGATCGTGCTCTACAACGTGCCGACCCGCACCGCGTGCGATCTGCTGACCGACACCGTGGTGCGGCTGTGCGAGCTCGACAACATCGTCGCGATCAAGGACGCGACCGGGAACCTGGTGCGTGGCAGCGAGCTCGTCGCGAAGGTCGGCGGCCGGATCAGCGTGCTGTCGGGTGACGACGGCACCGCGTTCCCGCTCTACGCGATCGGCGCGCGCGGCGTGATCAGCGTGGTGTCGAACGTCGCGCCGCGCGAGATGGCCGAGATGTGGGACGCGGTCAAGGCGGGCGAGTGGGAGCGCGCCAGGAAGCTGCACTACAAGCTGCGCGTGCTCAACCAGCTGCTGTTCGCCGAGCCCAGCCCGGCGCCGACCAAGGCCGCGCTCGCGCTGCTCGGCCGCTGCACGCCCGAGGTGCGGCTGCCGCTGGTGCCGGCGAGCGCCAAGCTCACCGACGAGCTGCGCGGCGAGCTGCGCGCGCTGGGCATGCTGTGATCCGGGTCTGCGTGCTCGGCCCGTCGGGCAAGATGGGCCGCGCGGTGCTCGACGCCGCGCCAGGCGAGCGCGAGCTGACGGTGGCCGCGGCGATCGATCATCCCGACGCCGGGGGCCTCGGCGCCGCGGTCGCGCCGGAGGTGATCACCAGCGCCGACCTCGGGTCGGGGCTGGATCGCAGCGACGTCTACATCGACTTCACGACCCCGGCGTCGACCCGCGCCGCCGCGATCGCCGCGACCCCGCGCCGGCGCGCCGCGGTGATCGGCACGACCGGCCTGGGCCGCGCCGACGACGAGGCGATCGCCGCCTTGTGCCAGGTCGCGCCGGTCGTGGTCGCCGCGAACTTCTCGCTCGGCGTCAACCTCGTGCTCGGGCTCGCCCGCGCCGCCGCGCGCGCGCTCGGCCCCGAGTGGGATGCCGAGGTGGTCGAGATCCATCATCGCGCCAAGCGCGACGCGCCGTCGGGCACCGCGCTGGCGATCGCGCGCGCGATCGCGGCCGGCCGCGGCGCCGATTACGATCGCGTGAAGCGCCACGCGCGCGATGGCGAGATCGGGCCGCGTCCGCGCGGCGAGATCGGCGTCCAGTCGGTGCGCGGCGGCGACGTCGTCGGCGAGCACGTCGCTTACTTCTTCGGGCAGGGCGAGCGGATCGAGCTCGCGCACCGGGCGACCTCGCGCGCGATCTTCGCGACCGGCGCGCTGCGCGCTGCGGCCTGGGTGGTCGGCAAGCCGCCGGGCCGCTACGACATGCTCGACGTGCTAGGGTTCGCGCAGGCCTAAATGACCGCCACCGAGCGCATCACGATGGTCGTCCTCAACGAGGACGGATCGCGCGACAAGTTCACGCTGAGCTCGTGGGTGGGCATCCCGCGCAAGCACGAGCTGATGTGGATCGGCGACGACCCGTACATGATCATCGAGGTCGAGTACGCGGTGTCGGAGGGCTTCTTCGGCGCGCGCAGCATCGACGCCGCCGGCGTGTACGTCCGCCGCCTCACCAAGGACGAGCAGGACGCGGTCGCGCGCCGGCTCGCCAACCCGGTGCGCGGCAAGGACGAGCAGCCGTTCAGACCATAACCTGAACCGTCGGCCGGAATCTGCCAGCTGACGTAGCCATTTCTTAGACAAAGCTCGGGTCGCGCGATCCGGCGTGTGCGCGCCTAGATCCCGGCGGCGTTCATCGCGTTGATCACCGCGGTCATCGCGTGGGCGAGCTCGGGGTGCGAGACCTCGATCTTGACGTAGGCCAGGAGCAGGAGGTCGTTGAGCGAGCGGTAGTGCGCCGGCTCGTGCGGCTCGATCCGGATGGTCTCGAGCGCCTGCTTGACCGGATCGAGGGTCGGCGCGACCGCCGCATCGGGCTGGGTCTCCGAGAGCTTGTCGTACAGGTCGCGGACGCGCTCGACGATCACGGGAGTCGGCATCGCCGCTAGTGTGCCACGACCACGTCGTAAGCGTTGCCGCCGGTGCGGTAGTACTGCCAGTAGCGATCGAACGTGATCGCGCCGAACAGGTTGATCGCGACCGCGGCGATGATCAGCCCCTTGCCGAGCCAGGTCAGCGGCCGGCCCCCGATCGCGACCAGCATGACGAGGAACACCAGGTAGTCGAGGCTGAAGCGATATCCGAATTGCACCCAGCCCGAGTTCATGTAGAGCAGGCTGGGCAGCGCGACCAGCGCGACGGTCAGCCACAGCGCGCGATGGATCGGCGGCCGCTCGCGCGGCCACACCACGAGCAGGAGCCACGGCGAGGTCACCCAGATCGCCAGGCCGTGCCCGCTGATCTGGATCCACGGCGGCCGGCCGAGCCACTCGGGAAGCAGGGTGAACGCGACCGCGAGGTTGCGGCCGAGGTAGTGCGTGCTCGCCAGCCCCCATGGCTCGATCTGCAGCTGCTGGCGGACGTCGAGGAAGGTGTGGCCGAACTCGGTCGGCGAGCCGAACCGGGCGAGGTTGTACGCCATGCCGGCGATCGCGAACGCGGCGACCGGCGCGGCGAACCGCACGAGCGAGCGGACGAGCGCGCGGCGGTCGCCCTTGGCCAGGCGCCAGGCCTCGAGCGCGAACAGCGGGAACATGAACGCCATCGGCGTGCGGGTGAGCGCCGCGGCGCCGAGCGCGAGGCCGGCGACGATCGGCCGCCGCGCCTCGATCGAGGCCCACGCGTAGACCAGCGCGAGCGCGACGCCGGTGACCTGCGCGGTGTACCAGACCTTGCCCTGCACCGACGAGAACCACAGCACGCTGCCCAGGCCGAGCGCGCCGACCAGCCACAGCTGATCCTCGAGCGAGCGCTTCGCGAGCCCGGCGGCGGCGAGCCGGCGCAGCACGAGCAGCGCGAGCGGCAGGATCGCGGCGGCGACCAGGATCGTCGGGATCACGTCGTTGCCGTCGCGCCCGGAGATCGCGGCCGACGGCAGCATCAGCAGCGTGGGCAGCGGCGGGAACGACATGTAGATCGTCGTGCCGCGAGATTTCCGCACGCGCGAGATCGGGATCTCGCCGTCGCCCGCGACGCGAAACGTCCGCCGGGTGATCAGCCGCCGGCCCCGGGCGACGCTGCCGTCGTCGAGCTCGACCGTCTCGAGCTTGGCCCAGTCGGCGTCGACCAGCGGCGGATCGATCGACGCGTGCCCGTGCAGCCAGGCGTCGGCCTGGTAGACGAACTGCGGCGCCGGCGACTGGTGGCCGAGCCGATCCCACGCGAGCGCGCCGTACACCACGAGCCCGATCGCGTAGAGCGCCGCGTACAGCCGCACGTCGCGACATTATGATGGTCGGGCCCGTCGTGGTAGCGTGAGCGCCGTGCCATCGACGAGGCCGATCGCCGGGCTGCTGCCGGCGGCCCTGCTGGTCTCGATCGCGCTGTGGGAGACCTGCGCGACCCGGCGCGATGCCGCCGCCGTGCCGGGCGACGACGCCTGGGATCGCGCGGCCGCGATCGTGCGCGCCGGCCATCACCCTGGCGATCTGATCGTGTTCGCGCCGGGCTGGATCGATCCGGTCGGCCGGCTGCACCTGGGCGACCTCATCCCGATCGACATGGCGGCGCGGATGGACGCCGCGCGCTACGGCCGGATCTGGGAGCTCGCGATCCGCGGCGCGCACGCGCCCGAGGTCGCCGGGCTCGAGCCGGTCGCGAGCGACGACGCGGGCGGTGTCGCGGTGCGGCGCTACGAGCGCGCGCCGGCGGTCGTCGTGAGCGACCTGCGCGACGCGTTCGCGACCGCGCACGTCGACGGCGGCCGCGCCGCGCTCGAGCTCGCCGAGGTCGGGTTCGCGCCGCACCGCTGCATCCAGGTCGAGCCGGCGCCGCATCACGCGGTGCGCGTGACGTTCCCGCAGCTCGCGCTCGGCCACACGCTGGTCGGCTACGTCGGCCTGGCCGACGTGTTCACCCGGCGCGACATCCGCGCGCCCGGCACGCTCGCGATCGAGATCGCCGGCACCGAGGTCGCGCGCGTGGTGGCCGGCGTCGACGACGGCTGGATCCGGTTCGCGGTCGACACCGCGCCCGGCCCGGCCGACGTCACGGTGATCGCGAGCGCCGACGCGCCGCAGCGGCTGATCTGCTTCGCGGCGGAGGCGCGGCAATGACGCCGTGGCAGCGCCGCGCGATCGGGCTGGCGATCGCGGTCGTCACCGCGGCGTGCGTGCTGTGGAACCAGCGCGACGTCGGGATCGCGCGCGACGAGGTCGTGTACATGAACGCCGGCGCGCGCTATGCCGCGTGGTGGCTCGGCTTCGGCGCGGGCGGGATCGATCGCACGTTCGGCGGCGCGCCGGGCGGCGACAACAACTCCGAGCACCCGCCGCTGGTCAAGACGCTCGGCGGGATCTCGCATCGACTGCTGTTCGACAAGCTCGGCGTGCTCGACGAGCTCACCGCGTTCCGCCTGCCGGCGGCGCTGCTCCACGGCGCGCTCGCGATGCTCGTGTTCCTGATGGTGATCGAGCTGTGGGGGCTCGCCGAGGCGGTGATCGCGTGCGCGTGCCTGCTGGCGTTGCCGCGCGCGCTGTTCCACGCCGGGCTCGACTGCTTCGACGCGCCGATCATGGCGCTGTGGTTCGCGACGGTCTACGCGTACTGGCGCGGCCTCGATGGCCGGCGCTGGCCATGGCAGGTCGGCGTCGCGTGGGGCCTGGCGCTCGCGACCAAGCACACCGCGGTGCTCCTGCCGTTCGCGCTCGGCGTGCACTACCTGGTGGTCGCCTGGCGCGCCGGGCGCTGGCGCGGGCTCGTGTTCCATCGCTGGCGCGTGCTGGTCTCGCTCGCCGTGCTCGGGCCGCTCGTGCTGGTCGCGCTGTGGCCGTGGCTGTGGCTCGATCCGGTCGGTCACATCGGCGCGTGGCTGGGCTTTCACCTCCACCACGTCCACTACAACTTCGAGTACCTCGGGCGGAACTGGAACGCGCCGCCGTTCCCGTGGCACGTCGCGCTGGTGACCACGCTGTTCACCGTGCCGGTCGCGACGCTCGCCGCGGCCGCGCTCGGCGGCGGGGTCTGGCTCGCGCGCTGGCGGCGCGGCGAGTCCGCCGATCGCGAGCGCGCGCCGGTGCTCTTGCTCGTGCTCTCGCTCGGCGCGTCGATGGGCCCGTTCTTCCTGCGCTCGACCCCGATCTTCGGCGCGGAGAAGCACTGGATGCCGGCGCTGCCGACGATCTGCATCGCCGCGGGTGTCGGCGCGGGCTGGGCGGCGCGCCGCGCGGGCGAGGCGCTGCGCGCGCTCGTGCCCCGGCTCGGCGAGCGGCTCGGGCAGCGCCTCGCGCTCGGCGTGGTCGGCGGCGCGATCGCGCTCGCCGGCGCGACCGAGACCGTCACCGCCGAGCCGTACGCGCTCACCTGGTACAACGCGCTCGCCGGCGGCGCGCCGGGCGGCGCCGACCTCGGGATGAACCGCCAGTTCTGGGGCGTGGCGGCGCGCGGCGTCTTGCCGGTGATCGCCGCGCAGCCTCCCGGACCGGTGTACAGCCACGACGCGTCGCCGGCGTGGGGCTGGTACCAGCACCTGGGCCTGCTGCCGCGCGGCTACCCCGACTCCGGCCACGAGGTCGCCGGTATCGCGACCAGCAAGCTCGCGATCGTGATCCACGAGAAGCACTTCAACCGGCACGACTACCTGATCTGGAAGTCGTACGGCACGGTGCAGCCGATCTTCGTGCTGCGCAGCGATGGCGTCCCGATCGTGTCGGTGTATCGCAGGCCTAGCCAGCCACCGTGATCTCCCACGGCGTGCCGAAGCGATCGACGAGCACGCCGAACGCCGGCGACCAGAACGTCGCCTGCAGCGCCATCTTCACGGCGCCGCCGTCGGCGAGCTGCGCGAAGATGCGCTCGGCGTCCTCCCGGGTGGCGGCGCTCAGCAGCAGGTAGAACCCGGCCGGGCGCTCGAACCGGGCGGGGTCGACGTCGGCGCCCGCCAGCTGGTACGCGCCGACGATCAGCGTGGCGTGCACCACCTTGTCGCGGAAATCGCCCGGGACATCGGCGGCGGCGGGCGTGTCGCCGTAGTGGAAGACCGCGAGGCGGCTGCCGCCGAGCACGCGCTCGTAGCAGCGGAAGGCCTCCTCGCACGTGCCGGGAAACGTGAGGTGAACGCTCAGCATGCTAGCGGGTGCACGTTACCTCGTAGCGCTTCTGCCAGGTGCCGCTCAGCAGCGCCTCGCCCCACATCTTGAGCGAGCCGCCGGCGAGCTGCTCGTAGTCGCGCACCTGCAGCGTGGCGGTCGGCGCGCTCGCGGTGCCCTCCCAGGTCCACGTGCCGTCCTTCTCGCCGAGCGAGGTCGAGACCACGTGCGCGGTGGTGCTCGCGAGCTGGATCCGCGTCCACTGCTGCGCGGTCGCGTCGAACGTGCGGTAGTCGGCGACGCGCAGCGTGCCGGGCTTGTCCTCGCCGAGCGTCATCGCGATCCAGCCGTTGCCGAGATCGAGCTTGAACGACACGCTCGCCGTCATCGGCCGCGACGAGCCATCGCCGTTGAACGTCACGCCCTTGCAGCGGTAGCGGCCGGCGAGCTGCTTGCCGAGCTTGGCGATCTCGGGCGGCACGACGAACCCGGGCGGCACCGGCTGCGGCACGGGCGGCCGGTGCATCAGGGCGGGCGCGACCGCGCCCGCCGGCGCGGAGGCCTGCGGCTCGGCGCGATCGGCCCGCGCGACCCCACTCGTCAGCATCACCGCGATCGCGATGGTTCGTGCCTGCATGCCGAAACGATAGGCTACGGGTTGGCCCAGATCCACACGTCGTCGACGTCGAGGTGGCCGGTCGTCGAGTCGTCGACCAGGACGAGCGTGGCCTGCTTGCCGATCAGATCGGTGACGTCCCAGCTCACGCTGCGCAGCGTGTCGCCGCCGGGCAACGGCACGCCGGTCGTGCGCGCCGGCTTGTCGTCGACCCACAGCTCGACGCGCAGCCGCGACGTGTCGGTGCCGCCGCCGACCTCGAGCGAGATCTTCGCGCCGTTGATCGCGAACGGCGGCGAGGTCACCCGCCCGGTCGCGATATCGCCGCCGTGCATGCTGGTCGCGAACCGGTGGCCGCTCGCGCCGACCACCAGGTCCTGGCCGGGCAGCGCCTCGCCGACCGGGCCATCGCCCCACGCCGGACCGGAGCGCGCCCAGCGCGCGGCCGCCCACGACGGCTCCTCGAAGTCGAACAGCACGCCGGCGCCGGCGGGCGGCACGGCGACCGCGGCCGGGACCCAGATCGCGTCGGGCACCAGGCAGCAGCCCCACGGGTCCCACGCGGTGCCCGCGCCGGTGTAGAGCCTGGGGCGCTCGTCGGCGGGCAGGGTGAGCGCCGGCCGGTAGTAGCGCTTGAGCTCGGGCAGCTCGCTCGACACGTCGCGGTTGTCGAGCACGACCGCGGTGAAGCGATGGCTGCGCAGCGCGTCGTCGAGCCCCGCGATCGCGCGGCTCTGGCGGCGCGTCACGTCCATCACGCCCATGCGATGGACGTGCGGCTGCTTGCCGGCCAGCGCGAGGTACCACGGGTGAAACGGCATCCACACGTCGCCCTCGATCCCGCGCAGCCGCGCGATCAGGCGATCGCCGGCGGCGACGTCGGCCGGGCGCGGCACGAACTGGGCCGGCGCCCAGCGCGCGTGCCACAGCGTGACCGCGAGCGCGAGCGCGGCGAGCGCCGCGGCGCCGTGCACCGCGAGCGTCGCGTGCGGCCGGGAGCCCCACAGGATGCCGGTGCACGCCGCGAGCGCGGGCAGCGCCGCGCCGACCGCGAGCGCGCCGTGCAGGAACGCCGGCATGTACGCGTTGGACCGCGCGAACTCGGTGCCGAAGCCGATCGCACCGACCACGACCGACACGGCGAACGCCGCCGTCCACAGCAGAAACGGCAGCGCCTGGCGCGGCAGCTCGCGGCGGCGGCCGGAGGGCGGTGGGCGCAGCCAGGTGTACACGACCACGCCGAGCGTCACCGCGATCACCACGCTCATCGCGGGGAAGTGCCACAGGATGTAGCCGAACGAGTCCTTGAACCGCTTCATGTTGAAGTCGTGCGCGCGGTGGATCTTCGACACGTAGATCCAGAACCAGCCGTCCGACGCGATGTTCATCAGCACGCTGCCGCCGATCCCGAGCACGGCCGCGACGCAGGTGTAGGTCGCGGCGCGCCGCCACGACTGCACGAGCACGATCGCGCCGCCGAGCCCGACGTAGATCACGCCGGTCTGCTTCGCGAAGAACGCCAGCACCAGGATCGCGGCGACGACGCCGGCGCGCGCGTGGCCGCGCCAGCCGCGGTCGTCGCGGCCGAGCTGCGCCGCCGCGGCGAGCCCGACCGTGACGAGGAACGCGAACATCGTGTCGGCCCGCACCAGGTCGTACCAGCCGTCGAGGTAGGGGTACGCCGCGGCGATCACGCCGAGCGCGATCACCACGCCGCCCCACGCCGGGCCGCGCGCGACCTGACGGAACCGTTCGCCGGCGATCGACACCGCGCCGACCACCGCGATCCCGACGAGCGATAGCACCGAGATCGCGCGGCCGAGCGTGTAACCGAGCCCGACGATCTTGCCGCACAGCGCGAGCAGGGCAGGGTAGAGCGGCGTGTACAGATAGGGGATGAACTCGATCGACGGCGCTGCGTAGATGCCGTGACCGTCGGCGAGCCGCTGCGCGTGATGGAGCAGGCCGCCTTCCATCCACTCGAGGTCGTACGGGTACGCGATCCGCCCGGCGATCGCGGTGACGAGCAGGACGAGCTGGTAGACCGCGGGGGCGGCGAGCACGGTCCACACCGCGGCCGCGATCGCGCGGTTGCGGCCGAGCGTCATGCTGTGCGACGCGGACGCGCCGCGCGGGTGCGCGTTCACGGGCCGACCTCGATCGTCGCGGCGGCGACGCCGTCGCGATCGATCCGCGCGTGCGGCGCGCTGGCGTGCGCGCGCTCGCTGCCGCGGAACAGCCCGACCCACAGCGTGTAGCGCCCGGTGGGTCCGCGCGGTAGCGCGAGCTCCGTGGTGTAGCGGATGAACTGGCCGGGCCGCCACCACTCGAGCGGGCGCGCCGGTGCGTGGTCGGCGTTGACGAACGCGCCGCCCGGCCCCTCGAGGTGCGCGAACACCTTCCAGCCCTGCGCGACCCGGCCGCGCGCCTCGAACGTCCAGGTCACCGGGATCGTATCGCCGGGACGCGCGGCGGCGGGCAGGTCGACCGCGAGCAGGCGCACCGAGTCGCCGAGATCGGCGTCGAGCGGCGCGGCGATCGCCGGGCGCGACGGCAGCAGCGCCTCGGCCGCGCCGGGCGGCACGGTCTCGAGGTCGTACCAGCGCTCGACCGCGCGGCGCGTGGTGGCGCACTCGTCATCGTCGGAGACGTCGTCGGTCTCCATCGCATCGCGATCGACCCGGTAGACCTCCCAGCTGGTGTCGGGGCTGACGTTGTAGATGACATGGCACTGCTGCGACGCGCCGCCGCGCTTCTCGTTGTTGTTCTCGAACGACAGCTGCTGGAACACGACGCGATCGCGATCCGGCGCGCCGGCCAGGATATCGACCAGCGAGCGGCCCTCCATGTCCTTGCTCGGCTGGCCGCCCGCGAGATCGACCAGCGTCGGCATGATGTCGACGTGGCCGGCCGGCGTGAGCGAGCGCCGCGGCGGAAGTCCGGGCACGCGCACGATCAGCGGCACCTTGGTCTGCGCGCTGTACAGATGATAGCCGTGGTGGAACACGTCGTGCTCGCCGAAGCCCTCGCCGTGATCGCCGGTCACGACGATCACGGTCTTGTCGTACAGCCCCTTCGCGCGCAGCTCGTCGAGCAGCCGGCCGATGTGGAGGTCGGTGAAGCGGATCTCGCCGTCGTAGAGCGCCATCGGATCGCTGCCGAACGACGGCACCTCGGGGTGCGGCTCGTAGTCGGCGTGCGGATCGTAGTAGTGCACCCACAGGAACCAGCGCTCGGCCGCGTGCTGGTCGACGAACGCGATCGCCTTGTCGGTCTGCTGGCGCGACGAGCTGCCGCGCGTGCGCTCCGGGCCGGCGCCGGCGATCGCGCCGTGCAGCTTCTCGTCCTCGTTGTCGTACGACGCGAAGCCCTGGTTCATCCGGCGCTGCGGCTCGAAGTACCAGTAGTTGGTGATCGCGCCCGAGTAGAAGCCGAGCGGCGTGAGCTCCTCGGCGAGCGTGGTCGCCTTGAGCGACAGCCCCGGCCAGCCCTGGATCGAGGTGTCGTAGTAGACGTCGAGCGGCAGGCGGCCGGTCAGGATCGCGGGCATCGAATACCGGGTCGACGGCGCGTGGGCCCAGCCGTTCACGAACACCGTGCCGTCGGCGGCGAGCCGGTCGAGGTTCGGCGAGGTCGGCCGCGCGTAGCCGTACATGCCGAGGTGATCGGCGCGCGTGGTGTCGATCGTGAGCAACAGGACGTCGAAGTCCTTCGGCACCGCGGCGGGCGGCGCGACCCACGCGATGTCCTCGCGCGGGGTGTGGGTGTCGGCGTCGCCGCCGACGCAGTTCTGGTCGATGCCGTCGTCGGGGATCTCCGGCGCGCCGGGGTGGACGGTCGGATCGCTGTCGTCGCAATCGCCGCCGCCGAGGTAGCGCGAGTAGCCGTCGTGGTCGCGATCGAACGCGGCGCGCAGCCCGCGCGCGATCGGCGCGCCGAGCCCGGTGTAGGCCGACGCGGCCTTGATCACCTGCGCGGAGCCGCCGGCCGCGAGGATCGCGACGAGCAGCGCGAACGGCAGCGCCGCCCACATCGCGCGGCGCGGCCACGGCGCGATCCGCGCGGACCGCGCGACCGCGGCGCGCGCCGGCCGGTACGCTGGCAGCGTCAGCGCGGCGGCGACCAGCGCGATCGCCGCGCCGCGCAGGTGAAGGTCGCGCACGGTCTGCCACTGCGAGGCCGCCCACACCGCGCCGGCGATCGCGATCAGCGCGCCGAGCGTCGCGAACGGCGCGATCACCGACGACACCGCGCGCACGCGCAGCGCCAGCGGCTGGAGCGCGAGCTCGATCGGCCGCGCGAGCAGGAACGTCGCGACCACCGCGCCGGCGAGCGCGGCGAGCGTCGCCGCGATCACCGCGAGCACGGCGAGGCCCATCGCATGGCTCGCCACCACCACCGGGAGCGTCGCGCGGTACGCGAGGTAGATCGCGAGCGCGAGCACCGGCGCGCCGGCGAGCACGATCGACAGCCCGACCACCGCGCCGCGCGGGTCGGCCGCGCGCCGGGCCGCGTGATCGCGCAGCGCGAACCGCCACAGCTCGCCGAGCCGGGTGCCGCGCGAGATCCACACGAGCAGCGCGGCCGCCGCGAACCCTGCGAGCAATCCCGCGCCGCCGAGCGACAGCGCGGTGTACAGCACGAAGCGTAGCCGCGCCCCGGCGTGGCGGACGAACTGCGCGGCGGGTGCCCACGACCAGATCGCGTCGATCGCCCCGGCGGCGAACCCGGCGACGAGCCCGGCGAGCGCGCCGGTGCCGAGCACGTCACCGAGAGGCCGCGGCGAGCGGGGTTCCATCGATCGCGAACAGGTTACCATCGCGGCCGTCGGGTAGTATCGGCGCGGATGACCTCGGATCGCCTGCGCTGGCTCCTGCTCGCCATCGCCGCGATCGTGCTCGTGCTGCACTCGCTCGCGTACAACTTCGTGACCGACGACGCGTACATCTCGTTCGTCTATGCGCGAAATCTCGCAGAGCACGGCCAGCTGACGTTCAACCTCGGCTGGCGGGTCGAGGGCTATACGAGCTTTCTGTGGACGGTCGTGCTCGGCGGGCTGATGGCGGTCGGCGCGCCGCCCGAGATCACGTCGCGCGTGCTCGGCACCGGCTGCGCGGTCGCGACGCTGTTCGTGGTGTTCCAGGTGATGGAGCGCGCGCTCGGGCGCCGGTCGCCGTGGGCCGCGGTCGCGCCGCTCTTGCTCGCATGCGCCTCGGGGTTCGCGTGCTGGAGCTCGGGCGGGCTCGAGACCCAGCTGTTCACGCTGCTGTGCACGATCGCGCTCGACGGCGTGGTCGCGGCCGAGCACGATCCGCGCGCGCTGCATCGCGCCGGGATCGCGCTCGCGCTCGCCGCGATGACCCGGCCCGAGGGCCTGCTCGTCGCCGCGGGCCTCGGCGTGGTCCGGATCGCGTGCAACGTCGCGGCGCGCCGCCGCGTGATCGGGCGCGCCGAGCTGATCGCGGCCGCGCTGCTCGTGGCGCTGTGGGGCCCGTTCTTCGCGTGGCGGTACTGGTACTACGGCTGGCCGTTTCCGAACACGTACTACGTCAAGGCGACCGGACCGTGGTTCCCGCCGCGCGAGGCCGCGCGGCTCGCGCGCGACATGTGGCAAGGCGGGCTGTACTACGTGTGGAGCTGGCTCGATCAGACCAAGCTGGTGTTCGCGCTCCCGCTGGCGGCGCTCGGGCTGTTCCGGGTCAGGGCGCGCACGCCGCGGTTCGCGCTCGCGCTGTCGTGCGGCGTGCTCGCGGCGATCTACCTGCCATACGCGGTGAGCGTCGGCGGCGACTTCATGGGGCTGCACCGCTTCATCATGCCGATGTTCGTGCTCGCCGCGATCGCGGTCGTGCTCGGGCTCGAGGCGGCGGTCGCGCTGCTCGCGAGCGCGGCGCGCCGGCCGGTCGCGGTGATCGCGGCGAGCGCGCTCGTGCTCGGGTTCGCGGCGAGCCAGCTGCTGCTCACCGAGCGCAGCCTTCGGTGGGGCAACTTCGCAGCGGATCGCGGCATCATCGACACGCCGGCGTTCCTCATCGTCTACACCGAGGATCGCGCGCAGATCGGCCGCGCGATGGCCGGCTGCTTCCGCGACACTGACTTCAGCATCGTCGGCGGCGCCGGCGCGCAGCCGTACTTCGCGCGGATGCGCGCGATCGACGTGTTCGGGCTGGTCTCCGAGAAGATCGCGCACGACACGCCGCGCGTGCGCGCGCGCGCCGGCCACACCAAGTTCGCGGACGAGGTGCTGCTCGCGACCTACGATCCGACGTTCGTGTTCTCGTGCTACTCGATCCATCCGACGCCGACCCCGACCCCGCTCGGCTGCAACACCGGGTTCTGGCTCGCCCGCGGCTACGAGATCGTGACCATGCACGTCCCCGGCATGCTGCAGAGCGGCGAGTACTACAGCTTCCTCGCGAAGAAGGCGCGCGACTTCCAGTGCCTGGGCCGCGTGAAATGATCCGCCGCTACTGGGGCGCGATCCCGATCGCGCTCGCGATCGCGCTGCTCGCGCTGCGCGCGCTGCTCGCGACCGCGCCGCTCGATCGCCTCGCGCCCGCGCCGAGCGAGCCGCGCGATCCGCCGGGCTCGCACGCGCTCGCCGGCTCGCTCGCGATCGCGCGCGGCGGCCCGGTGATCGTCGGGTTCCAGAGCGAGACGCCGGCCCGGCTCACCGTCGCGGGCCGCGACGTCATCGGGCGCGGCACGCAGGAGGCGCGGGTCGTGCTGCCGCCCGGCGCCACCGCGATCCGGTTCGCGACCGCCGGCGACGCGCGCCTGGTGTGGCATCCGGTCGGCCGGCGCGGCGACGAGGCGCTCGAGTACGTGCCGGCGAGCTCGCTCGCGCCCGAGCCGCCGGAGCGCGCGGCGTTTGGCGCGTGGGCCGGCGCGAGCCCGCTCGACGGCACGATCGCCGCGGCGCTGTTGCTGATCATCGTCGGCACGCTGTGCATGCTCGCGCGCGCGCGGCTGCGCGCGGTGCCGCGCGACCTGTGGATCGCGATCGGCGCGGTGTTCGCCGTCGCGTGCATCGTGCGCTGGATCGATCTCTCCGGGTTCGGCCAGACCTGGGACGAGGACGTCAACTGGTCGGCCGGCCGCGACTACATCACGAACATCCTGGCGCTCGATCTGCGGCCGTCGTCGTGGGCATGGAACGGCGAGCACCCGCCGGTGATGAAGTACCTCGCCGGGATCGGCGCGCAGTTCGCCGACGGCTACGGCCCGGCGCGCGCGCTGTCGGCGGTATGGATCTCGCTCGGCTGCGCGCTGCTCGTGCCGATCGGCGCGCGGCTGTACCGGCTGCGGGTCGGCGTGCTCGCCGGCGCGATCGCCGCGCTGTTGCCGCCGCTGGTCGCGCACGGTCAGATCGTCGGCCACGAGTCGCCGAGCGTGCTGTGGTGGACGCTCGCGATCCTGCTCGCGCTCGGCGCCAGCGACGGCGATCCGTCGCCGCCCCGGCTGCGCGCGCGCCTGGTCGCGGTCGGCGCCGCGATCGGCATCGCGACGGCCTCGCGCTTCATCAACGGCCTGTGCGGCCCGCTGTGCCTCGCGATCGTCGTCGTCTACGCGCCGGCCGCGCGGCGCTGGCGGACCGCGATCGAGGCCGCGCTGATCCTGCCGGCGACCGCGCTCTGCACGCTCTACCTGGTGTGGCCGCGGCTGTGGCTGCACCCGCTGGCGATGCTCGGCGCGTCGCTCGCGACGCTGTCGCACACCCACGAGACCGAGCCGTTCCTCGGGATCGCGACCGCGACCCCGCCGCCGTATTACTTCTGCGTCTACCTGGTCGCGACCTTGCCGCTCGGGGCGCTGGTCGGCGCGATCGCGTGGGGCGTGCGCTCGGCGCGCGCGCGCGATCGCAGCGCGCTGGTGATGGCGGCGTGGCTGGTCATCCCGCTCGGCGTCGCGGCGTCGCCGGTGCGCCAGGACGGCGTGCGCTACGTGCTGCCGTGCGTGGTCGCGCTCGCGCTGTGTGCCGCCGCCGGCTGGGACTACCTCGCGAGCCTCGTCGAGCGCCGGGCTCGCCGGGCGTTCCTCGCGATCGCGGGCGCGCTCGTCGTCTACCTCGCGATCGTGCTCGTGCGAATCCATCCGTACTACCTCGACTACTTCGCCGAGCAGACCGGCGGCGCCGGCAACGTTGCGGCCCGCGGCTGGTTCGAGACCGCGTGGTGGGGCGAGGGCGTCGCGAGCGCGGTCGGCTACATCAACGCGCACGCCCCGCCGCGCGCGAAGGTGAGCCGGAAGTGTCTGCATCCGCTCGAGCACATCGGGTGGTTTCGCGAGGACCTGTGGAACACGATGGTCAACGAGCCGGCGGACGCCGACTGGGTCATCGTGTATTCGCCGAGCTCGCACCCGTGCGCGATCCCTCCCGAGCTGCACCGCGTGTTCGCGGTCGACGCCGACGGCGCCACGATCGCCGAGGTGTGGGCGAGGTAGGTGGCGCGCTGCGTCGATTCCGTCACATGTAGGTGACACGACCGATTCGATCGTGCGACCGAGCTGTCACGGGAAGACAATGGGCGGCATGCGATGGCTCGCCGCATGCGCGCTCGCCGCGCTGGGTTGCAGCAGCGCGCACCCGGCCTTGCCCGACGGCCCCGGCGGCGATGACGCCGCTTCGGTCGCGGCGGACGCGCCGCGCGATGGCGCGAGCTATCCGATGACGCTCGACGGCAATCGCGATCGCCTGATCGCGAGCTACCTGGCGTGGCTCCAGGCCGAGCCGACCGTGACGCAGTCGAATGGCCTAGTCGGCGGGCAACTCGCGTCGACCTGCGATCTGTGGAGCAAGCTCGATCCGTCGTCGCAAGCGGTGTTCCTCACGATCACGCACCGCCTCGACGGCTCGGTGCTGATGCAGGACGGCACGCGCATGCTCGATCACGTCGTCAAGCTGTATCGCGTGATCGGCGGGCAGGGCGGGACCTCGAGCGATCCGGGCTCGTGCGGCGGCGGCGAGTACAACCGCATGATCATGTCGCAGGACAAGGAGCTGCACGACGCGCAGGTCACCGCGAACGACAACCAGGGCGCGCAGCCGTACACGATCGCGGACATCCCGACCACCAGCTACTGGCGCAACTCGCACGACCTCGGCGGTCCGCACGCGCCGTTCGATCTGTCCGACGAGACCAACGCGGGAGCGCCGCGCGGTCAGACCCAGTACTTCAAGGACCCGAGCTCGACCGCCGCGAACGCGCCGCTCGGCCGCATGGACCTCACGACGCTGATCGATCCGTACGCGCTCGAGATGGATCAGGACTACGACTGCACCCACAACTCGAACCCGGGCTGCTCCTACACGCTGTACGGGCCGGCCTGCCTGCCCGAGACCAGCGAGCCCGGCGCGACGATCTACACCAACGACTACGGCGATTACGAGCCGAGCTGGAAGCCCACCGGCTGTTGAGCTCAGGGCTGGTCCTTGGAGCCGGCCTTGGCGTCCTGGCGCAGACCGCTGACGTTCCACGACTGGGTGCAATACGGCTTGTTGTTGTCCTGGCGGATGTACTCGGCGACCAGCACGAGCGCGAGCATGCCGTTGTCGACGCGGCCCGAGGTCGAGTACTTGCCCGACAGGCCCTGCACGGTCGTGCCGACCACCTTGAGCGTCTTCGCGGTGATCTTGCCGTTCTTCTGGATGCTGCCGACCATCAGCGGGATGAGGTCGGTGTTGACGGTGACGCCGGTCCTCTTGACCTCGATCGTGACCTTGCCGCGACCGAGCGCGACCGGCGGCGGGTTGCACGTGCTGCCCGCCTCTTCGAACTTGGCGTCGTAGGTCCCGGCGACGTTGTCGTCGGCGAGCACGGGCGCCGCGAGCGCGGCGACGAGGACGAACGGGAGGACTCGCATGGTCGTGGGACGCCGGCCGTTTTGCCGGCATTCACGATCATGCCAGACCTCCAGGCGTTCAGGGCGTTTGAGCAGTCCGCGCCGGGTCGCGGAAGACGTACATCGTCTTCACCGAACGCACCTCCGGGCTGGTGCGCGCGATCACCGTGACCATGTTCGAGCCCGGCCACAGCGGTAGATCCGCGGTGAAGTCGAGCTGCTTGCCGTCCTTGGCGCCGCGGTTGGAGCGGTAGAACACCTTGCGGCTCTCGATCTTCGCGTTCTGGTTCGACACGAAGATGTAGACGTCCTCGACGTGCTGGTCGTCGGTCGCCGCGCCCTGCAGGTGGTAGGTGTCGCTGTTGGTCTCGAGGCTCTTGCTCGCGAGGTTGATCAGCGGCGGCGTGGTCGCCCAGAACGGCGCGTAGCTGCCGGTGCCGGCGCCGCCCGCCGCCAGGCTCGTGGTCGCGATGAAGCCGACCTTGCCGGCGCTGGTGAGCTTGACCTTGGTCCACGGCCCGAACACGCCGAGCACCTGGTAGCTCGCGCCGCGCGGCGCGTTGCCGACCACGCTGGTGTCGTCGGCGGCGCCGGCGCGGATCGCGACCGGCGTCTTGACCGTGACGTCGGCGGTCGGCGCGGGCATCGCCTGCACCGGCGGCCGCGGCTTGAAGTGCAGCTTGTCGCTCGACTGGACGTCGAGATCCGAGTCGTAGGCCATGAGCTCGAGCGTGAGCTCGTCGGCCTTGAACCCGGCGTCGGTCGACAGCGGGAACTCGAGGTCCTTGGTCTGGCCCGGCGCGAGCACGCCGATCACGAACCGCGACTTGTCGAGCAGCACGCCGTCGCCGGTCGCGTTGCGCAGCACGACCGCGGTCTCCTCCGAGCTCGGGCCCATGCCGGTGTTCTTCACCGTGACCTGGAGCCGGTACTTCTCGCCGCGCTGGACCAGGCCGTCGCCGTTGGAATCGTCGACGAGCTGCCACGCGTAGGCGAACACCGGGCGCGGCGGCGCCTCGACCCGGACCTCGGACTCCGCGACGTGGGTGGGCGCGTTGCGCGCCTCGCGGACCTCGAGGCCGAGCCGTTCGACGCGATCGAGCGCGTCGCCCGGCACCTTGAGCTTGGCGGTGAACGTCTTGGTCTCGCCCGGCCCGACCTTGCCGATCGGCAACTCGACGTCCTCGAACAGCGAGTCGTCCGACTGGATGCGCGGCAGCACGCGCCACGCGGTGCCGGGCCCGGTGTTCTTGACCGTGGCGGTGACGCCGATGTCCTGGCCGGCCTTGATCGCGGCGTCGGGCGAGATCGACAGCGAGACGTCGAGGTTGGCGTTGTCGGTCGAGGCGACCGCCGGCGACCAGTCGACGCCGATCTGCGCGAGCGCCGCGATCAGCTCCTTCTCCTGATCCGCGTGGGTCTTGGCGACCAGCTTCGCGGCACCCGCCACCAGCTTGGGCCGGGTCGACGCGCTCACGCTCGACACCAGGTCGCGCGCGAACCGCATCTCGAAGTCCTCGGTGATGTCGTCGTCGTCCGGCGGATCGTCCTCGTCGGGCGGCGCGGTCTTGGCGTCGCCGTCGGCCGGCTTCTTGCGATCGACCAGGAACGGCACCTCGTAGGCGGGCTTGTCGCCGTCCTTGGCGTAGGTCGACACCAGGTGCGCGTCGAGATCCTTCTCGCCGTAGGTGTGGGTCGGCGCGAGCATGCGCACGAAGTCGCTCGGCGAGTCGTTCTTCTCCGGGATGTACATCCGCTGGAGCTGGATGTCGGGGACGATCCCGAGGTTCTGGATCGAACGATCGCCGGGCGTCAGGTACTGCGCGATCGTCAGCTTGAGCTTGCTGTGATCGTCGTTGTCGTAGAGCTCCTGCACCGAGCCCTTGCCGAACGTGCGGGTGCCGATGATCGCGGCGCGATCGAGGTTCTTGAGCGCGCCGGCGACGATCTCGGACGCCGACGCCGAGCCGCCGTTGACCAGCACCGCGAGCGACGACGTGGTGTCGCCGAACCCGCGCTCGGCGCGGCGCGCCTCGCGGTCGCGGCCCGACACCGTCGTGACCAGCGTGCCGGAGTCGACGAACAGGTCCGACAGCTGCACCGCTTCCTCGAGCAGGCCGCCCGGGTTGAACCGCAGATCGAGGATCCACGACGTCGCGCCCTGCGCCGACATCTCCTTCATCGCGTCGGCGACATCGGAGGCGATGCCCTTCGAGAACTGCTTGACCCGGATGTAGCCGACGTTGTGCTCGAGCAGCTTGTGCTCGACCTGCGAGACCCGGATGATGTCGCGCACGATATCGAAGCGCAGCAGCGACGGCTCGCCCTTGCGCTCGATCCACAGCGTGACCGGCGTGTGCGGCTCGCCGCGCATGCGATCGACCGCCTCGTTCGAGGTCAGGTTCTCGGTCGGGTCGTTGTTGATCTTGACGATGTGATCGCCGGCCTTGATGCCCTTGTGCCAGGCCGGGGTGTCCTTCATCGGCTTCACGACGGTGAGCTTGCGATCGATCATCCGGATCACGATGCCGAGGCCGCCGAACTTGCCGCTGGTCGAGACGTCCATGTCGCGCGCCTGCTCGGGGTCCATCAGGATCGAGTGCGGATCGAGCGTCGACAGCATGCCGTTGACCGCGGCGTACTCGACCTTCG
This sequence comes from Kofleriaceae bacterium, assembly GCA_035516595.1. Lineage (GTDB taxonomy): Bacteria > Myxococcota_A > Polyangia > Haliangiales > Haliangiaceae > JABFXX01. Next base: position 16,085 of record DATJAE010000019.1, on the reverse strand, counting down.
ACAGGTCGGCGCCGTTGTTCATGTTCGCTTCGATGAACTGGAAGATCCGCTTGAGCTTGCTCGACAGCCGCCACGGCGAGTCGACGTCGTCGGTGTCGAACACCTCGCGCTTGTCGTTGACCTCGACCGTCACCTTGTGGTGCTGCGCGTCGGGCTCGACCAGCACCTCGGGGATGTTGAACTGCACCTGATCGAGCGCGGCGTACAGCATCTTCATCGGATCGATGCGCGACGGGTCGACGTAGCGCTCCTTGATCCGGACCAGCGTCATGTTGAAGATCTTGAGCGCCGACAGATCGTGATTGGGGTTATCGGCCTCGCCCGGCGCCGCACGCACGTCCTGGGTCTCGAGCCCGAGCGTGACCACACCCTCGGGCGAGCGGCGGATCACGGTGAGGATCAGGGCCATCGCCCCGGCTGCCACCACCAGGGCGAGGTTCAACCTGCTGCGCATATCGTTCGATTATAGGGGGCAACGCTCGAACCGCCACGTGGCTTCGAACGACTGCGCGCGGTGAGGCCGTGTAGTATGGTCGCTCGGAGCGATGGCCGAGCGGAAGAACAGGGGCGCCGGCAAGGGTCGCACGAAGAAGCCCGAGCCGGAGGTCGAGGTGCTCGACCGGGCAAGCGCCGAGCCAGAGGCCGATTCGGACGACGAGGACAAAGGCCCCGAGGAAGGGCTCGACACCGACCTGGTGAACGTCGCCGGCGCGATCGACGTCGGTGACGAGTCGCACGACGAGCCGGAGGTCGAGCCACCGGTCCCCGAGCCGCGCGGCAGATCGCTGGCGCGCCGCGACCCGCTGTCGGTCTACATGGCCGAGACCCGGCGCTATCCGCTGCTCACCCCCGAGGAGGAGCACGACCTCGCGGTCCGGCTGGTCGAGCACGGCGACAGCGCCGCGGCGCGTCGTCTGATCGAGGCCAACCTCCGGCTGGTCGTGAAGATCGCGTACGAGTACCGCCGCGCCCACAAGAATCTGCTGGACCTGGTGCAGGAAGGCAACGTCGGGCTGATCCAGGCGGTGAGCAAGTTCGATCCGTATCGCGGCGTCAAGCTGTCGAGCTACGCGGCGTTCTGGATCCGCGCGTACATCCTGAAGTTCGTGCTCAACAACTGGCGGCTGGTGAAGATCGGCACGACCCAGGCGCAGCGCAAGCTGTTCTTCAACCTGCGCAAGGAGCGGGAGAAGCTCGAGCAGCTCGGCTTCCAGCCGACCTCGGCGCTGCTCGCCGAGAAGCTCGACGTCCCCGAGAAGGAGGTCGTCGAGATGGAGCGCCGGCTCGCCGCGCCCGAGGCCTCGCTCGACGCGCCGATCGGCTCGGGCGACGACGACGGCGCGCGCACCCGGCTCGACTACCTGCCGAGCGACGACGAGCGGCCGGATCGCGCGGTCGCGCAGAGCGAGTTCAGCACGCTGCTGCGCGGCAAGCTCGAGGCGTTCGCGAACACGCTCGAGGGCCGCGAGCAGACGATCTTCCGCGAGCGCTGGCTGACCGACGAGCCGCTCACGCTGCAGGAGATCGGCGATCGGTACCAGGTCAGCCGCGAGCGCGCGCGCCAGCTCGAGAAGCGCATGCTCGACCGGCTGAAGAAGTACCTCGAGGCGGAGATGGGGACGTCGGTCGACATCGAGGCGCTCACGCGCGAATGACCGGCACGCTGTTCATCGTCGGCACGCCGATCGGGAACCTCGAGGATCTGTCGCCGCGCGCCGCGCGGGTGCTGCGCGAGGCCGACGTGATCGCGGCGGAGGACACGCGCTCGGCCCGCACGCTGCTCGCGCACGTCGGCGGCGCCGAGGCCAGGCTGGTGTCGTACTTCGAGGGCAACGAGGCCGAGCGCGCCGCCGAGCTCGCCGCCGCGCTGCACGGCGGCAAGCGGGTCGCGGTGATCAGCGAGGCCGGCATGCCGGGGATCTCGGACCCCGGCGGGCGGGTGATCGCGGCGGCGCTCGCGACCGGTGCGCGGCTCGAGGTCATCCCCGGGCCGTCGGCCGCGATCGCGGCGCTGCTCGGCTCGGGGCTGCCGAGCGCGCGCTTCCAGTTCGTCGGCTTCCCGCCGCGCGAGGCCGGCGCGCGCCATGCACTGTTCGGCAAGCTCGCGGGCGAGCCGGCGACGCTGATCTTCTACGAGGCGCCCGAGCGTGTCGCCACGACGCTCGGCGAGCTCGCGCTCGCGCTCGGCCGCGATCGGCGCGCGAGCCTGGCCCGCGAGCTCACCAAGCTGCACGAGGAGCACGTGCGCGGCACGCTCGGCGAGCTCGCCGCGCGCTACGCCGGCGCGCCGCCGCGCGGCGAGTGCACGCTGGTCGTCGCGGGTGCACCGGCCGGGCCGGTCGAGCTCGACATCGAGGCCGAGCTGCGCGCGCTGCTCGCGCAGGGCCTGGGCCCACGCGACGCCGCCGCGCGCCTCGTGATCCGGACCGGCAAGCCGCGCCGCCATCTCTACCAGCTCGCGCTGTCCTTGCGCGGGGCCAAGCCGTGAGCGACGTGCCGGCGATCGCGGTCGCGCGGCGCGCGCTGCGCTGCGGGCTCGACGTGATCGTGCACCGCGATCCGAGCGCGCCGCAGGTGTGCGTGGCCGCGTGGTACCGCGTGGGCAGCTCCGACGAGCAGCCCGGGCGCAGCGGGCTGGCCCACCTGTTCGAGCACCTGTTCAAGAACTCGGCGCACATGCCGCGCCACCACTACGACGTGCTGCGCCGCGCCGGGGCGAGCGAGGCCAACGCGTCGACCGCCGCCGATCGCACCGCATACTACGAGGTCGTACCAGCCGAGCAGCTCGAGCTCGCGCTGTGGCTCGAAGCCGATCGCATGGGCTACTTCCTGCCCGGGTTCGCCGACGACGGTGCCGAGCGGCTCGCGCGCCAGCAGTCGGTCGTGCGCGCCGAGCGGCGCAAGCGCTACGAGGTCGTACCGTACGGTCCCGATCAGTTCGCGGTCGCCGCGGCGCTCTACCCCGAGGGCCATCCGCACCGCTATCTCGGGATCGGCCTGCACGAGCACATCCAGGCGGCGACGCTCGACGACGTGATCGCGTTCTACCGCACGTGGTACGTGCCGGCGAACGCGCAGCTCGTGATCGCCGGCGACGTCGAGCTCGATCAGGCGTTCGACCTGGTCGAGCGCTACTTCGGCAGCTTCCCGGGCTCGACCCGGCCGGCGCGCCAGGTGATCGCCGCGCCGCCGCCGCAGCCGGTGCGGCTCCAGGTCGAGGATCCGTTCGCGAGCCTGCGCCGCGTCCACCGCGCCTGGCTCGGGCCCGCCACGTTCACCGGCGGCGAGGCCGAGCTCGATCTGGTCGTCGCGGCCTGGGCGCTCGCCGGCACCGGCCCGCTGTGGCGCCGCCTGGTCTACGAGCGCCAGCTCGCGCAGCGGGTCGCGGCCTGGACGACCAACACGCGGCTCGGCGGCGAGCTCCACGTCGCGGTCGACGCTCGCCCCGGCGCCGACCTGGCCGAGATCCGCGCGATCCTCGACGACGAGTGCGCGCGCCCGCCGGATGCCACCGGGCTCGCCCGGGCCTTCAGCCGGCGCGAGGCCGGCGCGATCTGGTCGCTGGTCACGCTCGCCCGGCGCGCCGCGATGCTCCAGAACTACGCGCTCTACACCGGCGAGCCCGACGGCCTGGCCGCCGATCTCGCGCGCTACCGCGAGGTCACGCCCGAGTCGGCCGCGGCCGCCCTCGCGCGCTGGGTCGATCCCGCGCACGGCATCGAGATCGAGACCGTGCCTACGGACCGTCGGTCGGCTGCTTGACGATCCGCAGCTCCTTGGCGATGCCGGGCGTCATGTGGACGTCGTTCTTGTCGTCGACCCACACCACCTCGAAGTCGTCGAGATGCTCGCGCTTGATGATGTCCATCCCGGCCTTCCAGCCGTAGATGAACATCACCTTGCTCCACGCATCGGCGGTGAACGCGTCGCGCGCGCGGATCGTGACCGAGCGCGACGCGCGCGCCGGGTTGCCGGTACGCGGATCGATGATGTGGTGGTAGCGCACGCCGTCCTTGACGAAGCCGCGCTCGTAGTCTCCGCTGGTCGAGAACGAGTGATCGGTGATCGGCATGCCGGCGAACAGCGCGTCGCTCGGGCCGCGCGGGTCGCGGATGCCGACCTGCCACGGCTCGTCGCCCTTCTTGCCCGCGACGTACATGTCGCCGCCGGCCTGCACCATGAAGTCGGCGAAGCCGTCCTTCTTGAGGATCGCGACGCACTTGTCGACCGCGTAGCCCTTCGCGATCCCGCCGAGCGTGATCGCCATGCCCTTGTGGCGCAGGAACACCGTCTTCTTCTTGTGGTCGATGACGAGGTCCTTCCAGTTGACGAGCGCGAGCCGCCGCTTGACGTCGGCCGGATCGGGCAGCTTGCAGCTCGGCTTGCCCGCCTTGCAGTCGGCGTCCATGTCCTCGTCGAACTTCCACAGCCCCTTGAACGCGCCGACCGTGATGTCGAACACGCCGCCCGAGCGCTTCGATACGTCGATCGCGCGATCGAGCACGAGCAGGGTCTCGTCCGAGACCTCGACCGGGTGATCGCCGGCGGCCGCGTTGATCCGGCCGATCTCCGACGTGTTGTTGAAGTTGGTCATCAGCGCGTCGAGCCGGCGCATCTCGGCGAACACGTCGGCCGCGGCCTTGGACGCGCCCTCCTCGTTGTCGGTGAAGAACCACACCGTGACGTACGTGCCCATCGCGGTGTCGGTGTATTTGATCTTGCCGGGCGCGGCCGAGGCGGTCCGCACGAGCACCGCACACGCGAGCGCGACGAGCGCGAGTCTTGGATCTCTCATGGTCACCTAGTGCCGGACTAGCTCGATCACGCGCAGCACGATCAACACCGCGCCCACCGAAAGCGAGACCAGCACCGCGCCGACCGACACCGCGAGCGTCCCCTGGGTCTCCTGCTGGATGCCCTTCCAGATCCCGATGCACGCCGGGATCGCTCCCGCCGCGGCGATCACGCCGCCCGCGATCGAGCCGCCGCCGAGGCCGTGCACGGCCGCGATCACCACGCCGAGAACGACCATCCCGAGCGCCACCAGCGCGGGCGTCTTGGAATCGGGCACCGGATTTGCCATGCCACGAAGCTAGCACGGCGCCCGGGTCAGCTCTCGCTGTACATGCGCAGCTGCTCGCGGACGACGTCGTCGGTCAGCGCGCTCTGCACCGGCTCGAGCAGGCAGTCGGCGAGCACCAGCATCATGTCCTCGACGCTCCGTTCGGCGACCAGCTTGGCGAGCAGCGACTTGGCGTCGCGGCTATCATCCCCGGCCAAGAGCTCCCTCACCTTCGCCACCGTCAGATCACCCTGAAAATCGATCATCAAGTGTTGTCGCAGGTAGTCGATCAGCCGATTCACGAGGGCGGAGATAACGCACCCGCACCTGCGACGCAAGGCAACGACTCGGTGCTTGCACGCTGTGGCGAGTTGCCCGACGATGAATCAATCGATGCCCCGCGTGCTGCTCACCGGTTTTTGCGCGGTGCCCGGGCCGCGCCGTGCCGGCGTCCAGCTCCGCCACGTGATCCGCTCGCTCACCGCGATGCACTCGGTCGACCTGCTGGTCTCGCGCGAGGGCGAGCAGGCCTACGTCGAGCGCCAGGGCTCGGTGCGCGTGCTGCGCGTGCCCAATCACGAGGCCGATCTGCGGTCGCAGATCCAGGCGTTCCAGCGCGCGCTCAAGCGCCAGCTCGAGGGCGCCGAGTACGACATCGTGCACTGTCGCGACAGCTGGAGCGCCATGCCGGTGCTCGACGCGCGCGCGCGGCTCGGCTACGCGGTGGTCTACGACCTGACGCGCTCGCCGCTCGGCGAGAGCGTGCTCGATCCCGAGATCGACGCGCAGTACGGGCGCGACGAGGAGGCCTGCCTGATCGCGGCGGATCTGGTCCTCGCGCCGACGCCTGCCGCGGCCAAGGCGCTGCAGGGCCGCGGCCGGCCCGAGCGCGTGATGCTGGCGCCGCCCGGCGTCGACGTCGATCGCTTCGACTGGGACGAGCCGCCGGGCGACGGCCCGCCGCGCATCCTGTACACCGGATCGATCGATCCGGGCCGGGGCGTCCGCGTGCTGATCCGCGCGATGGTCGCGATCCTGCGCGAGATCGACGCGCGGCTCGTGATCGCGGGGCCGATGATCGCGCCGAAGTTCGAGACCGCGCTGCGCGACGGCATCCGCGAGCTCGGGCTCGAGGGCAAGGTCGATCTGCTCGGCCCGGTCGACCACGACGAGATCCCGGCGCTGATCGCGAGCGCGTCGGTGTGCGTCGTGCCGGCCGCGTCGGACCTCACCCCGAACCCGACCGTGGTCTATCCGACCAAGCTGCTCGAGTACATGGCGTGCCGGCGCGCGATCGTCGCGCCGCGCCGCGAGACCGTGCAGATGGTGGTCGAGAACGCGCGCGAGGCGCTGCTGTTCGAGCCCGGCGATCCGATCGATCTCGCGCGCAAGGTGCTGCGCGTGCTCGGCGAGCCGGTGCTGCGCGACCGCCTGGCCAGCGCGGCCTACGAGCGAGTGCGGCGCGACTTCACGGCGAGCGCGGCGCGCCGCGCGCTGCGCAAGGCCTACGACGTGCTCGCCGATCGCTTCGCGATCGAGCTCGAGGCCGAGGACGACGACGCGCCGAAGATCGAGATCCTCGCCGACGACGAGTTCGAGGCCACCGTGTTCGAGGAGGCGCCCGCGGTCGGCGCGATCGACACCGCGCTCAACCGCATCGGCAGCCCGGAGGCGATCGACGACGCGCTCGCGTCGCTCGAGTCGGAGGGCCACACCAGCAGCGAGCAGGTCGCCGCGCCGCCGCCGCCGCACCGCGAGGAGGAGACGATGGAGCGCGTGCCGGTCGGCTCGCGCGATGCCTGGACGGTGTCGGCGCTCGCCGCGCCGCCGATGCCGGCCACCGCCGACGACTGGGTCGTCACCAACGTCGCCGCCGCGGTGCGCTCGCTGTCCGAGCCGGCCCTGGTCGAGAGCCACGACGACACGCCCGGGCCGCAGCCCGACGACGGCACGCCCGCCGACGGTACGGTGAGCGCGCCGCCGCTGGTGCTCGCGGCGTCCGAGAGCGCGTTCGTCGCGGGCGAGATCGACGTGCCGACGCCGGCGCCCGACGGCAAGACGCCGCAGGTCGAGTTCACCGCCGCGAGCAAGCTGCTCGGCAACGCCGAGTCGGATCCGGATACCGGCAGCCGCACGCCCCCGATCGAACGCCGCTGATCGAAGTAATGTTACCTTCGCTGCGGAGGTCGCAATTCCAGTCGTCGCGCTGGTGAACTTGCTGTTCGGGATCGGCTTCGCCCTGATCGCGCGCGATCGGATCAAGGCGGACGGCCCGTTCGGCTCGCCCGCGTTCCCGCTGGTCGTGCTCCACGCCTCCGCGGTGGTCGCGCCGATCGCGCTGTACTTCTACGCGGTGCACCCGGCGTGGGCGTGGATGTACTGGGTCGATCCGGCCAAGCTCGCCGGCGTGTTCGTGCTGCCGCTGATGGTCGGCCACGCGGCGCTGGTGGTCGGCGCGTGGTACGTCGCGTCGCTGCTGATCCGCAAGGGCCTGCAGGGCGCGCTGCTCTACGCCGGCGGCGCGGTCGCGCTGCTCTTGCTCGTCCTGGTGGTCGGCGGCATGAACCGGCTCGCCACCGCGAGCGACTACGAGGGCTTCGTCAGCCACCGCGGTGGCGTCTCGCTGTTCAGCGTGCGGCTCGGCTGGGCGTTCGTGGTGTCGCTGCTCGCGATGTTCGGATCGGCGATCTATGTCGCGATCGAGCTCGGCCGCGACGGCCGCCGCGTGCGCGCGCGGTGATAGGATGACCGCGATGGCTCGGTGGGCGCTCGTCGCCATGTTGGCCGCCGCGTGCGGTCCGGTGGCGTACGTCCAGCAGGTCACGCTGTCGGCCGACAGCGCGGTCGAGCGCGCGCGCCAGGCCCAGGCCGAGAAGTACAGCCCGTACTGGTGGACGCGCGCGACCCAGTACCTCCACATGGCGCGCGAGGTCGCGGCGCACGCCGACTACCAGGGCGCCAACCGGTTCGGCCGGCTCGCGACCGAGGCCGCCGAGAAGGCCGAGGCCGAGGCCGAGATCGGCGCGAAGGATCCGACGAAGCTGCCGTATCGCGACCTGTCCAAGGACACCGCGCCCGCCAAGGTCGCCCCGGCCAAGGACGACAGCAAGTGAGGTGGCTCGCGATCGCCGCGCTCGTGGCGGGCTGCGCCGGCTCGCAGGTCCGCGACCAGACCACCGCGACCGAGCAGCTGATCGCGACCGCGCGCGATCACGGCGCGCAGGCGTGCGCGCCGGTCGAGCTCGCGATGGCCGAGTCGCACAACGACTACGCCGAGCACGCGCTCGACGAGGGCAACTACTACGACGCGCGCGGCGAGGCCGAGCTCGCGGCGATGAACGCGCAGCTCGCGATCGACAAGTCGCCCAAGGACCGGTGCACGACGCCCGGCGATCGCGATCACGACGGCATCCCCGACAACATCGACAAGTGCCCCGACGATCCGGAGGACAAGGACGGCTTCCAGGACGAGGACGGCTGCCCCGATCCCGACAACGACAACGACGGCATCCCCGACATCAGGGACCAGTGCCCGAACGATCCCGAGGACAAGGACGGCTTCCAGGACGAGGACGGCTGCCCCGATCCCGACAACGACAAGGACGGCATCGCCGACAAGGACGACAAGTGCCCGAACGAGTACGGCGTGCCGCCCGACGGCTGCCCGAAGAAGTACGCGCTGGTCGTGGTCACCGAGAAGAAGATCGAGCTCAAGCAGACCGTGTACTTCGACTTCAACAAGGCGACGATCAAGCCGGTGTCGTTCGCGCTGCTCGACGAGGTCGCGCAGGCGATGAAGGACAACCCGAAGATCAAGGTCGAGGTCCAGGGCCACACCGACTCGGTGGGCGACGACAACTACAACCTGAAGCTCAGCCAGAAGCGCGCGGAGAGCGTGCGGATTTACCTGATCAAGAAGGGGATCGCGAGCGATCGCATGGAGCCCAAGGGCTACGGCGAGACCGTGCCGATCGCGGACAACCGCACGAAGGAAGGCCGCGATCAGAACCGGCGCGTCGAGTTCGTCATTACAGAACGCTAGGTTACGTTGCGAAGGCGGCGCCGCGAACTCTGTCACTACAAAGACCGTCGATCGCGACGGTTTTCTTGTTATGACACCAGCATGAGGGCACGTAGTCTCGTCGTGGCGGCAACGCTCGTGGTCGGAGCAGCCAGGCTCGCTCACGCCGACCCCAAGGGCGAGGTGGAGAAGAAGGTGAAGGAGGCCATGGATAGCTACGACTCCATGGACTACGACGCTGCCAAGAAGTTCTTGAACCAGGCGCTCGCGCAGGCCAAGAAGTCCAAGCTCGAGAAGGACCCGGTCACCGCGAAGGCCTACCTCGACCTCGGCATCGTCGCGTTCGTCAACAACGACGCCGACGGCGCGAAGACCCAGTTCATCGCCGCGCTCAACATCGATCCCAAGATCCAGATCGAGCCGGCCTACAAGTCGCCGGAGATGGCGAAGCTGCTCGAGGAGGCACGCGGCCAGGCCAAGGGCGGCTCGGCGGGCGACCTCGCGGTCGAGAGCGGTGGCCCGTCGGAGGACTGCGGCTCGGTCAAGGGCCTGCAGCACACGCTGATCGACACCGCGAAGGCGGGCCAGCCCCAGCCGGTCGAGGCGATGCTCGGCTCCGACATCAAGGCCGCCAAGGTCTCGGTGATGTTCCGGCCCGAGGGCTCGACCGAGTTCATCGAGGTGCGGATGAACAAGCAGGGCCAGTGCAAGTACGTCGGGACCATCCCGGGGTCGGGCATGAAGGGCTCGCTCGTCCACTACTACGTCGCGGCGTTCGGGGAGAACGGCAAGCCGATCGCGGCCAAGGGCTCGGCGGGCTCGCCGAACATCATGGAGCTCACCGCCGGCGGTCCCGCCACCGCGAACAAGGTCGGCGACGACGAGGATCCGCTGGCCAAGTCGTCGGGCGGCGGCGGCGGCGCGACGACGACGACCGCGAGCGCGCCGAGCGGCGGCGAGGTCGACACCGGCGTTCAGGTCCCGACCGGCCCGCACGTCCGCAAGGTGATGATCGCGGTGACCGGCGGCACCGGCTTCGGCTACCTGGCCGGCAGCGACAAGACCGAGACCATGAACCCGCTCAGCGCCGGCGGCTTCGGCAGCTTGCCCGCGGTGATCGTCATCCCCGAGGTCGACTACCTGGTCTCGCCGCAGATCGCGATCGGCATCGCGGCGCGGCTCGGCTTCCCGGTCGGCGCCAACGTCGCCGGCCACGCCACGATGGGCCCGGCCGGCATGCTGCGCGTGCGCTACGCGCTGTCCGAGACCGGCGAGGGCGTCCACGTCATGGGCCAGGTCGGCGCCGGCATCCTGCGCAACACGGTGAAGCTCTCGAACTCGATGCCCGGCCAGGACACCGACGTGGTGGCCCAGGGCCCGCTGCTGGTCGGCGCCGGCGTCGGCTACACCAAGTGGCTCTCGCCCAAGCTCGCGTTCGTCGCGGACCTGTCGGCGCTCGCCGCGATCGCCGTGACCAAGTCGCTCGGCTCCGCTCCGCTGCTCAACAGCGGCGCCGCCGCCGACCTGAGCCTCGGCTTCGCGCTCGGCTTCTGATTAGTTTTCCTGTGGCTCGGCCGCGCGCGCGGCGCCGAACGCCTCGCGGATCTCCTGGTACGAGTCCGCGATCACGTAGTGCCGCCACGGCCCGATCTCGAGGTACAGCGCCTCGAGCGGCTTCTTGCTGCCGAGCCCGACCCTGGTCTCGCCGGCGCCGAGCGTGACGTCGAGCGTGCGCAGCGGGTGGCGGTGGTGATCGAGCACCGTGATCTTCGCGCGGCCGAGCGCGGCGTCGCTCGTGAAGACGAGCTCGCTGGTCGCCATGTCGTGTTCGAGCTTGAACGACGGCTCGGGCGGCGCGGGCAGGGTGTAGCTCGCGGCCCACGGCTCGGCCAGGCCGGGCGCGCTCGGCGCGGTCTGGTCGGTCAGCCGCGCGGCGAGCGGGCCGTGCACCTCGTAGGCGCGCGCGACCGGGCCGACGAACGCGCGCGGCGCGCCGCCGGCATCGACGACGAACACGCCGAGCCGCGGCCCGGTCGCGCCGACGTACGCGATGCCGGTCTCGGAGGTCAGGTAGTCGGCGATGAAGTCGGCGCCGCGCATGCCGTCGGCCTCGGTCTGGAAGAACAGGTCGAAGTACCAGCCCTCGTAGCTCGGCGGATGGCCGGTCATGCCCGGATCGTCGATCACCGAGAGCTCGGCGACCTGGCCGAGCCAGTGCTGCTCCGAGGTGGTGAGCGGCCGGCCGGCGAGCTCGTCGGCGACGATCGTCTGCAAGATGTGCAGGACGGCGGCGGTGCGATCGAAGTAGGCCTTGACGTGCGTGGTGTCGGACGGATCGAGCAGCGCGGCGGCGCGCGAGCCGCGCTCGGCGTACGCGATCAGCGCGGCATAGGCGTCGGGCGCCGGCTCGACGTAGCCCTCCGGGATGTTGCAGCCGAAGTCGGCGTAGGTCTGGCCGGCGACCAGCACGTAGTTGTGCTTGAGCTGGCCGTAGGCCGCGGCGATCGTGTTCATCCGCAGATCGGCGCCGGTGTCGGTCGCCACGAAGCTCGGCAGCGCGCCGCGCGCCGGGTGCGCGAGCGCGCGGATCGCGACCAGCCATGCGCTGTACAGGTCGTCGCCCGCGGTGATCGCGGCGAGCTGGCCGCGCGACACGTCGAGCTGGTGATCGAGCGTCGGATACTTCGCGAGCTCGCCCGCGAGGAAGCGCCTGGCGGGCGCGAAGCCGAGCGCGTACGCGACGTCGGCGATCCCGGCGGTCTCGCGGTCGGGCACGGCGCTCTTGACCAGCGGCATCAGCGCGGTCGCGTCGGGCACGACCCGCGGGCCGAGCAGGGTCGCGATCACCGGCAGGTCGCGCGTACCCTCCGGCATGACGTGCATGCGGGTGGTGCGGCGGAAGCCGCCGCCGATCGCGGCCTTCAGCTTGGCGAACGCGTCCGGATCGGTGGCCGCGATGTGGAAGCTCGCGAGCTGATCGAGCGAGACGTCCTCGCGCCTGCCGGCGAGCACCGCCCACGCCTGATCGATCTGCGCGACGTGCCTGGCCGCGCCGGTCGAGCTCGCGAGGTCGGCGAGCGCGAGCGCGTCGAGCGCCTCGCGCGGGGTCTCGCGCGGGTCGGCGATCGTCACCGAGCTGCGCGACGATCGCGACACCAGGTTGAACTCGAGGCGCGACGTCCACATCGCGGCGCGGAAGTAGCGCTGGAGGTCCTCGGAGTCGGCGTAGTGGCCGCGCGGCGTGAACTGGGTGAAGTCGATCATCCGGTCGCGGCCGAACAGCTGGACCTGCGCGAGCTCGCTCGCGGCGGTCGCCTTCGCGACCAGCGCGGCGGCGTCGTGCTCGACCGCGTCGTCGCCGAGCGCGCTCGCGACCGGTTCGCCCGACAGCAGGGTGCGCGCGACGACCAGGTAGGTATCGAGATCGCGCGTGGTGTCGTCGGGCAGGCCTGCGGTCGGCAGCGCGCAGTGCATCTCGTCGAGCGCCTCGGCGAGGGTGGGCGCGAGCCGGCCGGTCTCGAGCGCCGCGAGGATCGAGTCGTGCGACGCGAAGATCGCGTGGAAGATCGAGTCGGCCGAGATGTAGACCGGGAGCTCGGACTGGAAGATCTCGTGATAGGCGAACACGTAGCTCGGCTGGGCCAGCCGCGCCGGGACGGCGACGCCGAGCTTGTCGAGCCGATCGAGCTCGTCGGCGCGGAGATCGAAGCGGCGGCGGATCCGATCGAGGTAGCGCGGCGGCGTCTTGTGGTCCCACGCCGCCGCGGCGTGGGGCGGCGCGGTGTCGGGGGCGCGCTGGATCGCGGCCTCGTCGAACAGCACGTTGCCCTCCGCGACCGCGCAGCCCATCGCCGCGGGTCGGGCCGCGGGCTCGCGCTCGCGGGGCGTGCGGTCGTCGGGCAGCATGCTGGTCTTGCACAGCGGATCCGGCTTGGGGTGGCGCGCCCGCGCGACCGGCAGGGGCGCGGCCGGCGGGGACTCGACCGGCGCCGGGGGCGGCGGTGCGCTCGTCCCGCACGCCGCCAGCACGATCCACCCTGCGTGTCGCATCCAGCCAGTATCCATCCGGGATCGACGTGCCGACAACCGGATTCATTCCGCGATCGCCGGTCTTGCCCCGCTACCCGTGGTCGCACCAGGTCAGCAGGCAACGGCCCGTCCGCGTTGCCGGGCTCCGCGCGCCGTGCATTGCTTGCGTCATGCGTGCGCCGTGGGTCCTGCTCGCCGCCTGCGGTGGCGGTGCCGCGACGCCGGATGCCGCGCCGGTCGATGCCGCGTGCAACCCGAGCGTGCTTCCGCTGGTCGTATCGCGCCAGGACGGCGTCGTGGACAGGGTTCACGGGAGCGCGCGCTACCTCGGCGCGCCGGCGTGGCTGCTGGTCGACACCGGCAGCGCCACGACGTTCGTGCAAGAGCCGCTCGGCTCGCCCGATCCCGTGCCGAATGCCGGGACGTTCGACATCGGTTGTAGCGCGGTGATGGTAGACGGCAGACCCGAAGTTCCGGACCCTCCGATCGATGGCGTGCCGGTGGTGGGCACGCTCGGCACCGATCGGCTGTTGCCCGGCCCGACCGCGATCGACTTCACCACGTCGCAGCTGGTGTTCGGCACGCCGGGCGACCCGAGCTGGCCGAGCGCGCCCTACGACGTCGTGGATGGCTCGGCGCTCGCCCACGTCACGCTCGACGGCCAGCCGATCCGCCTGCTGGTGGATACCGGGGACGACGACACGCTGTGGCTCGGCCAGCAGCCGCAGCCTGGCGACACCGAGATCGACACGGTCGACGCCGAGGGTCATCCGCTCGTGCTCTATCTCGGCAGCGCGACGCTCGCGATCGGAGCCTGGCAGGCGACCGTGCGCGTGCTGCGCGTGCCGAGCTGGCCGTACCTCGAGCAGACGATCGCGCAGCTCGGCGGCGATGTCGGCGGGCTGCTCGGACTGTCGTCGATGGGACAGCGCGTCGTGTTCGACCACGGCACGCTCGAGGTGAGCCCGTGATCCGCGGGTTCGCCGTGCTCGCGCTGGTCGGCTGCGCGGCGCACGCGCCACCGCCGGCCGCGCCGCGCGCCACCGGCCAGCTCGCGTTCGTCGATGTCGCGGTGGTGTCGCCGATCGACGCGCGCGTGACGCCGCACCAGACCGTCGTGATCGACGGCGAGCGCGTCGTCGCGGTCGGGCGCGTGGCGCCGCCGGCGGGCGCGACCGTGGTGCGCGCGAGCGGTCAGTTCCTCGTGCCCGGCTTCGCCGACATGCACGTCCATCTGCCCGACAGCGAGGCCGAGATCGAGCGCGTGCTCGATCTGTCGCTGGCGTGCGGCGTCACGACCATCCGCGGCATGCAGGGCATGCCGATCCATCTCACCGCGCGCGACCGGCTGCGCGCGGAGCATCGCGTCGCGCCGGAGCTCGTGCTCGCCGGGCCGCCGATCACGACGGCGATCACGCCGGACCAGGCGCGCGCGCTGGTCCGCGACCAGAAGCAGGCCGGCTACGATCTGATCAAGGTGATCGGTGGCATCGAGCTGCCGGCGTACCAGGCGCTGGTCGAGGCCGCGGCCGCGGCGCACATCCCGGTGGTCGGCCACGTGCCGAAGACGGTCGGGATCGACGCCGCGCTCGCCGCGCACCAGAAGTCGATCGAGCACCTCCAGGGCTATCGCGATGCCGCGGCCGCGCCGGCGCCCGCGCTCGCCGAGCTCGCGACCCGCACGCGCGACGCCGGCGTGTGGAACTGCCCGACGCTCGACTTCTACACCGTCGCGCTGGGCAGCGACCGCACGACGCTCGCGCAGCGCGAGGGCATCGCGGCGTTCGCGAGCGACGACGAGCTCGCCGCCTGGAACAAGGCGCTCGCCGACGCGCCGCCGCCGCCCGACGGCGACGCCCGGATCGCGCAGCTCGCTGCGATCGCGCGCGAGCTCGACGCGCGCGGCGCGCCGCTGCTGGTCGGCAGCGACACGCCGGACACGTTCCAGCTGCCCGGGTTCGGCTACGTCGAGGAGCTGCGCGCGATGGCGCGCGCCGGGCTGTCGCCGGCCGCGGTGCTGCGCGCGGCGACGTCGAGCGCCGACGCGTTCTTCGGCCGGCCGCACGACGGTACGATCGCGCCGGGCGCGCGCGCCGATCTGGTCGTGCTCGACCGCGATCCGCTGGCGAGCGTGGAGAACCTCGCGCACCCGGCCGGCGTGGTGGTGCGCGGCCACTACCTTCCGCGCGCCGAGCTCGCGCGCATCCGCGACGCGCACAAGGTGCGATGATGCGCGCGCTCGCGATGATCGCGCTCGTGGCGTGCGGCCGCGCGACCGATCCGCCGGATCCGCGCCCGGAGCTCGCGAAGCCGCGGTCCGCGCCGGCCGCCGCGCCCGCGGACGCAGCTCCCGACCCGTGGGCCGGTCCGACCGCTGCCGACCCGCGCGCGCGGCGCCGCGGCGATCTCGAGCACCGCGAGGTGGTCGACGCGACGGGGAACAAGGTGCCGCTGTCCCGTGAGCTGCGTGACGTCTCCGTGCTGGTGTTCTGGGCGTCGTGGTGCCACCCGTGCATGGAGGAGCTGCCCCGGATCGAGAAGCTGGCCGCGGCGTTGCGCGGTCCGCGCGTCGCCGTGATCGGGGTGTCGCTGGACCCCGTGGAAGATCGCGACGAGGCGCTCGGGGCGATACGCCGCCTCCACCTGACCTTCCCGATCGTTCAAGACCCGGACGCGGGGCTTTACACCGCGATCTACGGCGATCTCGTCGAGATCCCCGCCATCGCGATCGTGTCGCGCGATGCGATCGACGTCGACAACGCCGACGATGACACCACGGCCGCCCTGATCGCGCGTTACCGCAAGCTTGTAAACGACCGCCTGCACTGAGCCGCGAGATCGCGCGCGTAGTTCGCGTATCATCGGTCAAGTGAGGCCGCGGGCGATCCCGGAACAGGCGTGGTGGTCGGATGAAGATGGCGAGTGGGTGCTCGGCGATCGCGACCGCGAGGGCCGGCTCGCCGGGCTGGTGCG
>DATJAE010000018.1:0-2047 GCA_035516595.1 Kofleriaceae bacterium | reverse complement strand
GTCGGCGAACAGCTCGCGCACGCGCGCCGCGCCCACCCCGACGAACAGCTCGATGAACTCCGAGCCGGTGATCGACAGGAACGGCACGTCGGCCTCGCCGGCGACCGCGCGCGCGATCAGCGTCTTGCCGGTGCCCGGCGGCCCGACCAGCAGCACGCCGTGCGGCACCTTGGCGCCGAGCTTGGCCACGCGCGTCGGCTCCTTGAGGTACATCACGATCTCCTGGAGATCGCGCTTGGCGGTCCCGAGCCCGGCGACGTCGTCGAACTTCTCGCTGGTCGTGGTCTTCTCGAACCGGCGCGCGCGCCGGCCGAGCGCACCCGGCATCGCGCCGCCGAGCGGCGTCTTCTGCACGCGGCGCATCAGCCACCACCCCGCGGCGATCATCGCGACCCACGGCAACAGCCCGAACAGCAGCGCGCCGAGCCCCGACGACGGCGCCACGACGTGGATGCCCACGCCGTGGGCGTGGAGCAGCGGCATGAGGCCCGGATCGCGCTCGGGTCGTTCGGCGCGGAACGCGCGCAGCGTCCGGTGATCGATCTTCTCCGGCGCGATCAGCTCGCCGTCGATCGCGTTCTGCGACAGCTCGACCGCCTTCACCTTGCCGCTCTCGATCCAGCCGTACGCGGTCGAGTAATCGACCGTCTGGCTCGCCACCGGGTGGCGCGCGAGCTGCCAGATCGCGGCGACGATCAGCGCGAGGATGACCAGCTGGATCGCGCCGACCCAGCGCCGCGGGCGTGGTGGCGGCGTCGCGGTTGCCATGACCACCGGTAGTGCAACGTGCGAACCAGGGCCGTCAGAGTTCGTCGCCGGCCCCTCGAAGATCCAGGGTCTGCACACCGGAGGTCGCGGGCTTGCGCGGTCCGCGCGGTGCGCCTCACCCGGCGTGCGAGGGATCCTGTGGGTGGTTGTCGCTGTCGGCGCGTGCTCGGCGCGCCGTGCCATCTCCGCGACCTACTCGAACGTGCCGCTGACCTGGTCGAGGATCGTCGCGAAGAACGTCGGTCCGTCGCCCGACGACTGCGGATGCGCCCAGCGCTCGGCCCACAGCGTGTAGCCATCGCCGGGCTGGGCGGCGACGTCGATCTGGACGTACTGCTCGGTGATGCTGATCCCCGGATCGTCGCTCGCGTCGCCGTGACAGGCCGCGCCGCGGCTCGCGACCGAGATGCACGCCGCGTCGATCGTCGACCACGGCTCGCTGGTCGCGGCGCTCGGCCACACCGCGGTGTTCGCCTCGCTCGCCATCATCGGGCCCGCCACCGCGAGGTCGTCCGCGAACAGCGCCGGGATCTCGACGCTCCAGGTCGACACCTGATCGCTGACCGATACGGTCGAGCTGGTCGCGGCCTGTCGCGCGATCTCGCCGGTCGCGGGCAGCTCGAACGTCGCGGTGTAGTGGTCGTCGCCGTCCATGTAGCCGCTCGCGGGCGCCAGTGCGAGCGGCGTGCCGTCGAGCGTGGCGGCGAGCTGTCCCGAGGTGGCGGCATCGCCGAGCTCGTGAACGTGCACCCACGCGGTCAGCGACAGCGAGAACCGCGCGTGGCCGGCGACGCCGCCGGGATTCGCGGTCAGCTCGACCTGCGGCGACGAGTCGGCCAGCGGCGAGGAGCCGGTGGCACATCCGAGCGCGAGCGGTGCGAAGACGAGCATGGTGCGCATGCCTCGTTGTAGGCGCCCCGCGCGCACGGCGACGAGCGCAAGCGCCGGCAACGGCGAGCACGATGCGTCACATCGGGCACGGCACCGGCACGGGGCACGCCGCACCGATCGGCGTCGGGTAGGTCTCCTGGCAGCGCGCGACGCCGCTCAGCTGGTTGCCGTTGCCGAGGAAGCTGACCACGGGCGGGCCATTCCAGCCGCGATCGATGCCATGACCGGCGCTGCTCGCGATCGTCGTGTTGCGGATGAACGCGCTGCCCGGCTCGGCGAACACGCGGATCGCGGCGGCGTTGAGCGGCGGCGGCGAGCCCGGATAGAGGCACGACGACCCTTCGAGCGTCGTCGCGCCGCCGGCGTACGCCACGGTCACGAAGTCGAG